>CAZOZZ010000094.1:8694-16812 GCA_964584435.1 uncultured Solibacteraceae bacterium | reverse complement strand
ACCCGTTGACTCGAATCAGTTGATTCTATTCGACATATAGCCGGACAGTAGTGATGCCCGAGGTGATCGTCATCGATGAGATCGGAACCGAAGCCGAGGCGCTTGCGGCACGAACGATCGCCGAGCGTGGCGTCCAGTTGGTCGCCACGGCCCATGGAAGCTCCCTCGACAACCTGCTCAGGAACCCCACGCTTTCAGACTTGCTCGGCGGCATCCATGCCGTGACACTCGGCGACGACGAGGCCCGGCGCCGACGCACACAGAAAACTGTCCTGGAGCGGAAGGCTCCTCCGACCTTCGACACGCTGGTGGAAATCCGTACACGAGAAAGGTTTTCCGTCTATCACGACACGGCGTCCGTCGTGGATGCCTTCCTGCGCGGCCGAACAATCCGACCGGAGGTTCGAGTTCGGGGGGCGGAAGGTTACCAGGTCGTTGAGGAAGCGGGCCCGCCCGCACCGGAAGAGCTCCCGCGATCAGGCAGCCGGCGCAGACGGTACCAGGGAAACGGCGGTCACGGTCAGCCGAAGACGTTGAGGATATTTCCATACGGCGTCAGCCGCGACCGTCTTCAACGCGCGATCGATGAGCTCAAGGTTCCGGCGACAATTTCCAAAACTCCCCACGACGCCAACCTCGTCCTGACGCTCAAGGCGCATGAAAAGCGCCAACCCCGTACCCTGGTTGAACTCGAGGAACGTGGCCTGCAAGCCGCGATCATCCGCAGCAACACGCTAACCCAGATGAAAGGGTATCTACGGGAAGCCTTCGGCCTCGAGGGTCATGGTGATGTCGCCGAAGAGGCCCTTCGAGAAACCAGAGAGGGTGTCGACCGCGTGATGTCCTACGGCAAACCCGTCGAGCTGGCTCCCCAGTCGTCCGAGGTCCGCCGGCTCCAACACCTGCTTATCGAGGAAATGGGCCTGGGATCGTACAGCAAAGGCGATGCGCCCTGGCGCCGTGTCATCGTTCTCCCCACGCGCGGGTGATTTCCACCTGACTGAAGCATTCCTGATATGGGTGAGTCCGTCGTTTCAAAGCACAAACGCAAAAGGCCAAACGGTTTTCTCTCGCTTGCCGATTGATAACGCCCGATCCTGCCGCATCACGATTTACGAAACAGTCGTTTACAACACGAAGACACGAAGAGCACGAAGAAAAAGTAGATTCTCTTCGTTAGCCTTCGTGCTCTTCGTGTCTTCGTGTTGAAACTTCTTACCTTGCGCAGGTCTCGGCCCGACCACCATCTATGGAATAAGTGGCGCCGGTTATCCAACCGGCTTTGTCGGAGGCGAGGTACAGGATGAGGTCGGCGACTTCTTCGGGTTGGCCGATCCGGCCGATGGGGTGGGTGGTCTTGCTGTGCTCCAGAAAACCGCTGTAGGCGTCCTGGGTCATGGCCGTGTTGAGGTGAAGGTTCGTGCGGACGACGCCCGGGTTGACGGCGTTCACGCGGACGCCCTTCGGAGCCAGTTCGAGCGCGGAACATCGGGTGAGTTGATCGACGGCAGCCTTGCTCACGCAGTAGGCGAGGAGTCCCGGAAACGCCCGGAGGCCGGTGACGCTGGACACGTTGACGATGTTCCCTTTTCTCTCGATGATCGAGGGCAGGCAAAGCTGCATCAGTTGAAGAACAGAGCGGACGTTGATGGCCATCATCTGATCGTACTCGGCCATCGTTATCTTCTCGATGTTGCCGAACTCGATGATTCCCGCCGCGTTCACGAGGACGTCGATTCCGCCCATGTCGTGGCTGACACTGTCGATCAACCGGGTGGTCGCATCTTCGGAAGTCAGATCCGTCTGATAGGTGCGAACGCCTTCTGCGGCCAGTTCCTCCAGTGCTTCGGGTCGCCGTCCGACACCCGCGACCTCGGCACCATCGCGGGCCAATCGGAGAGCGGTTGCGCGTCCAATGCCGCTCGTTGCGCCGGTCACGAGGGCTACCTTGCCTTCAAAGCTCATCTATAAATACCTTCGGGAATACCCCTCAGTTTTCTGTGAACACGAGATCCACTGCCCACAATTCCGTTTTTTGAATCTCCACCGCGGCGACAAGCCAGCCTCCACCGGGCAGGCTATCGAATGCAGGCCACATCGTTGGAAGTGATTCTTCGCTCACTTCGTCGCCAACCTGAATGCTGCCGTTCGAGAAAAACGCCGGTCCCCGAGGGCTCCATACGCCCGAGACGGGATCGGGTGCGTCGGCCACCCGGACCGGCTCCCTGCCGTCGAGTCCGGCTGTCCATAACCCGCCGCTATTCCAGTAGAGAATGCGTGCGCCGTCCGCAGAATACCTCGGGGCGTAACCGCCCACGTCCAGCTTCAGACGCTTGCCCCCTGAAGCAGGGATCGTCCACAGTGCCATTTCACCGCCACGCTCGGACGAAAAGATAATGGAACGCCCCCCGGGCGACCAATCGGGCGAGTCGTCGAGTTCGTCGGCATCGGTGAGTCGAACGGGTGCGCCCGTTCGTGTGTCGACTTTCCAGATGTCTTTGTTTCCTTCGAGGTTCGTGCGTGTGTAGACTATTTCGTTTCCGCTGGGTGCGAGACGTGGGTGCCTGCCCAGGGCCATGAACGTGGCATCGGTGCCGTCTATGGACGCCATCCACACCTCGAACTTCCCTTCGTTCTCGACCGCGTAAGCGATGGATTTTCCGTCTGACGACACGGAGGGATCAAATTCCAAACGATCCGTATGGATGATGGAAGTTCCATCCGAGGTCGCGATATCGGAATCGATGTAGTGACGGGGAAGGACGATCCTTTCGCCGGAAACGGCCATTCCCAGCGGTTCGAGCGACAATCCCATCATCGGTGACGTCATGGGAACCATCGTGGCTTTTCCCAGATCGACATACCACAACGCCAATCCGCCCCCTCGATCGGTCAGGTAGACGACGTGGTTTCCGTCGGTGACCCAGTCCACTGCAGTCGGGTTCTCCGCATTGCGATCCGCGATCAACGGCAGCGCCTCGGCTGTTTCGAGAGCAACACGCCACACCTCACCTCTCAGGTTCAGCATCGATTTGATGAAGACCAGTTCCGTTCCGTCCGGCGAGAAGCGGGGAGATCGAATCGTGATGTCCTGGTTCTCGTCGGCTGGAACGAGTTCCTCGGTCCCGGAACCATCGGCATCTGCGACCCAGAGTGCCCGGTCCCGAACAAAACTGATCCGGCCATCGGGAGACCAGTCGAGGTGGTTGGCGTTCTCCAGGAAAGGCTCTACCTCAAGGTCTTCAGGACCCATTTCGAACGTGTCCGGGCCTCGCGAGAAAGTAATTCGGGATCCATCCGGAGTCCATGCGGGAGATGTTTCGGGTTCGGTCGCAGCGGTAAGTTGGCGCTGAGAACCATCGCTTGTATCTGCAAACCAGAGGTTCCCATCCACAACTACGACATAACGGACGCCGTCGGGTGCGATCGCCAGATCGGTCTCAATGCCGTCGACGTCCACGATGGGAGAAAGCAGAGGGGCCTGGAGAGTACGAATGATGGGGCCGGTAAAGGTCAAAACGTAGAGCAACCCCGCAATCAGCATGGATGCCACTAAGATCGGAATCACCGGGATGCGCATAAACCCAGATATTAGCACGGAGTGACGGGTATCGAGGCCCGGCTGGGTGTTGGGTCAGGGGCCGTTATCAGCGCGCAGGATTTCGAGGCGGCAGGGTTTCCGACGAATCCTTTGCGTTTGATTGTGAGCTTTTTCGATTTCCTGCGTCTAAATGTTGAGAGGCCAAATTCTGCCGACAGACGATGGCACCCGAAATTTGACATTGAGGATGAGAGGAAATGATCAAACAGATCGATAAATCAAGTGTTTACAGCCAACCAACGATGTGTCTGCAATGCCACTTGGTGGTCCGAATGACTCACTCTCCGGACATGGATCCCCGCACAGGGGCTTGGGAATGTCCCAATTGTGAGCACAAATATCCGTTTGCACACTGGAAGATCAAGAGACAGAGCAAGGGCAAAACGAAGGCTGCATAGAGATTTCGGGTCCACGCAGTTCGAATTCAGGCGGGGCGATCAAGGTCGCCCCCCTTAGCTGTCAGTCCTTTACGCCGTCCCACCCAGGAAGTCTGAATCCCACTCCCAGTTAATGCCGACATGAGTCCGGAGGGGCCAGGAAGTTCCGTCTCGAGGACCTTCTGTTCTCTCAGCGTGCTGCCGTGCTTTCCCGCGGGTGGCCAGGGCCGGCCCCCCCGACACGCTGCCCTTGCCGTTTCACTCACCGACCGACGTTTCAGCCGAGATCTCCAGGCCCGAGTGTCGGGGCGGCCGTCCCTGGTCGCCTGCGGGCTCGACGAACCTGACAGGCTAGCCCTCCCGGACTTCGGTTGACCTCGTTTCATTGATGAAGAACCCGGCACTTGATGAACAGGCGGGCGTTCCTCCCTGTGGTCGCTCGGGGTTCGGGGCGTATACTGTGTTGCTCGTCGTCATGATGAAACAGCATCAATCCCTCCTCGCGCCCCGTGTTCGCCTCCGAAGACCCGTGCATGCGAATCATCAGGCTTTTGCCACTGGCTGCTGATGAACCCCCCGGCGAACCGGCTCATAGTAACGATTGGAATCCTGGTCGGCATGTTTCTGGCCGCACTGGAGGCCACGGTTGTAGGCACTGCCATGCCGACGGTTGTAGCTTCTCTCGGGGGGCTTGAGATTTACAGTTGGGTGTTCTCGGCCTATCTGTTGGCGTCGACTGTGACGGTCCCCGCCTGGGGTAAGCTGTCCGACTTGTACGGACGACGACCGTTCTATCTACTGGCGATCTCGCTCTTTCTCCTGGGTTCGATACTCTCCGGCCAGGCGCAGTCGATGGTGCAGTTGATCGCTTTCCGTACCATACAGGGACTGGGGGCGGGTGGCCTCCTTCCTCTGGCCATGACGATAATTGCCGAGTTGTACACTCCGGTCGAGCGCACCCGGGTTCAGGGTTACTTCAGCGGGGTCTGGGGATTGGCCAGTATTGCGGGTCCTCTGCTTGGCGGCATCATCACCGATCAACTCAGCTGGCGGTGGGTGTTCTATCTGAACATTCCTTTCGGCCTTGTCGCAGCGTTCATCATCGGGACCCAATTAGTCGAGGATAGCTCCCACCTGCGCCGGCGAAAGATCGACGTATCCGGGATCGTGTTGTTCACGGTGTCGATTACCCTGTTCATGTTGCTGCTCGTCCGGAGCAGCGATTCGTTCGATCTGTCGATGCCCTCAAACCTGCTTCTGATTGCCGGCTCCTTTCTTACCATGGTTCTTTTCCTGGTCGCGGAGCGGAGAGCCGAGGAACCGTTGATCCCGGTCGCCTTGTTTCACAACAGGGTGTTTACCGGGGCGTCAATCAGCGGTTTCCTGGCAGGAATGGCGATGTTCGGTGTCATTTCCTATATCCCGCTCTTTGTGCAAGGTGTCCTCGGAACCGGGGCGACCGAGGCCGGATCAGTTCTCACACCCCTTCTGATGGGCTGGGTCGTATTCTCGGTCATAGGCGCACGGCTCTTGCTGCGGGTGCGGTTTCGAACCATGATGTTCGCCGGGATGGTTCTGGGATTTGGGCTTCTGGACCTGATGGACAGCGACACAAGCCGTTTCATCGTGCTCAGAAACGTCGGTCTGATTGGAGCGGGTATGGGGTTGGTGATGATAACCAGCCTGATAGCCGTCCAGGCGTCGGTGAGTCGTGCGCAGCTCGGGATCGCGACTTCTACTGCACAGTTCTTTCGAAGCATCGGTGGTGCAATTGGAGTTGCGATCATGGGAACTGTCATGGCGCAGCGAATGAACGTCCAAACGGCCCAGTTGACGTTGATGTCGACGTCGAATGCCGGCAGCCCAGGCGGGGCGGGAGACCTTCAACAACTTGTTCAGAACCCTAATGCGTTTCTCCAGCCTGCCACCCGCGAGCTCTTGTCGCCGGACGTGGTTGCATTGTTTCAGTCCATGCTGGCCAACGCTCTCCACACCACGTTCGTAATAGGCACGGTGGTGAGCGTCCTGGCGTTGTTGTCGGTCGCGGTAATTCCTCCGGTGCAACTCGATCGATCCGATCCACCACGATGATTCTACCCAAGAGCTTTTACGCCAGGCCTGCCGTCGACGTCGCGATCGAATTGATCGGGAAGGTGCTCGTCCGAAAGATAGGCAAGGCTGTCTGCTCGGGCAAGATCGTTGAGACCGAAGCCTACGTCGGCCCACACGATCTGGCCTGCCATGCGTCGAAGGGGAAGACGCCGCGAACATCAGTCATGTTCGGGCCGCCGGGCTTTGCCTATGTGTACATGATCTACGGCGTCTACTATTGTCTGAACGCCGTCACGGAGCGGAAAGGATACCCGGCGGCCGTGTTGATTCGGGCGATCGAACCTCTGGATGGAGTGGATCGGATGAGGAGAAACCGGCGTCGGGCCGATCGCGCTGCCGATATCGGCAGCGGTCCCGGCAAACTGTGCCAGGCGCTGGCGGTGGATCTCGAACTGAACGCCGCAAGCCTCCGAGGACGGGCCTTGTGGATCGAGGATCGGAACTTGAATGCCGGTTCGATAACCGCCGGTCCCCGAATCGGTGTAGACTATGCCCGCGAGTACCGCGACAAGCCCTGGCGGTTCTTCATTGCCGACAACCCCCATGTTTCACGTCACAAGTTCAATTCCCAAGGTACGATTATCGCTGGAGGAACCTCCAGCGGCTGTTAGCTGTTAGCTGTTGGCTCATGGCCATTGGCTCTCAGGAATTAGTTCTGGTATCGTTGGCTGCTGTGCGCTCATGCCAACATCTATCAGCAGCAATAAGCCAACGACACAGGTGACTTCATGACACGAATCAGCAGAATTGTTCTGGTCCTTTGCGCCATGGGCGTTTCTTTTCCGGCGGCGGCCTTTCCCGACTTCATGGACGCTTACCTGGAAGACCCGTTCAGAAATCCCGACCTGGATAGTTGCGGCCTCTGTCACGTCGATCCCAATGGGGGAGGAGACAACACCGAGTTCGGGTTTGAGTACTACGACACCGGTTTCCGGTTCACGCCGATGCTGCGTTCCCGGTACCCTGACATCTTCAGCTATCCGAAGACGCGGATCGGCGACCTGCTTGTTGTTCATTTTTCGGACCCGGAGAACAAGAAGGTGGTCGTCGAACTCGAGGGAGAGAAATATCTCGTCGACCTGGAATCGAGGAGCATCCCGGGATTGCCGACTGCCGAGCCTGAGCCTGAGCCCGAGCCTGAGCCTGAGCCCGAGCCCGAACCTGAGCCTGAACCCGAGCCCGAACCCGAGCCTGAGCCTGGCGAACAGCCAGATCCACCCCTACCCCCCGCTGCTGCCGGGTTGTTTCCGGTGTCGGTCATCCCGGTCGACACTTATTCACGTGAAGGAGCGTTTTTCGGATCGCGTGTCGTGAACCTTTCCAATGCCAAGCCGATCGAGCGGGGCGGTGTGGAATTCCTGATCGGCCACCGGTTCAACTTGTCTGTGTTTACCAGCGCTAGATGGAGGTGCGCTCTATGAGCGCATGATCCGTGCGGAAGATGTGCGGTCACAGACCGCACCTACATCTTTGTGCGGACAACATTTGTTGGAGATTGCGGTATCGGGGGGAAGTTCGGGGATCTCTACGCAGCTAAAAACGCCGACGGGGCGGGAAGTTCACCACAGTCCAGGGTCCACGGTCGGGAGGGGGGCGTCGGTCAACCGAGGCTCCGCGGCCGGGGAAACCGGAAGGAACGCTACTGCTTGCCCGAGGAGGCTGGTTCCGGGCTGCCAGCGGAACGGTGAGTGCGGTTCTGATTGAACCGGCTGCGATACCGGCTTCGACATCTGCTGGGGCACCTGCTCCTCCGCCAGGAAAACTCAAAGGAACTTTTGAGTCTGCCGGAGGAGGCTCATCCCGGGCTGCCAGGGGAACGATGGTTGCGACTCCGACTGCACCGACTGCGGCGCCCGCGGCTGCGACGGTGGCTACTGCCGAAACTGTCGAGGTCGCGGCGCCTGCCGCGGCGCCTGTTGCGGCTCCCGTCGCTGCTCCGGCACCACCACCGGCTGCGCCACCACCGGCGGCACCACCTCCGGCTCCGGCACCACCACCGGCCCCGGCGCCGCCACCCGCACCGGCACC
>CAZOZZ010000094.1:0-8594 GCA_964584435.1 uncultured Solibacteraceae bacterium | reverse complement strand
CCGCCACCCGCACCGGCACCAACGCCGGGTTTGGGAATGGCGGCCAACAAGGCCACGATTGGAGTGAAGCCGACACCGCGGATCGCAGTGACCCGCTGGCCGTCCGTGATCGAGACGGTTTGTCCGGTGACGCGTTCGGTGATGTCTTCCAGGCCCTCGTTCAGGGCGTGGGTGCTTTGAGTGTTGTTGGGGACATCCTGGGTGCCCTCCGTTCCTCGTATGGCAGCAACTGCGGTCGGGGTGTTCAATTCGGTTTCGGTGCCGACGACCTGCTGGATATTGAACCAGAGGCTACCCAGGCTTTGAGTGACCCGGCGCAGGAGTCCGGTCGGCTGTTGCTGCTCTTCGATGATGATGTCCGTGCCGAACTCCATCGTGATCAAGCTCTGGTCGGTGAACCGGATGTCGGCACGCCCTTGTAACGTCTGCACGCGGTCTCCGTTGAAGAGAGGTACTCCCGCGTTGTCTACGGAGACGACCTGTGTCGTGTTGACCCGTGTTAAGCGCACCTGACCTTCAACCGCCTCGAACTCAGCGATCGCGGCAGCCGCCTGTGGCGGAAAGAACGTTGGTGTGGCCGTCGGTATCGATACGGTGGGAACCAGCGAAGCGACAAGCACCTGGCCGCCATCGACACGCCGACTGGCACCGTGAGCCTGACGCTCGAGAACGCTCAAGTTGCCCAGTCGACTTTCGACACGATCCTGGTCGTCCGGTACCGCAACGATTTCGCCCGATACCGCTCCCAGGTCGGGGCCAGGATGGACCAGGAGTTGAGGAGTAATGATCTCGAAGTTCGTCCCCGCCGGAAAATTGAACGTGACGGCCCCGATTTTCAGGATGAGTTTCAGGGGGTGTCCGCTGACAATTTCCAGATCGGTGGACTCACCTATTTCAAGCCGTCCTTTTCCGAGCCGCAGAATGCCGCCGCTGTTTACGTACGTTCGCAGGGCATCGCCTTCAAAAAGAGTTGTATCGTTGGTCAGGTGCCGGCCGGATCGGTCGACGGTTCCCAGTAAGGATGATATCGCCGACAGGTGCAGTCTTTGCAAGGGCCGTTGCGAAAGGAAAAGCCAGCATCAAGCTCATGAAGACGACCCTGAGGCGGGGGCTGCGACTTGATGGACGAAACGGCTTCATAAATCTACCATGCGGCGAGGCCCTCGAGCGTACAAGCTATTTCTCGTCAAACTTGTGCACAGGGTCAAAGGTTGCCCCTTCACCGGCGTATTCTACACGATTTTTCTCGATTCTCGCCTTCAACATCGTTGCCGGCCCGTCCCCGGGACGGAGCGTTAACACCTGATCGAATGCCCTGTCGGCACCGTCGAAGTCCGCCTTCCTGTAAAGTTCCAATGCCTTGTCGAATGCCGCTCTGATTTCTCCCCAGATCGGGTCTACGACAAGTTCCGGCGAGCCCATCCGTCGGTCACCACCCCGGCGCCGTTCTCCGTGGCGAGCTGTGACGTATCCAGCTTTCAGTTTCTTTCCGAGCGAAGGCGAGCCCCTCCGGTCGGCTTGGCGCCGTTCGACTTCCGGCGGGTGCAGGCCGAGTGGTTCATAGATGGTCACCGCCTGCTCCTTTCCCTTCACCTTGACGCGATCCAGTTCCCTGCAGAAGACACGGTGCTTGACCTGTTCGTACGTGGTGCCGCTGATGAGCATGTTGACGCCGTAGAACTTTCCCAGGCTTTCCAGCCGTGCGCCCAGGTTCACTTCATCTCCCATGACCGTGTAGCTGAAGCGGCTCTCCGAGCCCATGTTGCCGACCACCATCTCGCCGGAGTTGACGCCGATCCGGATGTCGAAACCCTGGTTGTCCGGCAATTGAACCGTTTCCTGCAATTGATGGACAACGGCCATCATCTCCATTGCGGCGATCGTTGCGCGGAGTGGATGGTCTTCGACCGTCACCGGGTGGCCCCAGAAGCACATGACCGCGTCTCCGATCAGCTTGTCCAGCGTGCCCTGGTACTTGAAGATGATGTTGGTCATCGCGTTGAAGTAGGTGTTCAAAAACGCCACCAACTCCTGTGGAGTCATTTTTTCCGAGAAAGAACTGAAGCTGCGAATGTCGGAGAAAAGCACCGACAGGTTTTGCTTTTCTCCACCCAGTTGAAGCTTTTCGGGCTGATCCACCACCTGGTCGATGACGGCCTGGTCGAGGTAGTGTGAAAAAACCTGCTTCGTGCGTTTCTTCTCGCGTTCCTCTGTCAGGTACTTGTACGAGATCAGCGAGCCGCTTGTCACCGCCAGGGCCAGCCCCGGATACACGTAACTGAGAACCCAGCCGATCGAGAGAAAAATCCAGACGTTGAAAGCGGTAAACACGAGCAACCCGAGAACCGAATAGAAAATGCTCCGGGTGGCTCCCATCTTCGGCAGGTAGATCGCCACCAGTATGCCGAAGATGATGATGAACGCCATGTCCAGCATCGTGGTCGTCGTGTTTCGAACCAGGTAGCGTTGGCTCAGGACATTGTCCAGGACGTTGGCGTGGAGTTCGACTCCCGGCAGGACGGGATCGAAAGAGGTCGGGACCACGTCGCCCAGTCCAACGGCATATGGGCCGACGATCACGATCTTGTCACGCAGGGCTTCAGGGTCCACGCGGCCTTCCTGGACATCGATCCATGAAACTCTGCGATGGGTGTCCGCCTCTCCGTTGAAATTGACCATGAAACGGCCGAAGCGATCGGTCGGGATCACGTAGTCGCCGACCTGAACCTGTTCGACCCGATCGTCCTGCATCTGAACGGTGACCGAAGGCGCTCCGAGATAAAGCTTGAGCAGTTGGAGGTCGAGTGACGGGTATAGACGGCCACCCCACTCGATGAACTGCGGTTGGTAGCGCAGGAATCCCTGGGCATCGGGGTGGAAGTTGACGAACCCAAATGTGGCGGCGGCCTGGTTATGGATGGGCAGGTTCATCGACAGGTCGGAGCCTTGAATCAGAGTTCCGCCCGTGTTGGTCCCTGTCTGTCGGACTGCCGGAAAAACCTGTTTCTGAACCACCAGCTCCTGAAAGTCCGCATCCAGCTCCTGGCGTTCGCCACGTTCGCCGGTCGTCGTCTCCAGATCCAGCCGCACGGCCATGACGACGTTACCGGCCCGCTCGATCGCCTCGGCGAAAAGTTCGTCGTTTCGAGGGTCGCTTGCGTCCTCGTCCTCGTACAGGATGTCGAACCCGATAACCCGGGGCCCGGCCGCCGATATCCGGTCAACCAGTTCAGCCACGTGTCTTCGTTCAAAAGTTCGGGCCGAGCCCAGCGAGTCCAGCGTTCGATCGTCGAGACCGACGATGACAACCTCGTCTCCGGGCACAAGGCTGCCGCGTAGCTTAAACTTGGTGTCCAGCCATCTCAGATCGAGGCTCGTCAGAAAGGCGGAACTGTCCGTCCAGTCCAGCCGGTTGGCCGCCAGGATGGCGAAGAGAATCGTGACTATGATGGCCAGGATTGTTGGGAAACGCCGTTTCATGTCAGATAGGCCGCGTGGACTTCGCCGCCGGCGCCTCCTCCGGTGAGAGTTCGATAGAGTTGCTAAGGCGGAAATGTACGTTAAAGCCGAAGCCCGGTCAAGGCTTGTTATAATTGTTCGATGGGGTCGTAAGTGCCTCTGGTTCTGAGTAGTACGGTCGTTTTGCCCAGGCTCCTAGAGGTTCCTTGATTTGCTGAACACAACTCTCGAAGCGAAGCTGGCCGCAGTCCCCTCCTCTCCGGGCGTCTACCTGTTCAAGGATTCGAACGGAGCGATCGTTTACGTCGGCAAGGCGAAGTCTTTGCGGAGTCGAGTTCGAAGCTACTTCCAGGAGTCCCGCAACCTGGATGAGCGAAAAGACCAGATGATGGGCCACATCGTTGACGTCGAGTTCATCGTGACCGACACGGAAAGCGAGGCCCTGGCGCTCGAGAACAACCTCATCAAGGAAAACAAGCCCAAGTACAACGTGCTTCTCCGGGACGACAAAACGTATCCCTTTATCAAGCTCACGATCAATGAATCCTATCCCCGGGCGTTGATTACCAGGCGTGTTCGGAAGGACGGTGCCCTCTATTTCGGGCCCTTTTTCCCGGGTGGACTTGCAAGAAAAACCCTCCGGTTGGTCGAAAGACACTTTCTTGTCCGAAACTGCACCATCCGTATCGACGGAAAGCGGGGACGTCCTTGCCTCCAGCATTACATCCATCGCTGCCTCGGCCCTTGTGTCCGAGAGTTGGCGAGTGGGGAGACATACAGGGATGCGGTCGCCGATGTGCGGCTGTTCCTTGAAGGCAAGAGTCAGGACCTGGTCGACCGGCTCGGACAGAAGATGCGTGAGGCGGCCGCCGGAGAGAAGTACGAAGCCGCCGCACATTACCGGGATGCGATCCGGACGATCGAACAGATCGCCGAACGCCAGAAAATGGCGTCGACGGGGTCCGACGACATCGACATTTTCGGATGTCACCAGGATGGCCCGATGGTTGCGGTCTCCGCGTTTCACATGAGGGGCGGGCGTGTCGTCAATAAGAGGGAACTGTTCTGGGAGGACCAGGTGGGGTTCGACGCCGGCGAGTTCTTTGGGTCGCTGCTGAAGCAGTACTACGTCGACGCCCCTTTTATCCCGGTCGAGATACATGTTCCCAATGCATTCGAAGACGAGAAACTGCTGGCCGCCTGGCTGTCGGAACGAAAAGGCCGTAAGGTTCGATTCCGGACGCCGCAGCGGGGGGGGAAGCAGGAGATGATGGAGTTGGTTCGTCGCAATGCCAAGCTTTCATTCCAGCAACGATTTCGGTCTGACACGCCCTCGGCGGTCACCATTGCCAAAGAGGTTGAAGAAGCGTTGGATCTGGAGAAGACACCGCGGCGGATCGAAGCGTTCGACATTTCAAATCTGGGAGGGAGCGATATCGTCGCCTCGATGGTTGTGTGGCGCGACGGCGGCTTGAAGAAGTCGGACTATCGACGCTTCATAGTTCGATCCGTGTCGGGGAAACCCGATGACTTTCGTAGCATGCACGAAGTCGTCGGACGGCGTTACCGCAGGGTCATTGAAGAAGAGTACAGCATGCCCGATCTCATCCTGATCGATGGGGGCTTAGGGCAACTCCATGCCGCCCAGGCGGCGCTCGACGACCTGAACATCGTAGACCAGCCCCTGGCCAGCATAGCCAAGCGTGAAGAGATCATTTATATCGCTGGTCGCGAGGACGAGCCGGTTGTTCTGGACCGCCGTTCGCCTATCCTGCGGCTCATCCAGCAGATCAGGGATGAAAGCCATCGTTTTGCCATACGATTTCATCGTGAACGCCGGGCGCGGCGGCAGCGTAAGAGTGAACTGACCGACATCCCGGGCGTTGGCCCGAGCACCGTGAGAAAACTGCTCGAACACTTCGGTTCGGTGAAGAAAACAAGGAAAGCGTCGCTGGACGAGCTGGAAAAAGTCGCAAACCGCACCCAGGCCGCCTCAATCTGGAGCCATTTTCACAGTGATGAGGCGAGTGGGGACGTCACCGCGAAGACTAAGAGCACACGAAGGAGACCCGAAGACTGATTTTTCTTCGCGTTCTTCGCGTCTTTGCGTTGAAATCCTGAAGCCGACATTCAGGCCTCCAGCGATGCTCAGCCCACGCGGATGCTCTTGTGTTACTATAGGTTAAGGACAAGAAGGGAGGTTGAGATGAGCGATAGCGGTGGGGATAAATTCCTCTATTTTTTAGTTGGAGCGAGCATCGGTAGCGTCGTCGCGCTGCTTTTTGCTCCGAAATCGGGTCGGGAGACACGTGATGAGATTTCCCGGCGCACCATCGAAGGCCGCGACTACCTGAATCGCAAGGTCGACGAAGGCCGGCACTACGTTGAAGAGAGTGGTCGCCGTGTCGGCAGCGAGGTCACGTCCATCGTCGACAGGGGGAAAGAGGAAGTCAACAGCCTGGTCGACAAGGGTAAAGACGCCGTTCAGCAGCAGAAAGAGCAGTTCACATCGGCGTTCGAGGCCGGTAAAGAAGCCTACCTCCATGAAAAGGACAGCTCGGACTGATCGGAGGCGAAGTTGGAAGGTTTACTGACCCTGTTCGTTGCCCTGACCGCGCTGGCCGTTCTTGTACAGGCCGGCATCCTGGTGAGCCTTTACATCCTGTCCAGACGGGTGGCAGGGCAGGTCGAGTTGACCCTGGCGCAACTCCGCGAACTGATGCCGCCGCTCAAGACCGTCACGGAGAACCTGAAGACTGTGTCCGAGGATGTCGTCGAGATCGGCGGTGCCGCCCGCGAACAGTTCCATCGTGTCGAAGAAATGGTCGGCGAGACAGGGCAGACACTGCAAAGTCAGCTCGAGAAAGTCGACAATATGAGCCGCGAAGTCACCGAGCGGGTGAATGAAACCGTGGATGTGGTCCAGGATTCAATCATCCGTCCGGTTCGGGAAATCGGTGCGCTGGCCCGTGGCCTGACTATGGGGCTCGAGGTCCTTCTGAATAGGAAGAACCGGAGCACGGTCGACAAGGCGCATTCCGATGAAGAGCTTTTCATTTAAATGAGGGACTGATCCCTCGTTTAAGCGTATGTCGCCAGATCAGATCGAAATCCCTCTGTTCCCCCTGCCTAACGTTGTTCTGTTCCCCAGCGTCATGTTGCCGCTCCACATCTTCGAGGAGCGTTACAAGACGATGATCAACGGTTGCATCAATGATGACGCACCGTTCGGAATCGTTCTGTTGAAAGGTGAGGAAGAGAGCGCTTCCACAATTCAAAAGGTCGGGGTACTGGCCCGCGTCGCCGACGTCGAGCGACTCGAAGGCGGCCGCATGAACATCTGGACCCAGGGCGAGGCGCGCTTCCGAATTGCCCAGCTGACCGCCCAGGAGCCCTGCTGGCGGGGCCTTGTCGAACTCCTGGGCGATCGACCTGAGGCGGAATCATCGGTGGCTGCGCTGGCTGGCGAAGTCGGAGAGTTGTATCGGGAGGCCTATAGCAAGGGGCTCGCGTTGACGGGGGAGCGGCCGGGCAAGCTCGAACTTCCCGACTCGGCCGCAGATCTGTCGTTCATGGTCAGCTATGTCCTGGACATGGACTTCCAGGAAAAACAGAACCTGCTGGAGATGACGTCCACCCGGGAGCGGCTGGGCGCCCTGGTTGCCTACCTCAAACACGCCAACGAGCGCCTGGAAAAACAGATCCACCAGAAACACATCGTCGAAACCGCCCGCGGAAACGGGGATTTGGGAAAACCAGGGGCCGAGTAGTCGCTGTCCGCTTCCTATTGAGCCGCAATCATCATTATCTCGATCAGCCCGCTGGCCGACATCAACTGCGTCCCCACCGTTGCCCGGGGGGGCGGGGCGGGGACGACCATCTCCCTGTAGACCTCGTTCATCGCACCGAAATTCCGCACGTCGGTCAGGAACACGCTGGAGTTGACGATATCGCCCAGATCCATGTCCGCTTCGGAAAGAACGCCTTGAGCCTGCTCGAGGACTGCGCGTGTCTGCTCGGATATGTTGCCCCGCCCGCGTACGAAGCCCGACAGGAACACGGTGTTGCCGACCTTGATGCCCGAACTGAGTGTTTGGCTGTTTCCTCCGCCGAGGCGTTCCTTAGGCCCCTTGACGCCCCACAGCATGATCTCCACCTTGGCTTCCGGGCTCATGAGCCGCGCTCTCACCGTGGCGCGCGTCGGTGGAGTGTCGCCAAAGTACGTCGTGTAAACCTCGTTCATCCCCCGGAAATCCCTGGCATCCGTCAGGAATACGCTGCTGACGGTCATGTCCGACATCGAAAACCCTGCTGCCTCGACAAACGCCTTCGCGTTGTCGAGCGCCTGTCGGGTCTGGGTCCCGATGTCGCCGGGGGCAAAATCGCCGGTCGCCAGGTCCTGGGAGACCAGTCCGGCGACAAACAGGTAATCGCCAACCCGTAGCGCACGGCTATACGGCCTTGTGTTGGCCCCTTCGCCTGGAATGCTGATGACTTCCTTCTCGATGCCGGGACGAACAGCCATGGCCTGTATTTCGATCAGGCTTCCTTCAAGCGCCAGGTCGGTTTCGAGAGTGGCGCGTGCCGGCGGCTTGTCGCTGAACGCCGGCCCGTAAGCTTCATTCATCTCTGCGTAGAGCCGCGAGTCCGACAGGTAGACCTTCGTGGAAACGACGTTTTCCAGTCCCATTCCGTCGGCCTTCAATACGGTTTCGAGGTTCTCGATGGCCTTCCGGGTTTGTGCCTGGATGCCTCCGGGCACGAGGTTATCCTCCGCGTCTACGCCAACCGATCCGGCCAGAAAAAGAAGGTCCCCCGACCGTACAGCAGGGCTATACGGAAGACCGGCGACCACCGATCCCGGTGGTGCTACGATCCGTTTGGCCTGCGGAAACGCAAAGCTACTTCCCAACAGAACACCGACTATCGTGACAATGATGACTTTACTGGGCTTCATGTTTTGGACACCCTCTCTTTGATAGATATAAGCAACCTGAGCAGGCTAACCGCGCCAGCCCAAAAAGTCAAAACGTCCCTCGAAGACGCGGAGAACACGGGGAAGGAATTTTCACCTCAGAGGCGCGGAGGCGCAGAGAGAAGGGAATCAAGAAAAATACTCTGCGCCTCCGCGCCTC
>CAZOZZ010000093.1:0-16900 GCA_964584435.1 uncultured Solibacteraceae bacterium | reverse complement strand
ATCCGAAACGCCATCGACAATCCCGAGAACATGGACCCGCTGTCGGGATTGCTCGAACCCGGCATGAAGGTAACGATTGCGATCGACGACATCTCTCTTCCGCTGCCGATCATGCGTCTGCCCGACATACGGCAGTCGGTTCTGGAGATTGTCCTGGAAACGCTGGCCGCCGCGGGAGTGGTCGACATCCACATCATCATCGCAACCTCGTTCCACCGCCGGCTGACCGCGCCCGAAATGAAGCGGTGCGTAGGTAGTGCGATCTTCAGGGAATACTACCCGGACCGTTACTACAACCACGACGGAGAGGATCCCGACGGGATGGTTGAACTGGGACAGACCGAACACGGCGAAAGAGTTCGGATCAACCGGCGGGCTTCCGAATCCGATCTCCTGATCTACGTCAACATCAATCTGGTGCCGATGGACGGAGGCCACAAGTCTGTCGGCGTCGGACTGTGCGACTACCCCACTCTCCAGGCGCACCACACTCCGCAGGCAATCCTGAAATCAAATTCGTACATGGACCCGGAGCACTCCGGCCTGTCCCATTCCTGCGAACGCATCGGCCGTATCATCGACCAACATCTGAAAGTCTTCCATATCGAAACGGCGATGAACAATCGCATGTTCGATTCCATGTCCGCGTTTCTGGGTCGAAACGAGGAAGGATGGTCGGGCCTGGACCGCGCGAAGTTCAAGGCGGCGAAGTTCGGTCTGTCGAAAATGTCGACATCGATGAAGCGGAAGCTTTACTTCAACATTCCGGCTCCGTACGAGATGATTGGGGTGCACGCAGGAGAAACAGAGGCCACGCACGACAAGATCCTGCCTTACTGCTACGATCAATACTGCGTTCCTCTGGAAGGACAGTCCGACGTCCTGATCACGGGAATCACGTTCGTTTCGCCCTACAACGTCAACTCGATCATGAACCCGCTACTGGTTCAGGTCATGGCGACCGGGTATTTCTTCAACTTCTACCGGAATATGCCTGTGGTGAAGAAGAACGGAGTGATGATCGTGACGCATCCGTGTTACGACGAATTCGATCCGAAGTTTCATCCGTCCTACATCGAATTCTTTAACCGGATCCTGACCGAGACGAGGGATTCGTTCGTGATGCAGGAAAAGTACGAAGAAGAATTCGCGAGGAACCCGGAGTATATCAAGATGTACAGGGAGGGAAACGCCTACCACGGCGTCCATCCATTCTACATGTGGTACTGGGGAGAGAACGGGCGCGCACACCTGGGCAAGGTGATCGTCGTCGGCGCCGACAACAAGCGGGTTCCGTCGATTCTGGGTTGGGACATGGCATCGTCGATGGAAGAGGCGCTGGAAATGGCCCAGTCACACGTCGGACGGCCGCCGAGCATCAGCTTGATGCACTTTCCACCAATCCTCATGGCAGATGTCGCCGGTACGCCGGAAACCGTCGGTGGCGAGAACCTGGCGGGCCGAGGAGTCACGACCCCATGATGCATCTCACCTCATGGCAGTTCGATCCGGTAAAGGGGGAGTACCGGCCCATCGGCGACGCCGCACAGGGTGGAACCGGCGAGATATCAGCGATCGACCAGTTCCACAGCAAGACCATGCTCCTGCTGGGAGCAACCGGGTTTGTCGGCAAAGTCCTGCTCGCTCTCGTCCTGGACCGGTTTCCAGAACTGAAACACCTGGTCATTCAAGTCCGCCCCAAAAAGAACCTTTCCGGAGAGCAACGCTTTTATTCCGAGATTCTCGAATCCGCCTCCCTGCGTCCGACCGTCGAGCGCATCGGCGTGGAATCGATACGGAAGAAGGTATCGATCGTCGAGGGCGATCTGAGCCTCCCGATGTGTGGGATCCCGGCTGAGCAACTCGCGCAGCTGACAGATAAAGTAGATGTTGTCATCAACACGGCCGGACTCGTGGAGTTCACCCCACCGCTCGAGGAATCGTTGATAACCAACGTCTATGGCATCCGCAACCTGATCGAACTCGTTGGGTTCTTCGACGCCAAGCTGGTCCACATATCCACGTGCTACGTGGCCGGAAAACGAAACGGGCGGATCTCCGAAGACGCGCCGATAGCCGGCTACTACCCCGCCCGGAAGAGCGCCGATGACAGGAGTTTCAATCTCGACGAAGAACTGGAGTGGTGCGAAAGCTTCGTCAATGAGACCCCGGACCGGGAAGCCCAGCGTGACGGTGGGCTGAAGCGTGCCGATTCCTGGGGCTGGATCAATACCTACACCTATGCGAAGAGCATGGGCGAGCAATTGATCGCCAGGACCCCGGGCTTGAAGTACTGCATCGTACGACCCGCTATCGTCGAGACGTCGCTTGAATTCCCTTTCCCGGGATGGAACGAAGGGATGACGACCTCAGCTCCGCTTGTCCTGATGGGCGGGGAAGGCGTCAAGAGTTGGCCCGTCAGAAAGGACGGTTCGCTTGAAATCATACCCGTCGACCTGGTTGCCAACGGCATTCTGATCGCTACCGCAGCAGTCCTGGCCGACCGGGGAGAGAAGGTCTATCACCTGGCTACCGCGGCCGACAACCCGGTAATGCTGCCTCGACTCGTTGGGTTCCTGGGAATGAATGCCCGCTTCAAGCACAAGCATAAGAAAGACGGAAACAAGCTGGCCAACCTCTGGAAGACCTACATGGAAACGGAAGTCGTCAGTGTGGACCAGTTGGACGCCAGCCGTAAGCGGCTGCGATGGGGGCTGGACCTGATCCAGGCCACGTTCAACTTCTTGAAAGTGGCACTTGGACCGAAGACGATGAAACCGTACCTCCGCAGTCTTCGGATCACACGGAGACAGATCCGGCAACAGGAGCAAACACTGGACATGTTTCTTCCGTTCATGATCCACAACAGCTTCATTTTCGAAACCGATCATATCCGGCGGGCATACGACAGCCTGACTCTCGAGGACCGAAGGCGTTTGAAGTGGATACCTGAGCAAATCGATTGGGCGGATTACTGGGTGAACATCCACACCAAGGGAATCCAGCGCTGGATTCGGCCGATGTTTACAAAACAGTCCCGCTCTGCCCCGCCGTCCAAGCAACCCACCTCGGTGTCATGAGAAAGATCCTGATTACGGGAGCCACAGGATTTCTGGGCACCCATCTGGTCAACCTCCTCCTCGAAAAGCCGCTTGAAGAAGTCCCGGAACGCTCGATCCGCTTGCTCTGTCGAAAAGAGAACCCGTGGGAAGGAAATGCCAGGGTTGAGACAGCAGAAGGGAACGTGCTCGATCGGGCATCGGTCGAGAAGGCTGTCGACGGGGTCGAGGCGATCATCCACCTGGCGGGAGTGGTGGCACGGGATCCCAGAAACGCGTCACGGATGTTTGAGACGCATATCGATGGTACGCGGAACATCTGCGAAGCGGCGTTGTCGAAGGGCCGGCCAAATCTGATAATTGCTTCCTCATCAGGAACGATCGCAGCCAGCCGCAAGCCGGTGACCCACACGGAAAGTTCCCCTTATGCAATCGAAGTGGCGGACCACTGGCCGTATTACCTCAGTAAGATCTATCAGGAAAAGACAGCTCTTTCCTACCACCGAACCGAAGGTCTTCCTGTTGTGACGCTCAACCCAACCCTGTTGCTCGGCCCCGGAGACGTTCGGCTTTCTTCAACCAACGATGTCCGAATGTTTCTCAATCGACAGATCACCAACATTCCGGGGGGAGGCTTGAACCTGGTGGACGTGCGAGACGCGGCCGCCTGCTTCATCTCCGCCATTCGAAACGGCCGGCCAGGCCGGCGGTACCTTATTGGTGGTCACAACATGACGATCCGGGAGTTCTTCTTCCTGATCCAGTGGGTCTCGGGCGTCCGTGCACCGCTGTTGTCGCTCTCGGAAACCTGGTCGCGGCGCGGCGCAAACGTTCTGCGCCGCGGCATGAAATTGATCGGACGGACATTCCCGCTCGATGACCGGACGATAGAGATGGCCTACCGTTTCTGGTACGTCGACAATAAGTGCGCACGCGAGGAACTGGGCCTGGAGCCACGTCCAGCCGAGCAGACCGTCCGCGACACAGTCGGCTTCCTGCAACGCGACAACAAGTCGCGAACCGTTGCTTCATAGCGGGTTCCATCTATGACCTACGATCCCGGGTCTGTCGCAGCAATCGTCAACCCCCAATCCGGCGGCGGCAATACCGGACGATCATGGGGGGGAATAAGAGAACGCCTCGAAGAGGCCTGCGGCAATGTTTCTACTTTTGAAACCCGATCTCGGGGACACGCCATCGAACTGACAGTGGAGGCGATCCGCTCGGGCCACAGAACGATCATCGCCGTCGGTGGCGACGGGACGATAAACGAAGTCGTGAACGGCCTCTTTTCCGATGGACGACCGATCGCACCGGACGTCACTATCGGGCTGATTCCCCAGGGAACGGGATCGGACTTTCGGCGCACGATCAAGATCCCCCCCGACGAAGCAGGCGCCATCCTGACGATCCGCAACGGCAACACCATTGATCTCGACGTGATGAGGGTCACCTATCGCCGGCATGACGGCAGTGATGGAACCCGGTACGCGGTCAACGTGACGAGTTTCGGGATGGGCGGAGCCGTGGCAACGCGAGTCAATCGATCCCGAAAACCCCTGGGCGGAACCGCAGCATTCCTGGTTGCGACGGTACTGACAACAGTCGGGTTCCGGGGCGACACGGTGTCACTCCAAACCGACGAGGACGAGTTCAAAGACGTTCTGGTCACAAACGTCGCGATCGGCAACGGCCAGTACCACGGAGCCGGCATGCTGGTGTGTCCGCGAGCCGTTGTCGACGACGGCCTGCTGGACATAACGGTCATCGAAAAAATGTCGCCCTGGGAACTCACCCGCAGCATCGCCCTCCTGTACAACGGCAACGTCTACAAACACCCCAAGGTCCACTACCGCCAGACAAGAAGACTCATCGCCACATCGAGAGAGCCGTCCCTGATCGAAATCGACGGTGAAGCGCTCGGCACGCTCCCCCTCGAAGCCACCATAATCCCCCGCGCCGTCCACATGCTCGTCCCGTAGGGTTCGTGGATTCGACACGTTATCGTCAACGCAAAGACGCAACGACGCAAAGGAGCGCAAAGTTTTTGGGTCCTTTTGTTTTCCCGCTCGACTGTAAGTAGACATTCACGAAACAGGCTATTCAGGACGGGTGAATCTCGATCAGCTACACCGCTCCAAAACCAAAATAGATTTGCGTCTTTGCGCTTTTGCGTTGAAAAAAACTGTCGTTGCACCCTGTGTCAGGGCAGGAGTTGGCGGATGTTGGGGGCATGGCGGATGACGACGATGGCCAGGGCGATGAACGAAAAAACGCCGGCTTCAGGGCCTCGCAGGATAAATATCAAGACGGAGATTACGGTCATCGTCGTCATGGAGGAGATGGCGCCTTCCTGGGCCCAGCCCATCTTGCGGCCAAATATCCGTAGCGTGGGATAGAGAATCAGGCAGCTGACGGTGATGCCGAACTCCAGGTAAAGCAGGGCGCCGGCCATCGTGGCGACACCTTTGCCTCCGTTGAATTTCAAGAACGGCGTCCAGCAATGTCCGGCAACGGCGGCAAGGCCGAGACCCCACAGGAACCATTCAGGCTCGGTGGGTGAGGACAACAGGAACACTGCCAGAGCCCCCTTGGATAGATCCCCGAAGAGGGCGAACGCCGCCCGCGGGCGTGTGGACACACGCAGAACGTTGTTGAAGCCGGGATTCTTCGAGCCGACCCTGGTGACGTCCAGACCAGTCCCCCACATCGCGACGACGGCGAACGGGATGGCTCCAATCGAGAACGCTGCGATAAGCTTGAGAATGGCGATCAAGGACATCAGGAAGTGATTACAAATACGGCCGCCTATCGACGGCAACAGGGGCAAACATACAGTGTCAGGCGCTGTGCTAGACTCACACACAGGCTCTCAAAGGCTTCAAAACCCGCGATGACAGCCGTTTCCGAACCGAAATGATACGCTATTATGCAGGTGCCGGGCTCCAAATCATTGGGTTGATCGTCACGTTGGAGTCGTTGCTGATCTATTTCGGCGACATGGGGCCAATGCTGACAACTGCAAGTATTGGGGCGGGGATTTTCTACACGGGCTGGTTTATTCGGCCGAAGGACGGTTAGCTTGTCGCGCGGCTATTACCGGGGTGGACCGGCTACGTACATCGGCGGTGGCGGTGGCCGTGGGTTCACCGGGGCAGTCAAGGCCCTGATCATCGCCAACGGAATCGTCTTCGCGCTTCAGATACTCGATGGCATCGCGGGCGGCGGTTCGTTCGTTCGGAGTTTTGGCCTCAGTCCCTACTCCGTCACGCACGATTTCTTCGTCTGGCAGCTCGTCACCTACATCTTCCTGCACGGCAGTTTCATCCACATCCTCTTCAACATGTTCGCCCTCTGGATGTTCGGAGGAGAACTGGAACGATCATGGGGAGGCCGGGAGTTCGTAAGGTTCTTCTTCATCTGCGGTGTCGGGGCGGGAATCTCCAGCGTCATGATGGAACCCGATTCGACGATTCCGACTATCGGCGCCTCGGGAGCAGTATACGGGATTCTGCTGGCCTACGGCCTTCTGTTTCCGAATCGCACGATCCTTATGATCCCCTTCATGATTCCGGTGAAAGTAAAGTACTACGTCATGTTTATCGGGGGCATGGCCTTCTACCTGTCGTTTTCGGGTGGCGGTGGCGGCGTCGCTCACATCGCGCACCTGGGCGGTATGGTGTTCGGCTTCCTCTACTTGCGCTGGGGGAAGTTCGGGGGTGTCACGCAAGGCATCAGGGACTACTACGATCGGTGGCGGCGCGAACAACTGCGCAAGAAGTTCGACGTGTACTACAACAAGCGCCAGAAGGAACGGGAACGGCAAGACGACGATGACGAGAAACCGAGGCACTGGAGAAATTAGGGGGGCTCGCCGACCGGGGGGAGGGGACAGAGCGACCTGGCCACTGCCAGTATGAGTTCTGATCCTGGACAGGGTGGGCTTGGGACAGGTCGATCTGTCCCCATCGGTAGGCAGCGCTACAGGACATATAGCGGTTGGCTAAAGGGAATCTTCGGGCAACGTGTTCACAAGGTGATTGTCGATGCGGGGTTCACGTGCCCCAACCGGGACGGCACACTTACAACCGGCGGCTGCACTTACTGCAACAACACTTCCTTTCGCCCTCCACTTGCAATCCGGACCGAACCCATCAAGCAACAGGTCGAGAACGGAATCCGCTACCTTCGTAAGAGGGTGGAGGCCGAAAGGTTCATCGTCTATTTCCAGCCCTTCTCGAACACCTACGCTGACACCAATTATCTCGCGGAACTTTACACCGAAGCGCTCGACCATCCAGACGTCGTGGGGCTGGCGATCGGCACGCGGCCCGACTGCGTCGATGTCGAGAAAATCGACATAATCGACCAATTCGGTCACCGCACGTTCGTTTCATTAGAGTTCGGCGTGGAATCTATCTATGACGAAACTCTCCGGCGCATCAACAGGGGGCATGACTATCGAGCGTTTCTCGATGCGATAGACATGTGCCGCGGGAGGTCATTCCACACCGGAGCACACGTCATCCTGGGATTCCCCTGGGAAACCCGCGAACAATGGATGTCGATAGCCGATGAGATGTCGCGCGTCGGTGTCGATCTGTTGAAGGTGCATCACCTGCACCTGGTCCGGGGCACCGCCCTGGCACGCGAGCACGAGGAAAACCCGTTCCAACTGATGACGTTTGAAGAATACCTAGAGGTAGTCTGCGATTTCGTCGAGCGGTTGAAACCGGAAATCGTCATCGAGCGGATGTTTGGTGAGGCCCCGCTCGGGTTACTCGTCGCTCCCAACTGGGGGCTGACGAGAAACGAAGTGATAGCGGGCATTCGAAAAAGAATGGACGAGCGAAATATTGTTCAAGGATCGAAGTACAGCCCTGTAGGCGCGGTCTATGACAGCACATCGTCCAGTAATCGAAATACAGCACTGTAGGTGCGGTCTATGACCGCACATTCTTCCCATCAGGACGGGCGCTCATAGAGCGCCCCTACAGGGGATGTCGCTTCTTCGGGGCGGGTGCTCGTAGAGCGCTCCTACGGGGGGGCACTCCCCTCAATCTTCGCTAAGACTTCATCGCTCCTGGCGGTCAAACCATCCAGCGTCATCTTGTGGAAGTTGATCTCGGTCAACAGCAGCGTTCGGGCGTGTTCCTTCGTAATCAACTCCGTCTTGACTTCGTCGAGGCATTCGCCTGATCTCACGCTCATCTGGTACAACTTCCCCGCATGCAGATCAATGGAACCCGTTCCCATCGCGGTTCCCAGCAACGCCGGCAACTCGGCCAGAATCTCTGTTTCGTTCCGCAGATGCTCGGTCAACGCGTTCGACTCCAGGTCGACGCCGCAATAGTGACACTTCTCGATGATCTCCGGATACTCTTCTCTGGACATGGTGGCGAGTCTACCACGGAGGTGTTCGACCGGATCGGTCAGGTTGGCCTGCTGACTTTCTCCAGAACGGTCTGAAGGTCTATCATGTTCTCGAGTGGAAACGTGCAGCGGTTCCCAATCTTCGTACACCGCTTCTGATTTTCCGGTAAACCAATTACGACGGAAGGTGTCAAAAGCCTTTCCGGTGAGGAACGCCCGACACCATCTCATGAGAACTTCGTTACGACACCTCCCCATGGCCCTGGCCTTTCTGGCTCTGATGTTCCTTCCCTCGGCCACACCTCCTGAGGACCTCCTGCCCACAAACGGCGTTCAAGGTATGCGGAGTGCCTACCCGGACCTTCCGATGCTCTTCGAAGAGAACCAGGGCCAGACCGATCCGCAGGTCCGTTTTGTCTCCCGGGGGGAGGGGTATACGCTGTTCGTCACCCCCACCGAAGCCACCTTCGTGCTCGCTGGACCGCCCGAAGCCCAAACTCCCGACTCTCTGGCTCTGGAGCCTCGAGGACGTGGAACATCAACGGTTCTGAACATGAGACTCCTGGGCGCGAACGCCGGGTCCGCACTCACGGGCAGCGGGCCCACGGAGACGGCAGTCAACTATTTCGTCGGCAATGATCCCGCGCAGTGGACGAGGGATGTCCCAACCTTCTCGCGCCTCCGGAAAAGGGATGTCTATCCCGGCATCGACATGGTCTACCGTGGAACGCGGGGCGAGTTGGAGTACGACTTCATCGTCTCTCCCGGCGCGGACCCTTCCGACATCCGGATGCGATTGGACGGCCCCGACCGAGTGCGTCTCGATCAGGGCAGCCTCGTCGCTGAATTCGGTGATCGAAAACTGGTCCAGCACCCTCCGTCGATCTACCAGAAGATCGATGGCGAGCGCCAGGCCGTGGATGGGTCGTTTCTGATCACCGACGATGGAGAGGTTCGCTTCGACATCGGAACGTACGAGGCCGATCTCCCCCTGGTGATCGACCCCATCGTGAGTTATTCCACATACCTGGGCGGAAGCGCGAACGACACCCCGATTGGACTTGCCGTCGATGCCGAGGGCAACACCTACATCGCGGGGACGACCGCGTCGATCGATTTTCCCGGTGCGGACCTCGCCTCTGTCGATGCCGGCGCGGGTGACGACGCGTTCCTGGCAAAGATCAGCGCCGACGGATCAAGTATCGTCTTTGCGACTTACATGGGTGGCGAGAGTTTGGACGCCGCGCGAGCCGTCACGCTCGGCGAGACGGGAAGAATCTTCGTGACCGGTGCGACCGATTCCCCGGATTTTCCTGTGGTGGGCTCGCTGCAGGCCGAGTCGAATGGGTTCTTCGATGTGTTCGTCTCAATCTTCAGCTCCAGAGGCGGCGACCTGCTCTACTCGACTTACCTCGGCGGGGAAAAGGACGAGGTGGCGACGGCCATCGCCCTGGACGGCGACGAGAACATCTTCATCACGGGCGAATCCAATTCCACCCGGTTTCCAACGGCCGCCGCACTCCAACCCCTCGGCCTGGGAACCACCGACGCGTTTGTCACGAAACTGAAAGAGGACGGCAGCGGTGCGGCCTTTTCCACGTACCTCGGACTCGATGGTGGTTCCGGAAGGGGTGTGGTAGCCGATGGTGAGGGAAACGTCTGGGTGACGGGCCTGACCGGATCGGCGGATTTTCCTACCAGGAGTCCGACCCAGTCTACTCTCGGGGGCTCGTTCGATGCGTTCGTCGCTAGATTCTCCCCGGAGGGCTTCCTGATGTTTTCGACATTCCTGGGCGGAAGCGACGTTGATATCGGCAGTGGCATTGCGCTCGACTCATCCGGAAACGTTTATGTCGTTGGAGAAACGGATTCCGCAGACTTCCCGGTTTCAAACGCCTTCCAGACCACTCGCTTCGGCACCACGGATGTGTTCGTCACGAAGTTCAATTCGGACGGATCCGTCTTGCTGTCTTCCTCGTTCCTTGGTGGCAGTGGAACGGATGCCGCGACCTCGGTCGCAACCGATTCGGCCGGAAACGTGTACGTTGCCGGATCGACGAATTCGACGGACTTCCCGACAGCGGCGGCAATTCAGCTCGCTGCGGGAGGCGGGAACGACGGCTTCGTGTCAAAGTTCGATTCCACGGTTCGGACGTTGACATACTCGACTTATGTGGGAGGGAGCGGCCAGGACGTCGTTGGACACATGGCCGTGGATGCGACCGGAAGCGCGTACGTAACCGGCTCAACGGACTCAACGGACTTCCCGACCGCATCACCGCTGCAATCGACTCCGGCAGGCGAGAGGGACGCGTTCCTGTTGAAAATCGGACCGAACCCTACAACGTTCTCTGTCTCCGATCGAGGCGGTTTCTCTGTGGCCAGTCCCGGGACGTCCAGCGCGTCAACGGTCGGCTACTCCCGGATTCAACCCGGAGATGCCAGCACGACGCCGTCCGGCGTGGCCATATTCGGATTTCGGGCGGATGGAATACTGGTCAGCGAAGCCGGGGTTCCTGCTTCGACCACAAGACTGTCCGGAAGGATCTACGCCGAGGTGGCCGGAGCGATCAACACGGGGATCGCCATCGTCAATCCGAGCTCGCAGGACGCGACTATCTCCTTCTATTTCACCGATACCCTGGGGGCCAACTTCGGCGACGGCAGTCTCACGCTGGGAGCCAACCAACAGATCGCACGTTTTCTTGACCAGGCACCGTTCAACGGGGCTTCGGTCGGCGGGACGTTTACGTTCACCTCCGACGTCCCCGTCGCCGTCGTCGCATTGCGCGGGTTGACGAACGAGCGATCCGAATTTCTGATCACGACCCTGCCGGTCGCGCCGCTAGCGTCCGCATCAACCGACACTCTCTTGTTCCCGCACTTTGCCGACGGCAACGGCTGGACGACCGAGGTCATGCTCGTCAACCCGACCGATGCGGTACTGACGGGCGCTGTCACGTTCATGGGTACGGGCTCGGGCACAAGCGCGGCCAACCCCGTCACGCTGGCCCTCGACGACGGCCGTTCCGGATCCGAGTTCGCCTATTCCATCGAGCCACGTACTTCGGTGAGGTTGCGCAGTTCGAACCCGGCCTCGGTCCAAACCGGATCGATCCGTGTCACGCCGAGCTCCGGAAGCACCACGCCGGCGGGATTGAGCGTGTTCTCGCTGTCGAGCGGCGGTGTCACTGTGGCGGAAGCCGGCGTGCCGGCGGGAACTTCCGGCACGGGGTTCCGGGTGTACACCGAAACAGCCGGCACGCCCGGCCAGGTCGGGTCGGTTCGAACGGGAGTGGCAATCACCAACACGGCAGGCAGTCAGACGACAGTTACTTTCGCGCTGACCGAACTGGACGGTACAACGATAGCAATGAGCGCATCGGTCGATGTCCCACCCCTGGGACAGGTCGCGCAATTCATAGACGAGCTGTTCCCCGCACTCGGCACTCCGTTCAGCGGCATCGTCCGTGTTACCAGTGACCAGGCTGTAGGGATCGTGGGGCTTCGGGCGCGGACGAACGAGCGCGGAGACTTCCTGATCACCACAACGCCGCCTTCGAATGAGACCGCCGCATCAACGAATGCGGAAACATTCTTCCCTCATTTTGCCGACGCCGGCGGGTGGACCACGCAGTTCATCCTGTTCAGCGGGTCGGCGGGCCAGTCAACGGCCGGCACCCTGCGCTTCTTCAACGATGATGGCTTGTTGCTGGATCTTCCCGTGTCGTGAGAGATCCTGCAGCCGGTTCTCGTAGCTAAGTGTCCACTCAGGTATCAATACCGACCCACGGCACCCCGCACCGAATCGATCAACTTCGCGGAATCGTAGCCGACGCCGTCCTTGAAGACCGTCACAATGTTCAGGATGTCGGATACGTCGTGGGCGGGGTTGCCGCGGATGACAACGATGTCAGCCTGCATACCGGGAGCCAGGGCACCGATCCGGTCGGCCTCACCCAGAAGCTCTGCTCCATTGGAAGTCGAGATCTCGATCGCCTCCTCGGTGGAAAACCCGGCCTCGACCAGGAGTTCGATATTCCGGAGGTCACCGAAACCGGGGAGGGCACCGCCATTGCCGGTCGGGTCGACACCTGCGACCAGGAGCCCTCCCGCACGTGCGAAGGCATACTGAAATTCCATTTCCTTCCGGAACAGGACAACCGAGAGGGCGTTCAGATTCACGGCGGAGCGAGCACGGCGGCTGAAGAAATTCGCCTGCGCTTCAGCCGACATCGTGTCCAGAGCACGACGCGGCATGATGGGGCGACCCGGCATAGAGGCCTCGTTGACAACGAGCGTAGAGGTGATTGCAACCCCGTGCTGAACGAGGTTTCGGATCGTCTCCTGTGCCTCTGGACTCTGGATATCAAGGCTGGCCAGAGCTTGACCGGTCCGACCTCCCGAAGGGCACTGGTCCGGTTGCTTTCCCGGGGTGAACTCGGTGTTCGTCCGCCAGCCGTGCTCCAGGTTGTCGATGCCTATTTCTGCGGCCTCGCCGAACCCTATCGAACAGAGATGTCCTGTGACCTTCAAACCGCGCTTGTGCGCCTCTTCGACGGCGGCTCGCAGTTCATCGCGTGAAATGTAGTTGTAGGCCTTGAACGACGTGAAGCCGAGATCTGCCCAGTAGTTGACCATCTGCCGGGCCTCTTCAGGCCCGTTCAACTGGTGGAGCTGAAGGATCGGACTGCCCTGCCCTTCCAGGTACGGCGCGGTCAGGTGAATCTTCGGTCCCACCATCCGGCCCGAATCGATGCGCCGTTTGATGTTCTGGTCCAGGTAGGGTTCCATGCTGCCGCCGGTACGCATCGTGGTGACACCGTTGGCCAGATACATGCGGGGGAACGTTACGCCCAGCGTCGGATAAAGCGCCGGGTTGCTGCCTGCGGGATAAAACAGATGCTCGTGCATGCCGACGATGCCGGGCATCACTGTGTGGCCCTCGAGATCCAGAATCTCGGCGCCTTCCGGGATCCGTGTGGTCAGGGCGTCACCCATCGCCTGGATCTTGCCGTCCACGATGACGATCGTCTGGTCCTCGGTGGCTGGGACACCTGTTCCATCGATCAAACGGACATGCCTCAGCACAACGACCGGCGCATCCACGCTCACGAATTCCCGGACGGCTGGCGAAAGCTCCGGAGTCTGTGCCAGTAGCGTTGCGCTAAAGGTCAGAGAAGAGATCACAGCTCGCAACACGGGCTTCATACACACGAGTCACCTTCCTTGATCTAACTACTGCATCTGGACAACGATCGCCTCGACGTTGTCGTCACGGAGCAGGCGTTGCACATAGCGGGCGGCGGTCAGCAAGGCTCGGCCGATGCGGACTTTGTAGAGGTTGTCGCCTCCGGAGGGCTTGTCGACATAGATGCCCGTGAACTTCTTCTCGAAACGCCTTCGCAAATCTTGAGCCGGTTTCTCCGAACGGAACGCCCCGAGCTGGACAACGTAGAAAACGTTGCTGCCGCGATTAGTCCGCCCGCCATTCGCAGCCTCTTTGATGACCTTCAGCCGGATCGGAACCACCCCCGATCGAATCATGTCTATCTTCCTGGCTGCACCTTCCGACAAATCGATCGTGCGCCCCGCAACGAACGGGCCCCGGTCGTTGATCCGTACATCCACTTCTTTTCCGTTCAACTGGTTCTCAACACGAACCCAGGTGTTGAACGGGAGCGAGCGGTGTGCGGCCGTCATCTTGTTCTTGTCGAATGTCTCTCCGTTTGCCGTCTTTCGACCATGATACGGGTCGCCGTAATAGGACGCCCGGCCATCGACTTCCCCCCTCGTGGAAGGACGCGGCTGGGCAGGGGCAGTTGCCACCGAGACCGGCCGGGTCCCTGCGGGTACGCTGACCCGGGGCTGTTTTGCGCACGAGGCGGTCAACGTAATTGCAAAGCAAAGAAAGAGCACACGACGCATCTGGATCTAGATACCACAGATGAAACGTTCGACACAACCAAATGGATGCAAGAAACGACCGGCCCACAACGTGTTGTGGTTCGTCAGGGAATGCACCCCACTTCTGATCCAGGTATCTGCCCTGCCTCTGCTCTTTCTTCAAGTCTCAACATTACTTTGCGTCTTTGCGAGTTCGGGTTGAGGTTCCTCGCCCTGCCCACACCCCTACCATCAACCAACATGTTAAAATCTCGTTCAACATTATGGTCATGGCACTCCTGACGGGGACATTGATGGGGATCGTCGGCATCGTGATTACGGTGTATCTAGGTTTTTCCATGGATGGAAGGGTCGGCCTGAACGACCACTTCCTGTACGCCCTGTTCGCAACGGTCATCGTGACCCTGTCTCACAGCATGTCGATGTTTTACTTCATCGGCACGGGCAAACAGGTAAAGGATCTGCTGGAATCCCACCCGCAAGCCGGCGAGTTCATACAGAGAACTCGCTTCTTCAAGTCAGAGACATCCCCGGCTGCCACCATGGCAATCCTCTTCACTATGGCCGCATGGATCATCGGAGGTGGTGTCGATACGCGTGTCGTTCCCACCTGGATCCACACGGTCACGGCGCTTCTTGCACTTATTTCGAATCTTGTCGCTTTCGTCCGGGAAGCAAAGTGTATGTCTGAGAATAATATTCTCCTGGACGAGGTCGCTGTCCTGATAGGCGAAGCGCCCCAGGGCGAATAACCGGATAGGGGCGATAATGCCGTTTCCTCTGGGTTTTCGAAGCGTGATGTCACGACTCGCCTACCCGTCCAGGGTCGCAACCGAAGCCGAGCCGACTGACGAGGAAATGGAGGCCTGGGTGTCGGTCACGGAGCTGGAACATTTCGTAGACCTGGACAAGGCTTTCCTCGATCGGTGTCTGGGACTGGGCGTCGAGAGCGGAATGGTACTGGACCTGGGCAGTCGCCTGGGCCTGATCCCTCTCCGGATTCTCTGGGAGAACGAAAACTTCTTTGGAATCGGCCTCCAACGCTGGGGATCGGTCGCCGATCGGGCCAGGGCGACCGCCAAGGCCTGGGATCTGGACGGGCGCATGTTCTTTCAGGTCGATGAACTCGGCCAGGTAAAGTTCAAGGAAGATTACTTCGACCTGGTGGTGTCCGACTCCGCCCTGCATCAGTTCGACAACCCGCTGGACATCCTCACGGAAATCAATCGCGTGACCAAACCGACGGCTGGAATCCTGATTCGAGATCTTCTGCGGCCGAACCGGCTGGCGCTTCCCCGGCAACTGGCAGCATACGGGATGCATTACCCAGACCAATTACGAGCATCATTTGAAGCATCTCTGCGCGCCGGATATACCGAAATAGAGCTTGCGAAACTGGTCGAGGGAGCCGGCATCAGGGATGCGCGAGTCTGGTCCGACGACACTTATGTCACGATCGAACGGGCCGGTGCCAGCGATCCTGGTTCCTGGGTCACAGAAAGAGAAAAGTATTTCTGATAGTGTGTCCGACAACGCCTGATGGAAAAGATACTCATCATCGGAGGTAACGCGGCAGGCCTGACGGCTGGGTCCCGAGCGAAACGCCTCGATCCGCGTCTGGGTGTCACGGTCCTCGAACGGGGCCCATTCATTTCATACAGCACGTGCGGCATTCCGTACTTTCTGTCCAACCTCGTCAAATCGGATGATCTGATCGGCTACACTCCCGGATCCCTCGGTGAGGAACGCGGCATCGAGGCCCACGTGGGGATCGAAGTCGAATCGATCCTTCCATCACGAAAGCTGGTAACGGGACGACGCGTCGGCACGGGCGAATCTGTAAGTTTTGATTTCGACCGGTTGATGATCGGAACCGGCGTCAAGCCCCGACTTCCGGAAATACCCGGGCTCCATTTAGGCAACGTCTTCACGGTCACTGGACTCGCCGATGCGATGCCTCTACAGGCCGCCCTGTCGGGCGCCGAAAACATCGCTGTCGTCGGAGGAGGCTACGTCGGGCTGGAAATCACGGAAAGCCTTCGGGCGATCGGCAAGGGAGTGACGATCTTCGAACAGCGGGAACGGGTGTTGGGTAGCGTTGATGACGACATTGCAAGGATCGTGGAATACGAGCTTCTTCGCCATGGTGTCGGGCTGCGAACCGGATCCAGGGTCGAAGCTCTTGTTGGGGAAAGCGACAGCGTGAGTGGGATCAAGGCGCGGGGCCAGCTCGGTGCTCACCCGACCGACCTGGTCCTGCTCGACACCGGGGTCCTCCCAAACGTAGATCTTGCCGTCGGAGCTGGGATACGAACTGGATCGACGGGAGCGATCGCGGTCAACGAGTATATGGAGACAAATGTCTCGAACATTTTTGCGGCCGGCAATTGCGCCGAAGCCTACTGCTCAATCCGCCGGCGACCCGTTCTCCACTATGTGGGTACGGTGGCCGCCAAGCAGGGCAGAATCGCCGGCGAAAACATGACCGGGAGACGGGCCAAGTTCGCGGGCAGCGTGGGCACGACGATCCTCAAGGTCTTTGAACTGGCGGTAGGAAGAAC
>CAZOZZ010000092.1:0-17233 GCA_964584435.1 uncultured Solibacteraceae bacterium | reverse complement strand
GTAGGCGGACCCTCTCTCCGTTTTTTCGTCTCTGAGCACATCACTGAAAGGGTTGGATGGTGCGCCAACCGCCACCTTATCCCACATTCTCCCGGCTAGCCCCGCGGGTTGCCGGGGCCGGCCACCCCGACACACTGCCCTGGCGATCTCTCAAACCTGGTAAGAAATAATCGGGCAGCAAAGATTCTTGGTGGACTCGCAGCGTTTCAGAAGTGACAGTACCGTTCAGGAAATGAGTGTCGGGGCGGCCGTCCCTGGCCGCCCGCGGGTTAGCCCGCATTTTTCATGAATGTCTTTTGAGAAATGCCTGCTGACCCCAAACTGAACCTTCCGGCCTCTTAGGGGATTCCAAAAGTGCTGGGCGGAAATAGAGTCGCCAGGGAACTGATTTGACCGATCTGGAATTCTAGTGAAGAAGTTGCGGGCACACCGCTCTCAAGCGATCCCCCCGCGGCGCAGCTAGCCCCAAGGCCTGCGGAAGCTTTTCGAAGCAAGTTACTTTCCGGATTCAATCGATCGCGAACAACCTATTCCGGCGATCGGGCACAGCGAAAACCGTACGTCGGGGAGAGCGTTTCGGGAGCCGCGTAGTTGCGGTAGTTAACCATCAACAACCGGGCGTCACGGTCGGCCCACGACCCTCCTCTCAGAATCCGGTGTGGGCCCGCTTCCGGGCCCGCGGGATTCTCTTCCGGACTCACGCTGTAGTAATAGGTCTCGTACCGGTCAGCAACCCATTCCCAGACGTTGCCGACGGCGTCGTGGACGCCAAGATCGTTAGGCGGAAAGCTGCCGACGTCGACCGGACCGTTCGGAAAACCGAAGCGGGCTTTCTTCGGGCTGGGAGCCTGCCCCCGGCCGCCCCCTTCGGAGCGAGGTTGGAGAAAATCGCCCCACGGAAAGAGCATCCGATCGCGACCGCCACGAGCGGCTTTCTCCCATTCTGCCTCGGTCGGTAACCGCTTGCCCTCCCATTCACAATGAGCGAGGGCATCGTCCCAGCTCACGTTGTAGACGGGAAACTGCTCCTTTCCCTCGGGAGGCTGTCCATCGGGCCAATAGTAGGGTCGTCTGTGATCGGTGGCCTCGGCAAAGCGGGCATAGTCGGCGTTGGTGACTTCGTGAGTGTCGATGTAGTACTCGTCCAGCTTCACCAAGTGCGCCGGAAAGTCATCCATGCGGTCCCGGGTGATCCAACCGATCTCGTCGATCAACCAGCGATGCACACGTCCCATCCAGAATGGTCCTTCCGGGACCCGGACCATTCCAGGAACGGCATCGGAAACACCACCTGATTCCTGGGCGCTGGAGGGTAACGCCACGACCAGAAGACAGATCGCCAGCGAAAGAATCCACATGGTTGAAGAACAGAGTCTTCTCATCATTTCCCCTTGCGTGAGTCAGGTTGCCCGGAACGGCTTGAGCTGGAGCCGTTCCCATTGTGTGGCCTATTCGAACAGTTCGTCGATCGCGTCGTCGCTGATGAATTCCGCCCCTCCGACTGGAGCCGTTTGCGTGTATTTGTAGGCCCTGCCCGAAGGCGTGTTCGAGATTATCTTTCGCCACTCGACGCCGAGCGCGGAGTACATCGTCGCAACGAGGTTGTTCATTTCCGGCTGTTCGGGGTGTTTCCAGCCGGTGTCGATGCACTCGGCACCGAACTCGTCGGTCTTGCCGATGATCCGGCCACCCTTGACTCCGCCGCCCGCCAGCATCGACGAGTACACCAGGCGGTGGTGGTCACGGCCCGCGACCGGGTTCATTTCCTTTGTCCGGCCGAACTCGCTGGTCGCCACCACGAGCGTTTCGTCCAGCAGGGTCTTGCCTGGCTCATGGCCGGGCATCGAGCGGAGGTCACGCAACAGGCTCGTAAATCCCTTATCGAACCGGTTACACGTGAAGTAGTGGTTCCGCGGATACTTGCTGTGATCGAAGATATAGCTGTGATGATCCCAGAGGTCGCCGTCGTAGACGTAGACGAAGCGGGTTCCCGCGTCGGCTGAAATCAGGTTACGCGCCAGGATCAGTCCGAGTCCGTAGGCATCATCGCCATAGCGCTCCTTTTCTTCTTCGGTCGCCGTGAAAGTGCTGTTCCATCGCGGATCGTCCAACAGACCGTGCGCTTCGTCGAAGAATGCCTCGTATTCGCCGCCTTTCTCGCCCAGCAACGAGCGTTCAGCAGGAGACACCTCCGCCAGTGCCCGGAGCAGGCGCCATCGCTCTTCGAAAACACGGTTCGGTCCTTCGGCAGCAGAATCTCCGAAACTGTCGAAGACGGTCGTCGGGTCCAGGTCGAGGCCGGTAAACCGGGCAGGGAAGAAACCCGACCCGATGGCCCCGCAACGGGACTTCATCAGGGAGGTACTCATGTATGTCGGGAACGTGTCGGACTCCCTTCGCTCCGGTTCAAGTTCGGCCGACAGTACGGTCCCGAAGCCGGGGATCTCTTTCCCGAGGCCCACGTCCAGTGCCCGTCCGGTCTGGGTATGATACTGCCCGTTGAAGTGCACCAGTTCCGGGGCCCGCATCGATCGGACGATCGCGACCTCCCCCGCCTCTTCCGACAGCTGTGGAAACAGCGTATTCGACAGGAAGAGATCGGAGGTCACCTTCCTCACATCGAGATCCTTGGGCGTCCAGCGCGTCTCCTTGAAGTCCCAGCAGTCCATCTGACTGATGGCCCCGCCCATTTCGATCATGATGCAATAACGGGCGGTCCCGCGCGGGACGGATTGATCCTGACCATGCACTTCGAGCGGCCAGACGACTCTGTCGATACATGTACCCGCAAGCGCCATCCCGCCCCATTTCAACACTTCCCTGCGCGTCGGTAAAAGATCCTGTAACCGTCGTTCCATTTTCTCCTCCTACTCAGTGGTTCAGGATGAACTCACTGCTGGTCAGCAATGCCCATTGCAGGTTCTCGGCGCCACGTGTTCGGTCTCGCCCAAGCTCTTCGAGCGCCACCTCTTCCTCCTCCAGCGTTGGCCTGCGGGAAAAGGATGAGAGATAGAGTTCTTCGACCACCTCCGCGTCTGTCCTGTCCGATTCCACAAGCTGCTGGACGCGACTGCCGTTCTCGGCCGTTGCGCGATCGCCGATGATCTTTGAGCTCATGAGAAGGAGCGCCTGCAGCGTCGAGGCCTTGTTACCCGTCGGCGGCGGTGTCATCCGGTTGCTCTGGTAGAAACTCTGCATCACCGCACTCACCTCGGCAGGTTCACCTCCAGCACGCCGGCCGCCGACGTTACTTGGCATCGCCAGTTGCTTCACCCGAGTGACTTCGGTGTCGCCGAAGGCAAACTGGAACGGCCGAGCCGTAGCTCGCCCGATCGCATCGATGACTTCCGGACCGGTCAGGACACGTGGAAAGCGTCGCGGGTAATAGGAAGTGTGGGAGCCATCCGGCTCCCCGTCCCATTCGGAGGAAAGCTGATATGCGCTGGACTTGAGGATCGTCTTCATCAAATGGTGGATGCTGTAGTCGTTCGCCATGAAATCTTCTGCCAGAGCGTTCAGCAACTCCGGATTGGTCGGCTGGATCGTCAAGGGCTCCGGCGGCGGATTGTCCGGGTCAAGGCGGCTTAGATCGAATCCGTCATAAGGGGCAACGAAGGGGACCGTCATCAACTTGCCCCAGATCAGGTTGACCGTTGCGCGACCGAACTGGATGTGCTCGGTCAGCATCCGCGCCAGTTCGGCCCGGGGATTCATCCCCGGCCGGGGTTCCTCTCCTGTGAGGATGAATGCCGGCGTGTAGGCCCCGCCGTTTCGGGGGACGCGACTTTCACTCAGAGTCCAGTAGGGAGCGTCGTCATCAGTGTCGTAGCCTTTGGCCGTGTCGTCGACGATCATGTCGTTGACGCCCACGTTTTTGGCCCTGTCATCCCAGGTGGTGATGATTCGTGTTCCTCCGAGGAATGCGGAGTGCCGGTAGAAGTCGTCGCGGGTCTTCGTACTCATGTACAGGTCAACTTCTTCGATGTGGCCGGCGCCGTCGTGGCAGGAGATACAGTCGGTGTTGATCCCGAGGAAGACGCGCCCGACATCGATGTTGAACTGATCGAGCGTGTCGAGGCGGTTCATGATGCTGTAGTCGTCCTCACTGTGTACGATGCGGCTCTTCGCGTAGTGCGTCCGGCCCAGAAACGCCAGTGCGGGGAGGGTACTGTGACTCTTGGTCACACCCGTCATCAGGTCGTAGACCACGTCGTTGTACGGCCGGTCAACTCTCAACCATTCTTTGTTCCAGTACTGGAACGCATTCGCGCCACCACCGGATTGCCCGGCAAGTCGAAACAGGTCGCCCCAGAACCACGCCCACTGCTCGGTAAACTCCTCGGTGCCGATCAGGGAGTCGATCAGCTTGTCTCTCTTCGCCGGGTCGTTGTCGGCAAGAAACTCACGAACCGCGTCACTCGACGGCAACACCCCTGCTGCATCGATGTAGACGCGGCGAATGAATTCTTCATCCCCGGCCAGACCCGCATGGGGTATGCCGTCAGCATTGAGCTTGCCGAAAACATGCTCATCGACCAGCGTTCTTATAGGAATATCTACTGTCCCAAGTGATCCGTTTCCCTGCTGGGCGGAGGCCGTGAGGGCCAGAAACAGCAGTGTGGGAAGAGAAAAAAAGGCTATCTTTTTTGACCTGTTCATTTCGAACCTCCCGGATGAACTCCGAGTGTCAGCTCCGTATTCGCCAAGAATCCCAAACGCCTGAACCTTTGGCATTTATTTCAGATACCAGAATTATTTACCACAGCCGCGCCGCCTGGGAGTGTGAGTGACGGGCCTGCTTGCGTGACGACGATTACTGCGAGGAGTGACGACGGAACATCCAGATCACTTTCGGGGAAATTATGATCTCCGTGTGGGAATGAAAGAGCAGTTGTCGAGTACGGAATGCAACGCGCCGAGCCACAACAGGCTATCGCGGATCACTGGCGACTAACTGGAGGTATGGTGATGAAGAAACCGTTGTTTGTCCTGGTCGTATTGTTGCTGGCTCTACCGCTCGGTCTTGTTCAGGGCCAAGACGAAAACGATGGAGCAGAGATACTCGTCGTCGAGTGGTTCGACAGGTGGAACGCGCTGGACGGTACGGACGAAGCGACCGGGCGAGTGGTGGACCTGTATCACGCCGACGCAATGCACCAGGTCGGGCCATCCGCGCGTCAGATCGGACCGGTCGTGTACAACGGACACGATGCGATCCGGAAGATGACGTCGGACTTTGCGGCAAGTCGTAAGGACCTGACATTCCGGATACAGACTGTCACGGCTCGTGAAGCAAGCGCGGATCTATTGCACGTCGCCGAGGGACCATGGGGCGGGATCGGAGTCGCTGTGGAGTTTGTTGCCGTGTACTCCGAACAGGAAACCGACAAGCGCTTCATGCATCCCGGCGCGATGTTCGTGCAGATACTGGACGGGAAGATCCGCCGAGCCCGCACGTATATGGGACAGGGAGAACGGGCCGAAATCGCACCTCTTCAGTAGAAAAAGCAGAGCTTGCCTCAGACCTGGCGGTCGGCTGTAAATGTTTGACTTCAGGCCCCTATTCGTCGAATCTATCTGCAGGGGCTAGTTCATGTCTCGCTCAATCCGAAGTTGGCTTCCTCCTCTCTTCGCATGCCTGTTGGTGTGTCCGTCTCTGGCCTTCGCACAGGAACCTCCATCACTCCCACCGGACGTCAAAGAAGCAAGCCGCCTGGAACGCGAAGCCATTCGGGAAGCAGAAAGACGGGCCGCCGAGGCCCGAGCCGAACGTGAACGTCGGGCACGAGAGGCAGAAGCCAGCAGACGTCGGCGAGAGGAATTGCGTGAGAGAAACTCCCCGGAGGCGCTGGCGCGCAAAGAGGCTCGAGAGAACTACTACCGGACGAGGCGCCTTCAGGGCTTTCTCAAGGATTTACGGGAGTTTGGAAGGCAGGCCTTTGACCTCCGCACGCTCCGCTTTGCTCCTATGTCGAAGATCTGGGCGGTCCGGGATCTGGATCGTCGGTCCCGGAATCTAGAGAAGAAGACCCAAGACATCTTGAAGTTTATCGATTCCGGAAGTGACGCGCCTGAACTCGAAGTCGGCTCTCTTCCAACCGAGAGTCTCGACAAGCGTCTCAACAGGATTGCCGGTCTGGCACAGGGCCTCGTTCCGCAGATCATCGAGCTGACCACGGGCGATCTGCTGGACGTGGCACTCCAACGCGAGGTCCGTCGAAATCTCTACCTGATGCGGGCGTTCGTTCGAGATCTCCCCGAGTGACCCCCGTTTCTCACTAACAAACCACGTTTCACTCCACCTGCCTGTCCCCCTAGCCGAGCCCCAATGAAACGAGGATCAGCAGCAGGAACGCTGCGGCCAGGCAGATCCAGTAGAGCACGCCCACCGCCAACCCCTTCCGGATAGTTCTGCCCCACGGTTCATCGAAGAACCGCTTCAAGGCCTTGAAGTGATACAGGATCGTGAGCGGCGCCCAGACGGCTGTACCTATGAGTCTTCCGTTTGGGCCGGCGGCGCTCACAAGCGCGAACAGCGTGAACAGGAAAAACATAAAGGTGTGGAAGTGTATCGAGTAGTACAGGTGCGCAAAGTAGTAGGGTTGGCGCCGACGATAGAATCCAAGCGTCAACATTGCAAATACCGGCATCATAATGAACGCGACTCGAGGCAGGCCTGTCCGGATACTGTCGGCAAAATCGGCGGCGCTCGCAGCATCGAGATTGTCGGCGTTGATGTTGATAAACCCTCCCTGACCATTCGGCACAACAGCCGCCACCAGGAAGAAGAGGACCGAGAACGTCAGGTACAAGCGCAGTGGTGAGATGTAACGCGCGCGGCGTCCGGCAACGAAATCCTTCGTGATCTGCCCGGGCTGTGTCACGAGAACCTTTACCGTGTTCAGGATCTTGCCGTCCAGGTGCAGGGACTCGTGGATCGCGTCGTGGAGAAAATCGCGAATACCAGGGGTCGGCTCCCTTGCCTTCTGCCCGCACTCGTGGCAGTAGGCCCCATGCATTTTGGTGCCACAGTTGAGACAGGTCAAGTTGAGGGTTGGCGAAGCCATTCGACGCGTATGTTCCCACGATCCTCCGGGCGGCGGCAAGGGACCTTGTCCAGAAAGGACGGTGCGGGTCCGGAAGGGGGCGAGATTCGATAACGGCAGGGTCGTGTCTACGGCCCCCGGTGGTCAGCTCCGTTCCGGTCCCGGAACCAGAATCCGCCGAATCGCTTCCTTCCGAAACGTGAATATCCTCTCCAGCTGGCGACGCACCAACGGTTGGGCGATCTCGCCGAGTGGCGACAGCGGAAGACGGTATCGCACATCGTCCCCTATCAGCGTCCCATCAGCGGTCGGTTCGAACCGGTGTGTGTGGATCCACTCTTTGTAGGGACCCCGCAGTTGGAGGTCGACGAACCGGTAGGGAGGCTCCCAGGCCGTGATCACGGTCTTCCATTTGAACGGAACTCCACACAGGCGAAGCCGATAGTCGATTCGCGCACCCTCGTCGATGGTCGGCGATGGCGTGAGGATCTTGAAACCCAACTCGGCGGGCGTGATCTTCTGAAGGTTCCCAGCGTCTGCAAAGAAGCCGAAGACTTCCTCCACCGGAAGCGGAAGGTTCATGGTCCTGGACAGAGAGTGCCACATAGAACTTGAAGCTATAGACTTGTCCAGGACCGTTATGGTTTCACTAAAAAAGATCTCCCTTCCTTCTCTTCAACAGAATGATGAAAAACGGGCCGCCGAGCAGGGCAGTGATAACACCGACCGGGATTTCCGTGGGTGCAAACAAGGTTCGGGCCGCCGTATCGCACAAGACAAGAAAACCAGCACCGACAAAGAACGATCCGGGAAGCAGGATGCGGTGATCCGGGCCCGCGATCAATCGAAGCGAATGGGGAACGATCAGGCCTACGAAGCCGATCGGCCCGCTGACCGCTGTCACCGCCCCGGTCAGCAAGGACCCGAAAAAATAGCAGACGAGTTTCAACCGCTCAACGTTCACCCCCCGCGTCGTGGCCCAATCCTCACCCGCGGCCAGGGGATTCAATTGGGACGCATACCGAAGCAGGAACAGGACCGACAGGATGATCACGGGTGCGGTCTTGGCGATCATCGAGTAATCGGCATCGTTCACGCCTCCCATCATCCAGCGCACCATCAGGAAAGACTCCGTGAAATTCGAGGCGTATTGAATGAAGAGGATCAGGGCTGCGAAAATGAAATTCAGCGTGACGCCCGCGAGCAACAATGTGAACGTCGGCAGTGCCTGGCGACTTCGGGCAATGAGAAAGACCAGGAGGATCGTCAACAGAGCGCCCATCAGAGCGGCAATGGAGATCATCGGAATGCCGAGAAGTACGATGTCCAGACCCATCCAGATCGCAAGCACGGCGCCAAAGGAACTCCCGCTCGAAACTCCAAGCGTGAACGGAGTCGCCAGTGGGTTTCGCAGAATGGCCTGAAACAGGACGCCTGCGACAGCCAGCGATCCACCGGCCAGGGCGCCAAACAGAATTCGCGGCAGGCGCGCCACGACAAAGATCTCCCGGTCCGGGCTGGCTCCGGCCAGAACTCCCTGCCAGGTAATTCCGGCCGAGCCCACCCATGGAGTCACAAGCAGAACAACGGCAAGGAAGAGGGCACACGGACCCACAACCATCAGGAAGCGGCCCGGCGTCAGGCCCCTAGCCGGTCGGGATGACGTATTTGCCTCCGCCCCCAGGTCGGTCGAGGACAGTGGCTCGGACTTCAAAGATTTCATAAAGCGTGTCAGGTGTCAGAATCTCCTCGGGTTCCCCGTCGAGCGCAATTGCACCGTTCCTAATCGCAATCATTCTCCGCGCGTAGCGTGCGGCCAGGTTGATGTCGTGTGTGACGGCGATGATCGTCATGTTCCGCTCGGCGTTCAGTTGCTCAAGAATCTGATAAAAGTGCACCTGGTGTTTCATGTCCAGGTAGACGGTTGGCTCGTCGAGAAGCAACACGTCGGGAGTCTGTGCCAGGGCGCTGGCCAGAACGACGCGTTGCCGCTCACCCCCGCTAAGCTCGTTGAACATCTTCGAGCCAAGCTCGGAAGTCCCTGTCAGGGCCATGGCATTCCTGACAGACTCCGAATCGTCGGCACTGTCGAAGACAAACCCCTTTCGGTAGGGAAGCCTTCCCATCAAGATCATCTCGTCCACGGTGAAAGGAAAAACGACGTGTGTCTCCTGCGGGACAAAGGCCACTTTTTGTGCCAGATCGACAGGTTGATAGTCCCCAATCTGTCGCCCCAGAAACTCGATGGAGCCTCCGAAGTTCGGGAAAATGCCGGCCAGCAACTTGAGCAACGTCGACTTTCCAGCTCCGTTCGGACCCACCACGGCAACGAACTCTCCCGGGGCAATCCCTGCCGACAGCTGATTCAACACGGCGGTCGTCCCGTAGCCGAAATTCAGATTCCGGATGTCGTAAATCATGTCGTCACAAGACTCGTGAACCGCACCAACTCTTCAACATCCAGATGTTGGCGGGCAGCCGCGGCCAATCGATCGTAGGCGGCGTCTTTCGAATAGCTCGATGGGCCGGGCCGCCATGTCAACCGGTGCTTCTCGGCGACCATCGAGATGAATTCCCTTGAAAACTCGGCGCTCTCGAAGATCCCATGAAAATAGGTTCCACAAACGTTGCCCGACACGATGCCGTCGGGATTGCCGTCGTCCTTGAGACAGAACGGGCTGCCGTCTCCCCTCACCCGCGTCTCTCCCATGTGGATTTCATAACCCTCAACCGGCGGGCCCAGGAAACTCCTTGCCCGCGACCGCAAGGTTGTCTTCTCCAATGCCATTTCCGTTTCCACATCGAGTAGATTGAGCCCTTCGACCGAGCCGCCGCCTTCGACCCCGGCCGGATCGGAAATCCGAACGCCCATCATCTGGTACCCTCCACAGATTCCGAGCACGACGGAACCGGACCGGAGGGCATCGCGTATGAACGGCTCGAACCCGGAGTCCCGAATCCACTGCAGGTCTCGAATCGTATTCTTCGTTCCGGGAATAATCAACAGGTCCGGAGAAGGCCCCGTGGGAGTCTTGAGATATTCGACCCCGACACCCTCGAAATGTTCCAGGGGGTTGAAATCGGTGTAGTTGGAAATGTGTGGCAATTGGATCACACCAATACGGAACTCGGCTGGGATGTCGGATCGTTCATCCAGTGAGACTCCGTCTTCCTGGTCGATGCCGAGTGAATCGATATAGGGCAGGACGCCCAGGCACCTGCGGCCCGTCCTTTCCTCGAGGAAATCGACGCCGTCTGCAAACAGCGCCGGATCGCCCCGGAATCGATTGACGATGAATCCGGGAACGCGTTCGGACTCGGCAGGCCTGAGCAAGTCGAACGTGCCGACGATGGAGGCGAAAACGCCACCACGATCGATGTCGGCCACCAGGACAGCCGGGGATCCGACTGCTCTTGCGAACTCCAGGTTGACGATATCCCGATCGCGCAGGTTGACCTCAGCGGCACTGCCTGCTCCCTCGAGAATAATGGTGTCGAACCGGGCCTCTAACCTTCGATACCCCGCCAGAGCCTGCTCGAAGAAGAACGAACGTTGCTCGGAGTACTCGTCTCCGGTCATGGTGCCGTGAACGGATCCGTTCAGGACAACCTGGACCTTTCCCCCGGCGCTCGGCTTCAGCAGGATCGGGTTCATGTCCGGCTCCGGCCGAAGCCGCGCGGCCTCTGCCTGGACGACCTGGGCGCGGCCGATCTCTGCTCCATTCCCGCAGACGAACGAGTTCAGGGCGATGTTCTGGGACTTGAACGGAGCAACGCTTACACCACGATCTCGCAGGATCCGGCAGAGGGCCGTCACGAGGAGGCTTTTGCCCACGTGAGACGCCGTACCAATGATCATCAGCGATCGAGCCATGTTCATCAGCATATCTCACCCCCTCGCGCGATCTGCACGGATACTTCCAGGCGGGCCGGCAATCGATTGCCGTTTGACCCCTGCGAACCCAGCCGATAGAATCCGCCTCTATGACAGAGCGGTCGGACTTGTGGTTGTTTCGTCTGTCCCTTGCCTCGGTGTCGGCCGTCCTGGTCTCGATCGCTGCGGCCCAGATTCTCCTGGGCCTCACCCTGGTCACATGGTTGATCCGGGGACCCCGCCGAATCAACTGGCCAGGGTATCTCGTCCCTCTCGTTGCGTTCATGCTGACAACCCTTCTGTCCTTGGCAATGTCGCCGGATCCAGGGATGGGTCTTAAGCCTGTGCAAAAGTTCTTCCTGTTCAGCATGGGGTTGATGGCGGCAACGTTTCTGACGAACGAACGCCGCATCCTCATGACGATTACGGCCATGCTCGTTGTTGCCACCGTCGCCTCCATCGCGGCGATGGTTCAGTTCGGCTTCCAGTATGTGGAATTCCTCTCTACAGGGGACTTGGCGGACGACCCGACGATCCTGGCGCGGATCACGGGATTCATGGGCCACTGGATGACCTTCAGCGGTGAACAGATGCTGGTTTGGTGCGCTGCGGTACCGCTGGTGTTTACGATCGGATCGCGCAAGTATTTGATACCGATTGCCTTGATAGGAATGGCCCTTCTCTTGAGCTTCACGCGTGGGGTGTGGTTGGGTTCCGCCGCAGGGATCGCCCTGGCCGCCCTGTACCTCCCCCCGCGACAGCTCGTCCGACTTCTGATCCCAATCGCGATCGTCGCTGTTCTGGCTTCCGGCCTGATCCTCCGGCGCGTCTCGATGAGTTTCCTCGAGGGTGGATTCGCCCCGGACTCGAGCCGCCTGGAAATGCTCGACGTCGGGCTGCGTATGATCGGTGACCACCCACTCTTCGGCGTCGGGCCTGAACGCATCGGAACAGAGTTTCCCGGGTACTACCGGGGAGACAACCTGGAGAACTTCTTTTACGGACACCTCCACAACAATTACCTCCAGATTGCTGCCGAACGGGGATTACTGTGTCTGGGTGCGTTCCTGTGGCTGCTGGTAAAACTGGGCCTCGATCTCAAACGCCGGGCCAGCTCGACCGATCCTTCTGTCAAGTGGATGGCGGTATCGGGCCTGTCCGTCCTGGTGGCGTTTGCGGTGGCCGGCCTCACCGAATATAACTTCGGAGATTCCGAAGTGTTGATGTTGTTCATGTTTCTAATATCCATTCCGTACGGTTTAGACAGGAAGTACGCGGATGACGCAGATTAAACGGATTACGCAGATGGGAAAGAAGCCAGGTGTCTCGAACCCCAGATTTCAGACTCCTTCATCTGCGTAATCCGCGTAATCTGCGTAAAGACTTTTTTCCCATTACTAACTATGCTGAAAAAAATCGATAGCAACTCGATCAAGACGATTGCCGAAGCGGGTGATTGGGACATCACGGATGAACGGGCCGGTGAAATCGCAGGTGTGTTCGGGCCACTGCTGGACGACACACGGGCTCTGCGGGGGATGGAACTGGGCGATTCGGTTCCGGCCTCAGTATTCGAGGCCGACTGATGCGCCTAGAAGATCTCAAGACGCTCACCCTGGCATCGGCTGCACGGATGATCCGGGCCGGCGATCTGTCACCGGTCGAGCTGACGCGGGCGGTCCTGGACCGAACCGAGTCTCTCAACGATCGGATGGCCATCTATATCACGGTCACCGCCGACCACGCGACAGCCCAGGCCGAAGCAGCGGAACGTGCTCTCGGCGACGGTCGGAACCTTGGCCCGTTGCATGGCGTTCCGATATCGTTAAAAGACCTCATCGACACGAAGGGTATCCGCACTACGGCCGGATCGCGGGTCTTTGCCGACCGCATTCCGGGGGAAGACGCCACGGTTACCAAACGGCTCAACGATGCCGGTGCGGTCCTCATCGGAAAGACCAACCTCCACGAACTCGCCTTCGGTGTCACATCGGTCAATCCGCATTACGGGGCCGTCCGCAACCCCTGGGACCCGGACCGTATTTCAGGAGGTTCCAGCGGAGGTTCGGCAACGTCGGTTGCACTTTCCACCGCGCTGGGCTCCCTGGGCTCGGATACGGGAGGATCGATCCGTATACCGGCCGGTCTCTGTGGAACAGTCGGCCTGAAGCCTACCTACGGACGCGTAAGCGGCACCGGAGTCGTTCCTCTCTCGTGGTCTCTGGATCACGTGGGTCCGATGACACGCACGGTTGAGGATGCGGCCATCATGCTGGAGGTCATCGCGGGTCACGATCCCAGAGATCCCTCATCGCGGAAGGTGTCGGTGCCGGCATATTCCAGGAAACTCGAAGGTGGAGTCCGGGGCCTGAGGCTGGGACTACCCAGGGCCGCCTTCTACAACAGGCTGGACCCGGAAATCGATCAGGCCGTCCAGGAGGCCATAAAGCACCTGGAACAGATCGGCGCAAGCGTTGTGGAGGTGGACATACCGAGTGCCGACTTGCAGAGGCCGATCTTCACGAACATCGCATCACCGGAATCGTTTTCCTACTACCAGAAATACCTCGAGAGCAGCCCTGAATTGTATGGCCAGGATATTCGAGCTCGAATCGAGGCGGGACGGCTCCTGCTCTCCGTCGACTACGTCCGCGCGCAGCGCGCCAGGTCGATTCTCAAGAGCGAACTCCAGGCGGCCTTCGAGGTAGCGGATTTGCTGATAACACCCACGCTACCCATATCGGCACCGCTGATCGACCAGGCCGTGGTCGAGTGGGACGGGGAAACCGAGCCTGTCCTCGGAGCCCTGACCAGAAACACGCGCCTGTTCAACATCACAGGCCTGCCGGCCATCACCGTGCCATGCGGGTTTACGTCGAACGATTTGCCGATCGGGCTGCAGATTACGGGTAAAGCCTTTGACGAAACGACCGTCCTGCGTGCTGCATACACCTACGAACAGGATGCGGTTTGGTCCGTAAGAAGGCCGGCTCTTTAGCCGGGTGTCTTTCCGAAACCGACGGACTACCAACATCCAATGCTATGATCACCGCCTATGTTCGCTAAGGTTCTCATCGCCAACCGAGGAGAAATTGCGGTCCGCGTAATCCGCGCCTGCAAAGAGCTTGGCATTCCGACCGTCTCGGTTTACTCCGAGGCCGACGAAGGTTCGCTCCACACGCGGATGGCGGACGAAGCCTTTCCGATCGGGCCTGCACCATCGACTGAAAGCTATCTCGTTGTCGACAAACTCATCGACGCCGCGCGCCGCTCGGGTGCCGACGCCATTCACCCGGGTTACGGGTTCCTGGCCGAGAACTCGGATTTCGCCCTTGCATGTGAAGACGCCGGGATCACCTTTATCGGCCCGGCGCCGAAGTCAATTGCTCTGATGGGCTCCAAGATCGAATCCCGCCGGGCGGTTTCCAGGCACGGTGTGTCGATGATACCCGGAACCATGGACCCGGTCACTTCCGATCAAGAAGCTCTCCAGGTTGCCGGGGAAATCGGTTTTCCCGTCATGATCAAAGCATCGGCAGGAGGGGGAGGCAAGGGGTTGCGCTTTGTCGGATCTGCCGAGGAGATGGCAAGCGCGCTCCGCAACACGAGGTCGGAAGCCCTGTCGGCATTTGGAGACGACGCCGTCTTCATTGAGAAATTCCTGGATCGACCCCGGCACGTGGAGATTCAGATTCTTGCCGACAAGCACGGTAACGCCATCCATCTGGGCGAACGGGAATGTACGATCCAGAGACGCCACCAGAAAGTCATCGAAGAGTCACCTTCTCCGATCGTGGACCAGGATCTGCGCGAAAGGATGGGAGAAGCGGCACTGCGGGTCGTTCGGGCTGCTGAATACCACAATGCCGGTACGGTGGAATTTCTCGTCGACCAGGATCGAAACTTCTACTTTCTCGAAATGAATACACGGCTGCAGGTCGAACACCCGATCACGGAAGCCGTCACGGGAATTGATCTGGTGAAGCAGCAACTCTATATCGCCACGGGTCAAGAACTCTCGATCAAACAGGAAGACATCGTCATGCGAGGTGCTGCGATCGAATGCCGCATCTACGCCGAAGACCCCGACAACAATTTTTTCCCTTCGCCGGGTCAGATCTCGATACTTCGTGTGCCATCGGGACCGAGCATCCGCGAAGACAGCGGCGTTTATCCCGGCTGGACAGTGCCTCTGGATTACGATCCGCTACTTTCAAAACTGATTGCCTGGGCTCCAACAAGGGCAGAGGCGATCCGCCGCATGTCACGGGCCCTGGGTGAGTACGAGATCGGCGGGATCAAGAACAACCTGGGGTTCTTCCGGGAAGTACTGAACCATCCCGAGTTCGTTGCCGGGAACTTCGACACAGGGTTCATCGACAGGTGGCTCCATGATCGACAGGAAGCAGGACCCGGCGCTTCCGTGTCCGTCACCGAACGGGACCATGCGATCCTCATAGCCGCCTTGTTTCATTCACGCCGGGAGGAACCCCGTGTGAACGGTGATCCGAAACGCGCGGTGAGTCCGTGGAAGCTGGCGGGCCGGCAACAACAACTTCGAAAGCGATGAGATGAAGTACACCGCCCTGGTCGGAAACGAAAGGATTGAGATCGAGTTCGAAGGAACGCTACCGGCGGTTCGAGCCCGAATCGGAGAACGAGACTACGAGCTGAACATAAGAGAAGTGGAGCCCGGCGTTTTCTGGTTCAATTCCGATGACAAATCGGTCGAGGCGATCCTGATCCCAAACGGTACCGGCTACGAGGTACGATTCGGAAATCGCCATCTCAGCCTCGAACTGCTGGACGGACGTACCGCTCTTCGCCGCTCTTCGCAACCCGATCACGACGGAATCGCGGAACTGCGCGCACCGATGCCGGGTAAAGTCGTCAAGCTCCTCGTTCAGGAGGGAGCCGTCGTGGAAGCAAACCAGGGCCTGCTGGTGATCGAAGCAATGAAAATGCAGAATGAAATGCGGTCTCCAAAAGCGGGAACGGTCCAGAAGCTTGGCGTGGAAGAGGGAGTGACGGTCAACGCGGGCGACTTGCTGGTAGCTGTGGAGTAGGACCCCCGATGTAGGTGCGGTCTATGACCGCACAGCGACCGCACATCCTTACCGCATCGAGAACGTGTACGCTCACAGAGCGCACCTTCTATCGCTTCCTACGACGTCCCCCCTGCCCTGGCCAGTATCCTCTCAGCCAGATAATTCTGAATCTCGGAATTGTTCCGGGCGATTTCGAAGAAGGCGCCCTTCAGCGTCTGATCCTTCCGATTGAAGATCACCTGCCGGATGTCCGCCTGGACTCGAGGGTCGGTAAGATCCTTTTGACCGCCTGCGTCCTGTTCCAGCAACTTCAAGATGTGGTAACCGAACCGGGTTTCGACAACGCGCGGAAACGATTCGCCAACTTTCATCTGGAGTACGGCGTCAGCAAGACTTGGATCAATGCCACCAATGGCGTCTATCGGCTGAAAGTTAAGGTCGCCACCCAGGGGCGCTGAAGAGGGATCCTCCGAAAAACCTCGCGCTACAGTGGCGAAGTCCGCCCCACCCTGAATCTGTCTCAACAGGCTCTGTGCCTTCTCGCTGGCCTCCTGGGGCGTTTTCGCGTCGTCTCCTTCCGCATTGTTGATTTCCGTATCTTCGAGAGGCGTGATCAGAATGTGGGCGATGCGGAAAGTTTCGGGCAGGTTAAAGCTTTCGGTGTTCTTGTTGAAAAAATCCTCGATCTCGGCTTCGGACACGGAGATTTTTGAGGTGATCTCCTTGTTGACGAGTTTTTCGATCGTCAGATTGGTACGCAATTGCTCACGTAACTCGGGCGTGGTCAACTTCTGTTCGTCCAGTAATTCCTGGAAGCGTTCCGCGGTGTACTGACTCTTGAACTCGTTGAACTGTACATCCACTTCCGCGTCGCTGGCTGTCAAGGCTGCTTCGGCGGCCAGTTGCAGAAGGATCTGGTTAGTGATCAACTCGCCCAGGAGTTGCTGTTTGAGATCCTCGATCTCTTCGACTGCCGGAGATGGATCCGCACCCTCGACGCGGGTGTCGAACTCCTTGTCCAGTTCCGCCGCCGTGATGTCCACACCGTTCACCCGGGCGACGATGTCGGCTGACGCCGTCTGGTTGGGTGAGCAGGCCGAACCGACGGCTAGGACCGCAACTAATGCAATGACCGAAAATAGCTTCACTCGAATCGCTCCCTGACTGACAGATTAATTGATTATTCTAGCATTCGAAGGGCGGACCGGGGAAAGCATTATCAACGGTCCATTGAGCCGGAACCCCCGCCTCTGGTATAATTTGCA
>CAZOZZ010000091.1:0-17287 GCA_964584435.1 uncultured Solibacteraceae bacterium | reverse complement strand
TCGGCCTGTACTAATCCTGGGGAAATAACTCTCCAGTTTGCGGGGCGCACTCCACCCAGGTCTCACACCCGAGTCCACACTGAGGAGGTTCACCAGGCCTGCCCAGGGAACCATCAGCAGCGTCTTGACGGCTGCCAATTCATTCGCATCGGCCGACGCGACACCCCCACCGCCACCGGCACCCTCCGTGGTCGGCTTCGATCGGCGAGCAACGGACCGGTTCAACACCGAGGAGTACAACCGCATCGTAGACAATTCGTTCATCGCTGTCAGCCAGGATCCCCTGGCAACGCTCTCGATCGACGTGGATACGGCTTCTTACGCAAACGTGCGCCGCTTCCTGAATCAGAGGATGTTGCCACCCGCCGACGCCGTGCGGATCGAAGAGATGATCAACTACTTCACATATGACTATGCCGTGCCGGATGACGGACGGCCGGTCGGGATCAACGCCGAGGTATCGGCGGCTCCCTGGAATCGGCAACACCGGCTCGTGCGACTTGGGATCAAAGGAATAGAAATCCCCCTCGACGAGCGGGCACCCAGCAACCTGGTCTTTCTTGTCGATGTTTCCGGTTCGATGCGTGATCAGAACAAGTTGCCACTCCTCAAGAGCGGGATGAAACTGCTGGTCGACCAACTGGGTGAAAACGACCGCGTCGCGATCGTCGTTTATGCGGGCGCCTCGGGCATGGTCCTGCCTTCAACCGGTGGAGATAAGAACGGTCGGATTATGGCGGCACTGGAACGGCTGACTGCCGGGGGCTCTACAAACGGAGGAGCGGGAATCGAACTGGCCTACAACACGGCTGTCGCCAACTTCATCGAAGGCGGAATCAATCGCGTGGTCCTTGCGACCGACGGGGACTTCAACGTCGGTGTGACCAACAACGGCGCATTAACACGGCTTATCGAAGAGAAGGCGAAGACGGGCGTCTTCCTGAGCGTTCTGGGCTTCGGAATGGGCAACTACAACGATGCCGGTCTGGAAGCACTCGCCGACAAGGGAAACGGCAACTACGCCTACATCGACACGATCAAGGAAGCCCGCAAGGTCCTCGTTCAGGAGATGGGCAGCACGCTGGTGACAATCGCCAAGGACGTAAAGATCCAGATCGAGTTCAATCCCGCGGAGGTAAACGCGTACAGGCTGATCGGATACGAGAACCGCGTCCTCGAACACCAGGATTTCAACGATGACACGAAGGACGCCGGAGAGATCGGTTCGGGACATAGCGTCACGGCGTTGTTCGAAGTAGTGCCGGCCGGAGTCGGTATCACGCTGCCGGGCGTCGACCCACTCAAGTACCAGACGGCGACAGTGCCCCGCACCCAGACCGAAAACGGCGAGCTGTTGACGATGAAGGTCCGTTACAAAGAACCCGACGGTGATGAGAGCAGGCTGATGGAAGTTCCGGTAGTGGACGAGCACAACCAGTTGACCGATGCCGGCACCGACTACCGGTTTGCCGCCTCCGTCGCCGGCTTCGGAATGCTCTTGAGAGATTCACCCCACAAGGGCGACGCCACGTTCGATTCGATCCTCGAACTGGCCGAAGCCAGCATCGGAACCGACAAAGAAGGCTACCGCACCGAGTTCATCGACCTGATCCGACGGGCCAGGGCGATTGCTGACTTGAACCGGAACGAGTAGCCAGAGCACTAGGGATTTTCACCGCAGAGGCGCAGAGGCGCAGAGAGAAATTCTTATTCGGAGTAGGTGAACCAAATCCTTATCTTGTTTTTAATGGAACTCCGTCATTGAGGGCCGCTTTTCTGTCACTTGCCTTCCTTCTCTGCGCCTCTGCGCCTCTGCGGTGAAAAACTCCCTTCCTTTCCCTCCGCCCAATAGGATTTGATTCCCATATCATTCCGAAATTACAATAGATTCGATTTCATTCCCGCAAGCGGATCCATCGGGAGGAGTGTCGGATGAGTATGCGAAGAATAGCCGGGGCAGGTCTGGCGGTCGCGCTGATGGTGATGGTCCCGAGTGGAGCGGTGGCCCAGAACGGATGGACGGACGATCTCCGACCGATTGTACCGGTAGATTGGAATTATGACCGGGCCGCTCACCTGCTCGAACGGGCGGGGTTCGGCGGGACACCGGCAGAGATCGAAAAGCTGGCTGCGATGACTCCTGTAGAGGCGGTCCGCTACCTCGTCAACTTCGAGGCCGTCGACAACTCGCATCTGGAACCGTTCGACCATTCGGGTATCCACGATCCCGGCCTCGAGCCATTCCCCCCCGGCCGGCCAGCCACGACCGAACTCGCAAAAGAAACCGGAGAGGCCCTGGGAATCAAGGTCAAGCCGTCGGGTAATCGGCGGCTGCAGCCTGTCGTCAACAAGTTCTTCTACTGGCTCCGTGCAAGCGTTCTCGAAACCAACCGTGTCGCCTACTGGTGGGCGAACCGGATGGTTCGGACGAATCGCCCGCTCGAAGAGAAAATGGCTCTGTTCTGGCACGGTCATTTCGCAGTCACCGAAAGCAAGGTTCGAGATTACCGCAAGACGCTTGGCATGCTCGACCTGGCCTATCGGTACGGCACAGACAACTTCAGGACCTTGCTGCTGGCCGTTGCGAAGGACCCCGCCATGCTGTCGTTCCTCGACGCCGGCGTGAACGTCAAGGGCGCCCCGAATGAAAATTTCGCTCGGGAGATCATGGAACTCTTCACGATGGGTGTGGGTAATTACACCGAGAGGGACATCCGGGAAGCAGCGCGGGCGTTCACGGGATGGAACTACGAAGATCTCGACTTCGTCATGAACGATGAAGAACACGATGATGGAGAAAAGTCGGTTCTCGGCCAGACGGGGACCCTGGACGGCGACGACGTCATCGATGTCATCCTCGATCAACCGGTCACCTCCGAATACATTGCCGGCAAGATCTACCACTACTTCGTCCGAGAGCAAATCTCTCCCGGCGTCAAAACAGACCTGGGCAGGGTTCTCAACGAGAACAACTATCAGATCCGTCCGCTACTCGAGACGATTTTCTTGTCCAGGGACTTCTACAGCGAGCCATCGACAGGCACGCATATCAAGAGTCCAGTGCAATTGGCGATCTCGACATTTCGGAAGCTTGGCCTGGATGAAGTGCCTGGCGTCCCCGACTTCAATCAGGCGACGTCAGCGCTCGGACAGTTGCTCTTCCGGCCGCCCACGGTTGCAGGATGGGCCCAGGGCCGAAGTTGGATCACGCCCGGACTCCTCCTCGAACGGGGCAACTTCGCCCGCGACGTCCTGTTCCCCGACATCAACTTCATTCCGCCCGACCGCTACAACGGAAGTGGAACGATTCGAGCCGTCGCAGACAAGATTGCCGAGGGTCTGGACATCACCAGCGCAACGCTTCCCGAAACCGGCGGAGAAGGCGAGATGGCAGAGTCCAACATGCTGGCCGACCGCGATGAAGACTTCAACACCCGTTACGGAAGCTTCCGTGGATGGCAGATGGCAATCCAAAGAGTCAAGCCGATCCCCCGCCATGCGGCACAGATCAATCTGACCGAGATCGTCCTCGGCGAAGGTCTCGACAATACCGAACAAGTTGTCGACTACTTCATTCATCGATTCATGCGCGTCGCACCCGCTCGAACGGAACGGCGGATGCTGGTTGATTTCCTGACCGACGAGCTCGGCACCAGCGATATCGATCGCGCCGAGACTTACCTCGAAGATCCGCTGCGACTGTTGTTGCACCTGATCATGAGCCAGCCCGAGTATCAGCTTGGATAGGAACAGACATGACTGTAGGGGCGCTCTATGAGCGCCCGATCATGGGAGGTCATAGACCGCCCCTACAGCTTGGCCCGATAGGAGCACTTATGAGTATGCAAGGTCTCCCTCAAATGACGCGCCGCGATCTGTTGCGTGCTGGATTTCTTGGGATTGGTGCAGGCGCAGCGGGCGCGTTCGGAGTGCCCCCGTTGTTTGCGCATGCCGCTCGAGCCGTTGCCGCACAGGCGGCTGACGAAGGTCGGATTCTCGTCGTGTATGAACTCTCCGGTGGCAACGACGGCCTGAATACAGTCGTTCCGTACGGTGACGACGCTTACTACAACCATCGACCCAACATCGGTCTCGCCGCAGACGGGCTTCGCAAGATCGACGACCACTTCGGGTTCAATCCGGGAATGCCCGGTTTCGAACGCCTCTACAAAGACGGGAAGATGGCCGTTGTCCACGGCTGCGGATATGAAGACCCGTCGTTCTCCCATTTCAGTTCGATGGCCTACTGGCACACTGCGGCACCAAACAGCGGAGAGGCCTACGGGTGGATGGGAAGGCTTGCAGATGAACTGGTCCCGGGCGGCACTCCGAATTTTCTGGTCAACATCGACGCCAGGCAATCTCTTGCCGTGCGCAGCCGCGAGCATGTCCCCGTGGTTTTTGACGATCCGGGCAAGTTTGCCCGGGAAAGCTTTTACCAGGAACGCGAAGCACTCCAGCACGTGGCCGATGACGCCAGCGGCGGGAATGCCTCGCGGAGTTTCCTGCTGGATATTGCCAGGAGTGCGAACAGCGCGTCGTCACTGGTACGCCAGGCATGGGACAACTATCGATCGCCGGTGGACTACGGAATCGTCGGGTCGGACCTGCCGAAGGTCGCCGCTCTGATCGAAGCAGATATGCCCACGCGTCTCTACTACACCGCGTATCGCAACAACGCATTCGACACGCATGTGTTTCAGAACGACCTCCACCAGCGTCTGCTGACCTACGCGTCGGATGCCCTGTCCGGATTCATGCAGGACATGGACCGGATCGGCCGCGCGGACGACGTCGTCGTGATGGTCTTCTCGGAATTCGGCCGACGTGTCCCGGAAAACGTCAGCCTGGGCACCGACCACGGAGCCGCCAACCTGATGTTTGTTGTCGGCAACAAGGTTCAAGGCGGTCACTACGGCGACGTGCCAAGCCTGACCGAATTAGACGAGGGCGACAACCTGGTCTATACGACCGATTTCCGCCGCGTCTACGCCACGGTAATCGAGGGCTGGCTCGGACACGCCAACACCCTGGAAGTCCTCAACGGCGAGTTCGAACCCTTCGACATGTTCACCTAGTCACCAACACGGTGAGGCCGGTTGTCTGTCAGATTTTCGTCAACGCAAAGACGCAATGACGCAAAAATCGGAAAGAAAAATTGTCTTTGCGTACTTTGCGCCGTTGCGTCTTTGCGTTGAAAAAATCAGTCCTTCGTAGCGTCCAGGCTGACGACCGGTTCGTCGCCGATGACCTCGGCACTGTGGACGGTTCGGCAGGGGACTTCCAGGCAGTCGCCGGCTTCGAGGACGGCGCTCTCACCCAGCACTGTCATTCGGAAGCGGCCGGACAGGACACCGTCGATCTTATCGATTTCGTGCGTATGGTCCGGGAAATAGGTTCCCGGTGGGTACGTGTAGCACGAAACTTTATACCCCTCGGCCTCCAGCTCCGCCCGCATCGCTTCTTCGGACAAGGGGCCGTCCCGATCGGTGTCCCACTTTCGAGCTCGTAGCATGTCTCCCTCCCACCCGACGACAAAGATAGGAAGACTATCACGACCGATATCCAGGGTGCGGCGAACGCCAGTCAACCTTCCCTGGCCATCTGCAGCGTTTCGGACCTAAATCACGCAACGTCAACCACGTAGAAGAACAAACTCTTGAGGTTCGGCGATTCTCGGACGTGGCCGAACGATTGCCTGTTCCTGACAAGAAGGGATTCACCGCCGCCAGAAGCCTCGGCGGCAAAAAAAGCCAGGAGGGCGCAAGGAGCCAAATATCATGAATCGCTCGACAGTCTCGTGGCAGCCTCCGTCCCATTTTCGAATCGTTCCTATGAAGACCGCACTGGAACCATATGTCAGGGAGCTCGAGGTAGCTTTGGATAGCGAACTTCAGATCGTGTCAGATGTCAAAAGGCGGGACTTCTTCAATATTGTCACCGACGAGGCGTGGTTCTATGTCCACGTCCATCGTGAGGCAATATACCTGGTCGGACATCAACGGCTTTCCGACAATCCCGAAGACGAACGACGCCCCGAAGAGTCGTCGACCACGGATAAAACGGACAAAACGGGTAAAGTGGATCGGTCGCGACACGCGTACGCTGTCTAGCAGCCCGTGGCTGCCGACAGCCATGCTTCAGGCCGACGCACTCTTCCGAAATTCTTCGAGCCAGTCGCGCAACCCGAGAGTTCGAATCTCCCGGTGCAGGTTGTTGGGATGAATCTCGAGAAGCTTGGCCGCCTCCGTGATGTTGCTTCCGGCCGAACGTATGGCTTCCTGGATCAACCGTTTCTTGGCCTCTTTCAATCCCTGCTGTAGCCCGGGAACACTGACGCTATCAGGAAAATCTCCCTGCAGGATGTCAGCCGGCAGGTCCTCGGGCATGATGAGATCCGCGGACCCCATGTCAACGGCATGCTCTATGGCGTTCTTCAGTTGCCGGATATTTCCGGGCCAGACGTAATGGGCCAGGCAGGCACGGGCCTCCCTTGATATCCCTACTATCTGGCGGCTGGATTCCCTGGCAGCCTCTTTCAGAAAATGGGTGGCCAGGACGGGAATGTCGTCCCGTCGGTCCCTGAGAGGCGGCACGTCCAGTGTCAGTACACTCAGCCTGTAATAAAGGTCCTCCCGGAATGTCTTTTCGGCCATTGCCTTCTTCAAATCGACGTTCGTTGCTGCAATGATCCGGACATCTACACTGATCGATTCCTGGCCGCCAACTCGCTCAAATTGTTTTTCTTCGATCACCCGAAGAAGTTTCGCTTGAAGCTCGGGCTTCATCTCTCCGATTTCGTCGAGAAAAACGGTTCCGCCGCTTGCATACTGAAGTTTTCCTCTACGATCGACCGCTCCGGTAAATGCACCTCGGACGGTACCGAACAGTTCAGTTTCCACCAGGGTATCAACCAGCGCGGCACAATTTACCGGCACGAAAGGCTTTTGCGAACGAGCACTGTTCCGGTGTATGGCTCGAGCAACCAGTTCCTTCCCCGTGCCACTCTCACCCAGTATCAGGACACCCCGGTTGCTCGCCGCACACCGTGACAGCCTTTCAATGAGAGTTCGGACGGCCACGCTCTCGCCAACCATGTTGTGCTGTATAGCTTCATCCAGAAATCGATCGTTTTCATCCTGCAACCACTCCCTGACCCGGGCGTTTTCAAGGGGGGCGGACGCTATTCCCGACACGCCGGTCAGGAGTTCCAAGTCGTCTTCGTCGAAGGGACTCGCCGGATCCGTGGTGTCGAGATAAACGACACCTCTCACATCGTCCTGGTGTCGAAAAGGCGCACATAGCAGGGATTGCACGCGACCCAGCTTCAAGCTTTCTGCACCGAGAAGATGCTCATCGTGCGGAACGTCGTTACTCAAGACGGCCTGCCCGGTAGACAAGACCCTTTCGATGACTGTCCGACTGACCTGGAACTCCCGTCGTCGTTTCGGATTCTTGTGTCGAATCAGCACCGATGAAAAGCAAGGGTCGTCCCCCCCTCCGATCGGATCCAGCAGGATTGCGGCACTCTCGGCCGGCAGGGCCACGAAGGTGAGATCCATCAGCTTCTCCCGCAGCTCCTCGAAGCCCTGTACCGCGTTGATCTCGCGACTGATCTCCAACAGCACCTTGAAATCGCGAACCGTTCGCGCAGGGCCATCGTTGGAACCGAGCACCTTCTCCCGGCCTGACGTTTCGGCGCCTCTTCGCCACGGTTCAGACGGTTGGAGGTAGCGTGAGTCTTCCAACTGCAGTCGCGTCTCCGAGCGGGTCTCACTGGTCTCCGCATACCGGACGGATTCCATTTCCAGCGCATCCGGGGGCATCTCTTCCGCATCCGGGGGCATCTCTTCGTGGTCATCGATGAAGAAGTAGAAAAGCGAGTACCCGATCTGAATCCGATCGCCATGACTCAAGGCAAGCGTCTCGACCGGAGCGCCGTTCACCAGGGTTTCGTTGTGACTACCCAGATCTTGAATCTCGAACCGTTCTCCTTCTTTTCGAATCTCACAGTGGCGTCGGGAGACCAGGTCGTCCTCGATATGGACCCCATTCTCAGGATCCCGACCGACTGAAGTCACCTCGGTCTCGTTCAACTCGATCAACCGCCCTTCAAGAGGCCCCGAAATCGCTACGAGTCTTGGCTTCATGCGAATCAACCTTCTCCTTGTTTCGCTTCTTACCACGCCGGCTTCAAAAAGAGAAACTCTGAATTGAAGTTTCCTGCCCTTTTCGTCATGCCATAAGTCAGGCAATCCGATTCAGCCTACATGTCGTTTCGGTTCTGTGGTTTCATTGGTGGCTATGACGATCGACGATCTACGTTCCCGACTGGACCGAAAGCAGCAGGAGGAATTGTCCCTGATCGGCCTTCCGACCGACAGCAACTCATCGTTCTTCCGAGGACCCGCCGAGGCGCCTCCCTTCATCAGGAAAGCGTTGTTCTCAGAGGCAGCAAACATGTGTACGGAAACGGGGGTGGACCTGGGAGTCGATGGACTCTTGTTCGACGCCGGCGACCTCGACGTGGACGTGGACGTGGACGGACAGGATGACCCGTGGGGAGTTGTAGAAGAAGCAGTCGGTCTGCTTCTCGAACGCAATCTACCTCCAATCGTGCTCGGTGGCGACCACGCGATCAGTTACCCTGTCGTCCGCGCGTTCCATCGAAAGTTTGCGCGACTCGATATCCTTCATTTCGACGCCCACCCCGACCTCTATCATGATTTCGATAGCAACCCCAACTCCCACGCATCCCCGTTCGCAAGGATCATGGAAAACGGGCTTGCCCGCCGTCTTGTCCAGGTTGGAATTAGGACGGCGACCGGTCACCAGCGTGAACAGGCGGAGCGATTCGGGGTCGAGATGATCGAGATGCGGCAACTACAAGGCTCCCCGCAGATCGAGTTCGAAGGAGATGTTTATGTATCGGTGGACATCGACGGCCTCGACCCTTCATTTGCACCGGGCGTGTCTCATCCCGAACCGGGCGGGCTTTCCACAAGGCAGGTCCTGGACACGATCCAGACATTCCAGGGAAACCTGGTTGGTGCTGACATTGTCGAAGTCAATCCGCGGAAGGATGTGAACAACATCACTTCGATTGTCGCCGCAAAGATATTGAAAGAGATCGCAGGCCGGATCATTTCGGGCCGGTACGCATAGAGAGAAGCATCTGCTACGCCATTCAAGATGAACCGATGTGAATCGTGGAGTTCAGGTTCACAGAACCCTGCATTCCAACGGCAGACTCCACGTCAAACGACAGGACAGCTTCACGCCAGTCATAGAACTTCTCGGCCCCTTCGGACGCGACAGCGGTACTCAGATAATATGTACCGGGACCAAGGTTCATCGGCTGAGCGTAGGTGACAAGCGCCGTCTCCCCGATCTCGAAATCGCCCGTTGATTGCTTCCGCCACATCGTGTTGGTGTCGTAGACGATCCTTGCGGTGCCGTTCTCGATCGTCCGAATGATGAACCCGACCACCGGGTTCCGGACATCTTCTTTGAATTCGATTTCGACTCGAATCGTCGTCGCCTCCCCACTGGTGACCAGGTCAACAGGCTCGTCACGCCGGTTGAGCAGAGTCACGGACTTAATGACAGCTCCCTTCGTGAGGGGATGGGGGCTTCGACCTTCCGCTGGCTGCCCTGGACCCTCTCCAATGGTCGACTCCGGCCCATCCGTCTGCCAATTGAAATCTTGCCTGCTCGACGTTTCGGGACTGGATTCCGGTATCTTGGGATACAGAACCTTCGATCGCTCCTTCCTGAGCAGTATGTGAACTCCGTGGAACACATCAAAGTTGCCGCATTTCGAACAGGCGAAATGAGTCGACGGATCATCCCGCAATTCCAGGGGGCGCGCACAATCCGGACAACACAGGAGTTTCGTCAGATCCGTCGTGTCGACTGGCTCGCAGTCCGGTTTCGTCGAGGCGCAGAGTCCGCTGAGCGTTGCACCAAAGAGGTTGGCCATCGTCCTCATGGTTCGCTCTTCGGAAACTCCTATCTTTCTCAATACCTTGTGGAGATATTGAGCGTCCTCTGTAAAAAGCGACAGCCGTGTCTCGACTGGACCTATGGCGGACAAGAATTGCTCCCACTGACGAAGCGAAACGGATTGATTCTCGACGCACCCGTACTCCACCTCCTGGGCACTGCCAATGTAGGCCTCGGCCACATAACGAATCAGTCCGGTCTTGAACAGCCAGCGATCAAAACCCGTGAGGGATTCGGGACGATCGCAACGGTAGAGGTTCATGCACAACCATCTTCTGATCGGCTCCTCGTCGAAATAGAAGTGTCCTCCCGGCCGGAGAACACGTGCAACCTCGTTGATTACCGGTTCGGGGTCGGCAAAGTGATGTAGCGTTTGAAAACAAAAGACAAAGCTAAGGGCGTTGTCGACGACTGGCAACCACCTGGCATCACAGCAAATCCGGACAGGCAGTCGATCAAAATTCAACCGTTCGGCAACCTCCGGGGTAACCTTCAGGGCATCACGGGAAATGTCGGTGGCAAAACCCTGCCCGTCGAAGTCGTGTCGCAAAACCAGAGTTGTCGCGCCGATATCGGAGCCGATTTCCAAAAAGGGGCTTAAAGACACACCCCGTCGTTCGAGGTCTTCGAAGATCGTCTTTCGAGCCGCAATCTTGGCTCTCGTGATCTCGATAACCTTTTCAGGTTCTCCAAAAGCGGCGAGCTTGCGAAACGCAATCTCTCCCGCCTGCGTTTTCAATGTTTGATGGTCACCTGACATGCCTTGAGCTTTCCCGACGAAAATTGTTGGCCTCCACAAAGAGCAAACTCAGTCACTCCCAGCCCTCTCCGGCCCAAGCAGAATACCCGGTTGTCCTACGTTGAACAACAGTGGCAGGCAATACCTTCAATTCATGGAAACAGAATTCATGAGCCTTAAACGCTTGCACGGTGGAATGATATTCCTGGATACTCTCGTGGTTGGAAAGCCCTTATGAGACAACTTCTCGCGATACTCCTGCTGCTTCTTTCCGGATGCGGAGATCCGGAAGACCAGGCCGCGATCATTTACCGGGCAGCCATGGGTGCGCTCGAACTTCGCGAGCCTTTGGAGGCAGAGGAACTGCTGACGCGGATCATCAGGGATTATCCGGATACCGAGGTAGCTCCGAGGGCTATCGAGGCGTACGAAGAGTTCGAGCAACGGCTGGAGGGCATCGCCGTTTCGGGATTGGAGCGTGTCCACTCAGCCCAGGAGATATTCGCCGAACGGAACGAAGGACGCTACGCCAATGCGCTACTGGAATTGGTTGCGGCAGACCTTGTCGATTCGGAGTTGAGCGCTGTGACGCTGACCGGCTACCGGTTCCTGATCTCGGCTAGTGACGACAATTCCGACTACACCCTTGAAGCTATTCCCATAATGAACAAGGAAACGAAGAAGCACTTTCTTACGGACGTGTCCGGCGTCATACGTTGGGAACGAGGCAGCAACGCGACAAGCGAGAGCCCCGAGATTTGACTCACTGTTCCCTGGAAGCCGAACCCTGAGTGAATGACGCCACCGTTATTCTGGCCGGGGGACGAGTTCAAGATTCCTGGGGCAGCCCAGGCAACCCCATGCGGTTCATCAGATCCCGGTAGCGCGGATCTTTCCTGTAACGCTCCAAACCCGGCATACCGGTCACGTGGCTGAGGATGCAGGACCGCACATCATATGCTCTTTCCAGACACTCGAAGAACAGGTCCGCCTCCCCGAGACATGCATGGATGAATCCCTGTAAAGTGGGGTCCACGTACCCGAGGTGCGATCGCTCGTCCAAGTCGCGGAGAGCTTGTCGGGCTTCATCCTCGCGGCCCGCACTGGCAAGGACACATCCCAGGATTCCAACCCAGAGGACACTACCGTCGGCTACGTTCAGACCCTTCCGGGCGGTAGCGATCGCCTGTTCATGGTCGGCCAGTGCCGAATGGCTGAGGCTCATCGACCAGTATGGCTGAGAGGCCTCTGGCTCGATATCGAGTGCCCTTTGGCTGTACTCCAGTGCCTGTTCATAACGATGGGCGAAAAGGAAAGGAAGGGACGCCATATGGTTTACGACCACGGAGCCGGGATCCAGTCGGACCGCCCGGTCGGCCGCCAGACAGGCCTCATCCAGCCGGCCCATGTGGGCTAAAAGGCCCGCCAGGTAGGCCCGCGCAGGCGCATAGGATAGGTCGATCTCGATCGCGCGGCGATACTCTTGTTCCGCCGCATCCCAATCCCACTCGAAATACTGCTTGATGGCACCCCGCGACGTCCGGGCTTCGACCAGATTCGGGTCAATTTCGAGTGCTCGAGCACATGCCGCATGTGCTTTCAGATAGGCGATGTAGGACGATTCAAGGAATGGTTTCCCAGTAGGAGGTAACAGTCGGCCAGGCCGGCATAGGCCGGTGCGATGTTCGGATCGAGCGCGATCGCTTTCCCGAAATACTCGATCGCCTGGTCGACGACTCCATGAAACCGACGGTGCCAGAAGTGGCGACCTTTCAGATAGAGATTGTAAGCCTCCGGGTTCTCGGTACAGCAGTCAACGATCGGTCCGGATTCCTCCAGAAGGCGCGGGCGGAGGTTCGCCACGATCGACTGTGCGATATCGTCCTGGATCGCAAATACGTCGTCAATCTCCCTGTCGTAGCGTTCCGACCAGATGTGATAGCCATCTGAAGCGTTAATGAGCTGCGCCGAAATACGCAGGCGATCGCCCGCCTTCCGAACGCTGCCTTCCAATACGGTCCGAACGCCCAACTCCCGCGCGATCGACCGAATGTCCATGGCTTTGTCCCGGAACGCAAACGCAGAGGTGCGTGAAGCAACCGACAGGCCTTCGAGTTTACTCAACGCGGTGATCAACTCTTCGGCCAGGCCGTCGCAGAAATAATCTTCGTCCCGCCGGGAGCTCATGTGTGTGAACGGAAGTACGGCGATGGAGGCTGTTGAGCTTTGACTATGAGTGGAGCAGTTGGGGGGGCATCCCGTGGAGCAGGCCGTTGCCACGGAACCCGAAGCCTTGTCGTGCCGGAGGCTTTCGAGATCGTCAAGCAGATCGTATGCCTTTTCGTAACGACGTTCCGGATCCTTCTCAAGCAGCCGGCCGATGATTGGATCGAAGCCCGCAGGAACGTCCGGGTTGATGCTGCTTACAGCTCCGGGTTTCGCATTCAGAATGGCGTCAAAGACAGCTGCGGCGGTGTCACCGTCCGAGGCGCGCTGCCCTGTCGCCATCTCGTGCAGGACAGCACCGAGAGAAAACAGATCCGTTCGTCGATCGAGTTCGCGACCCAGGGCCTGTTCGGGGGACATATACATAATGGTTCCGACCGTGGTCCCTTCCCGGGTCAGTCCAAGGGTCCCATCGATAGTCTGGTCGTGACCGGATTGTTTCTCGGCAGGGCGCGCCCATTTGGCCAGGCCGAAATCCAGAATCTTTGCCACTCCCCCATCCGTGATGAAGATATTTGCCGGCTTGATGTCACGGTGGATAATGCCTTCGGAATGGGCGGCTTCCAGGCCCCGGGCAAGCTGTATTCCTATGTCCCTGGTCTCGTCAGGGCCGATCGGGCCGGTCTCGAATCGACGCTGAAGGGTCTGACCTTCGAGCAACTCCATCACGATGAAGGGCCGCCCATCGTAGTCGTCGATGTCGTAAATGCTGCAGATGTTCGGGTGATTCAGGGCCGCTGCCGCACGGGCCTCTCGCCGAAACCGCTCGACGCTGGTCGGATCCGAGGCGACATCTTCCGGTAGGAACTTCAGAGCAACCTGACGGCCCAGCCGTTCGTCCTCGGCTCGATAGACAACGCCCATCCCGCCGCCACCGATGAGTTCCAGAATCCTGTAGTGGGAAATTGCCTTGCCAATCAAGTCGAAACCCCGCTGGCGGAGCAGGACGTGGGGTCACGGCCTGAACTGCACGATCTCCGATTTTTCCATGTTTGCTTCAATCTCCGGGCGGGTCCTCCACGCGGATCGGAGTTCCTTGTTCGAGAACAACTCCAATTGGTCTCCCCGATGCGGAGAGTGAGGCTGGCTGGCGTTTCCGTAACTCAACAGGACCCTTGCCCTGACCGGATCGGAAAACTCGATGGCGGCGACATATGTGTCGCCATGACGGACGCTCGAGACATCTCCGTCCGGAGCAAAGTTCAGGACGCGAAAAATACCCAGAGCGCCGGGCCCACCGTTTGCAGGGAGGTCTTTTCCTGAGTACCGGAGTCGATAGACATCACCCCAGGCCACATCGAGCGTGCCGTGTGTTTCCTCCACCTCGCGGGCGGCGGCCTCAAGTGCAACCGCGGCTTGGTTCGGACTCTTCAAGCCGTCAGGTGTCGTTCGCGGGTTCTCTTCATCCCATGGTGTCTCGAACACCTCTGGTGTGAGCCCGCGTGGACCAAGCCCGAGTTCGCGGGCCCATGCTTCGAAAAGCACCGCCCCACGGCTGTCGGCATCGGCCGACCGATCCCAGGAATCCAGCACTTCAGCCGCTCGTCGCGCAAGGCCACCACGTCGCCTCGCGGCAGGAATCAAATCATCGAGGATTCGATCGGCCAATTCCATTCGTGTCGAATGCTTGTACTCGACGAGCTCGTCGAAGGTGATCGAGTCGTCTTCATCCAGCATCCGCACCGAACGTTGTGGTCGGAAGCCCATGCCCCGGGGAGCCATGTATGGGGGATAGTCCAGAGGATTGAGCACCATCGGAAATGTGGCAGTCCACGGCGGGTCGTTGGCGTTTTGAACCCATCCACTTTCCGGATCGACGATACGAGGCAACTCATCGTATGAATGCGTTGCCTCCCACAAAGTCACGGGATGATTTCCGGGGATTATTCCCTGCCAGAAGTCCCAGCGCCCGTCACCTCGGATCGGAGTTCGGCCTCCGAACAGATACATGATGTGACCCTCGCGATCGGCGTAGATCACATTAAAGAACGGATTCTGTAACTCTCGCAGGCTTCCTTCAAACTCTTCGAGGTTGTCCGCACGCATCATGTCCCAGTACTGCGCCACCAGGAACGGCTGATCCAGACCGACCAGGCGCGCCGCCAGGACGCTGCTCGCCCTCTCGGCGATTACAGGGCCGTGGTCCGTACTCCGAATAACCAGTTCTTCATCACGCAAAGAACCGTCATCTTGCTTGACCCTGATTACTTCGCTCCGGCGGTCGAACTCCCGGACAAAGTCGGCTCCCACACCCACAGGCGGCCAGTTGTACCCTTCGCCCTCCAGAAACACCTCGTAAAGATCGGCACCGTCCATGGTGTTGTTGGTGTGGGTCCACCCCAGGTTGTCGTTAAAGCCGATCTCCAGCGTTGGAGTACCCACCAGGGCCACACCATATGCGTTGAGATCCGGCGCCACGAGGTGCGCCTCATAGAACGTAAAAGGATCGGACCAGGGGAGATGGGGGTTTGCCAGGAGCATGGCGTTACCGCTTTCCGATTTCGAAGGGCCAATGGCCCAGGCGTTCGAGCCGGGAGCACCATATCGCTGGATGTCGGGTCGGATCGACCGCCCGACGAATTCCAAATGAATCATGCGCTGTACATGCGCCAGTATGTCTCGAGCCTGGACCGGCAGAACGATTTCCATTTCATCGTCGATCAAGTCCGGATGTTCTTCGGCGTAATCGTTGATTCCCGTGGCGAAAGCCTCAAGATACGCTCGAATATCGGGGCGCTGCACTTCGAGCCATTCCGCGGCACGCCCCGGCACGCCCATCGTTCGTATGTATCTGTCAGACTCCAGGTACTGCTCGCCCCAGTACTCGGCCGCACGCCCACGGGCCTCCCCGTAGAGCTTGAGGACCAGGTCTCCATGACTTTCCATCTGGGCCCAGCCAAAGGAATGGAAAAGACCGTCCCAGCTATCTGCAAAGATGTGAGGCACGCCCCAGGAGTCCCAGAGGATCTCGGTTTCGATTGGTGGCGTCGTGCTGCAACCACTGACCAGCAGAACAACCACGAGACATACCGACAACAAGCGCATCGACATCATAAGTTTGGATTTTCCTTTCACGAATTCCAGTCTAGCGATTGCAGGACAATCGCAACAATAGGGATCTACAAATCCTAATCACAGGGGTGATTTCAGCTCAAACATATTACGCGTTTTGGCTGGCAGCCGATAGCTGATAGAGAGTAGCCGGCAGCGAGCAGCGGGTAGCGGGCAGCCGGGGAGGGAGGGGCGAAGGCTGCTAGCTGCCCGCTGCTCGCTGCCCGCTTCCCGCTACCTGCTACGAACGCCGCTATCCGCGGATCGCGGCGGTACCAGCTGGAGAAGGCTTCGACCCGAATCGAGCCCAAGCGTTCCAGCCACGAGGTGGTAGAGTGCGAAGAGCTCCAGCGCGAATGGGACGTATCCGCCATACCCGAGCAAAGGCATCTCGAAAACCCTCAAGAAATCGACGAACGGGATGACATAGATCCATTTGGGGTAGGAAAGATAATTCCACATCTCCCAGAAGAAACCACACATGAGACAACCGACGGACAAGGCAATGAGGGGTCGCCATTCTCCGATGGCGACGTACCGGAAGAGAGAACGGTTTCCAAGTCGGTAGTTGAGGGGGTCCAGGATGCAAAAGAGCGAAATCCAAACCAGCGGAAAGAAGTACCGAGGCCAGCCGAGTAACAGCAGCATCATCAGGACGCCGCCCACGAAGAGGCCGGCAAAAGCCGTCGCCCCCAGCTCGCGGCTTCGACCCTCAGGGCGACCCCGAATCCAGCCGAAAGTACTCGCCAGCTCCGCGGTCCCGAACACGGCTGGAATGACGGTTGAAAAGCTGAGCGAACCGGTCAGGGCATACTCCAGGTCGGAAAAAGATTCCCGTCCCAGGTAATACCAGTTTCCCGTTCGCCAGTTGATGACTTCGAACAACCACCAGGCCGGAGCCGACACAACGAACAACCCGATGTAACCCCATCGACTGCGTTCCCACAACGAAGTTCCGCGCCGTCGGAAGACCATTGCATCTACCGTCAGGCAGTAACCGAGCCACAACCCGAAGAACCCCCAGTGCGTCCGGAGACCCGTCAACGACCAGTTGAGAACCCAGAACACCGCCACGAGAACAATACCCACCCATCCCCGCACCGGCCATTTGTTACTTCGGGACGCAGCCATCGAACCATTCTCGCATTATTTGGAAGCAAAGCGGGGATGCGGAAGGGTTCACCGCGAAGGCGCGGAGGGCGCGGAGTTTCTTTCACCGGTAGAGTAGGGGAGGACGCGAAGAGCGACCTCCCCCCTCGTCGCACC
>CAZOZZ010000090.1:0-17295 GCA_964584435.1 uncultured Solibacteraceae bacterium | reverse complement strand
TCCTTTCATTCAGCTAGAATGCCCAAGCTTTGCCTGGCGCACCAGAGACGCAAAGGTCGCAGAGATCTTGTTTTGCCGCATGTCACCAAGTCTCCTTTTCTCCGCATGGAAGTGACGATTCCACTCGCTGGCGAAACTCGAAACTTCTACCGAGAACCTCCGAAACAAGACCCTTTGCGGACTTTGCGCCTCTGCGTCTTTGCGTTGAAATCCGACCTAACCGGCCAGGAGGATCTGGAGGTCCATGAGGTTGGTTTGTGTAGGACCCGTTGTGACCAGATCCTGGACGGCTCTGAGGAAATTGAAGGCGTCGTTCGATCGCAGGTAGCTCGCCGGGTCCATGCTGAGGTCGATCGCCCGGGAACAGGTGTGGGGATCGACAAGGCCTCCGGCGGCGTCCGTGGGACCGTCGGTCCCGTCGGTGGCTATACTTGCAAAGCAAGTCGGCCGACCCCATGCCTGCATCTTGATCGCCCAGGCAAGAGCCATCTCCTGATTGCGGCCACCCAGTCCCAGGCCGCGTACGGTCACCGTTGTTTCTCCAGCTCCGAGAACACACGCCGGCGGCGCGACCGGGTTCCCGGTCGATCCGATTTCTCTGGCGATCGAAGCGAAGAAGCGGCCGACGTCCCTGGCCTCACCCTCCACCTCGGAACTGAGAAGGATTGTTTCGAATCCCAACTGTCGTGCCTTGGCCGATGCTGAATCGACAAGCAACTGGTTGTTGGCAATAACGTGGTTGCTGACGCGCTCAAATAGGGGATCGCCGTGCTTGGGCGTATCATCGATCTCCCCCCGTGCTCCGGCTTCAAATCGTTCCCGCACACCAGCCGAGGCTTCAATTCCGTATTTTCGAACGATTGCCAGGGCGTCCGCAAAAGTCGTCGTGTCGGGCGCCATAGGACCTGAAGCGATAAAATCAACTGGATCGCCAATCACATCGGACATGATCAACGAAACAACCCTCGCTGGGGCTGTCCAGCGAAGCAGTTGCCCCCCTTTGATCGAAGACATGTGCTTACGAACCGCGTTCAGTTCCAGAATCGTCGCCCCTGCGCGAAGGAGCGTCGACGTCACTATCTGTTTCTCCCTCAACTCTATCCCGTTAGCCGGCGACGGCAACAAAGCCGACCCTCCGCCCGAGATCAGGCACAGAACGACGTCGGCGGAAGTAAGGCCACGCAAAATCTCACGCATACCGTGAACGGCAAGCTCACCGGACCGATCCGGCACCGGGTGTCCGGCTTCAAAAACCTGGATATACTCGGTCTCCAGCTTGTGACCGTATTTCGTAATCACCAGGCCGGCCGAAATCCTTTCGCCAAACAGGCCCTCGATCACACGAGCCATTCCGGCACTGGCCTTGCCTGCCCCGATGACAATGAGACGCCCGGGCGTCTTGAACTCCGTACCGTCGACAACAAAGCCGTCATCGGTCGGCTGAATCGCTTTCGGAATGCACCGCTCCGGGCGAGCCGCCTCGAGAGCGGTTTCCCAGATCTCGCAAGCACACTTACGCAGCTGATTTATAGTCATTGTCCTAGGGGGTTCTACCACGAGGTCAGTGGCGGGGGAAAGGTTTCCCAGACGGGGATCGAAAACGGGGAGCTTTTTTCAACGCAAAAACGCAAAGACACGAAGGTCGCAAAGGATTTCTTGTTTTCGGAGTTCTTCGCCGTGATTTTGTGACCCTTCGGCGGCGGGTGGATTGTCATTTCAACGCGGATACTGAGAAACCTTGAAAAAGAAAATTGGCGACCTTTGCGTTTTCGCGTCTTTGCGTTGAAAAACTTCCGCCCTACTGGTTCAGCGCCTTCTCGATTTGCGCCTTCATGTTTTTCACCGCTTCAAGCTGCGGACTATCCTGGTAGTTCTCGATGTAGGCTCCGAGTTGGTCGAGAACTTCTTTGTAGCGCTGCTGCTTCATGTAGACATTGACCAGCATGAGACGGACCTCATGCATCTGGTCGTCAAGTTCGAGCGCTCTGGCCAGCATCGTCTCGGCTCGATCATATTCAGTTGTCTTAAAAAGGGCCGATCCCAGGAAATACCGGGCCGGCGCAGAAAAGGCATTCAGCTGAATCGCTTGTTCAAGCAAATCGACAGCCTTTTCGAACGTGACGCTTGCCTCTTCACTCTTGCCGGCGCCAATCTGCGCCTGTCCTTCCTCAAGGTACATACTTCCCAGGTTGGTCAACGGTTGCGCCGCATTCTTATTCAATTCCCGGGCAATGAGAAAGATACGCTCGGCATCCAGGTAGCGACCAAGTTGCTGGTATTGGACTCCCAGATTGTTCTGCGCCTGGTAGAAATCCGGAGCGAGCTCAACAGCCTTCTCAAGACGGTCCACGGCCTTCTTGGCATTCCCTTTCTCCGCGTCCTCAATCGCCTTTTCGTATTCTTCAACCGCTTTCTTTGGGTAGTCGGCTCGAAGCTCCGCCACATCGACGAGGTCGGGATCTCCCTCGAATCCCCGTTCGGTTGTCCTTTCAACGAGATTCTCGGAGTGAAGAAAGAGCGTCAGGGTGGCCGAACGGTTGAACGAGGACGACAGCTCGACTCGTTCGCGAGCTTCCTCGTACCCTTCTACCTTGACGCGCACGTAGTAGAGTTCCGGCAGAAGATTGCGAAACATGAAGTTCCCGACACCATCGGAAAACACGGTATCGATCAGTTGCTGCCCCGACCTCTCGAGACGAATCTCGATCCTTTCGTCTGGCGCGTAGGGCGAGTCGAACACGATCTTGCCCCGAATGACGTATTCTTCGTTCCGCGGCGAGCGCTGACCTGTTGCCTGGGCGTGGGCCAGACCGCTGAGGGCCGAACACAGAAAAAGGGCGACAACCGCTTTCCGGAGCATCTTGACCTCCACCGATAAGTTACTTGCTTGATTGCGTTTATATTCGCGTTTCATGGCAAAGTCAATCAGTGAATGTCCTGCGGACACGCCGATGGTGAAGCAACACACCATTGTGCGAATTTTCCGCAGCAAGCTACACTAGCGTAGGCATGGGAAAAGCCACCCGACCTGGCACGGCGAGCGAAGTTTTGATTTCAAGCTCGGAGATTGCGAAACGCGTATCTGAACTTGCGGCTGAAATCTCAGAGGAATATGCACGGTCCGACCTCCTTGCTCTGGTGATCCTGCGGGGCGGCTTCGTTTTTGCGAGCGACCTGCTCCGACGCCTCGACCCGGCAATCAACGTCGCCATAGATTTCATGACGGTGACCAGCTATGGAGACAGGACAACTTCCTCAGGCGAAATTCAGATCGCTAAGGAACCGGATCTGCCGGTCGAAGGAAAGGACGTCCTGATCATCGAAGACATTCTCGAGACAGGCATCACCCTCGAGTTCGTTCGGGATCGGATCGTCGCGCGCGGGGCGAGATCGGTCCGCTTCGCGACGCTCCTGGAAAAAGCAGGAAAGCGGCAGCGCGATGTGGCTTCCGATTACGTAGGCTTCCAGATCCCCGATGTGTTCGTCGTCGGGTACGGACTGGACCACGCTCAAAAGTACCGCAACCTTCCCGAGATCCGGGTGTTCGCTCCCGACATCACGGCACCGACGGAATTCAATGCAGAGCGGTGACCTCGCCAGGTCCATTGAGCACACATTGCTCGGGGCGGATGCACAGGAATCGGATGTCGATCGCGTGTGTGGTGAGGCAGCCCGATACGGAACTCTGGGCGTCTGCCTGTTCCCTTACTATGTCGGCAGGGCACGAAAGCTTCTCGAAAACACCGAGGTCCGTATCGGTACTGTTGTAGCATTTCCCTTCGGATGCACCTGGACCGATACCAAGGAAGGCGAGATGCTGTCGGCCGCAAGGCTTGGAGCAGACGAGATCGACTGCGTGATCAACGTGTCCCAACTCAAGTCGGGCAACCTTGGGCAGGTAGAAGAAGAAATGAAGCGTCTGAAGGAAGTGGGGAGGGAATCCGGTCTGACCACAAAATTCATCATCGAGACCGCTTATCTGACTAAAGACGAAAAGCTCGAAATCATCGAGATCGCAAACCGCGTTCGACCCGACTTCATCAAGACATCCACGGGTTTCGCTCCGAGTGGAGCGAGGCGGGACGATGTTGAACTGCTGCGAAGCCTTCTCCTGCCCGAAGTGGGTATCAAGGCTGCTGGAGGAATTCGAAACTACCGGCAGGCCTTCGACCTCCTGGAAGCAGGTGCGTCACGTCTCGGCACAAGCGCGAGCATCGACATCATGCGAGGAGCAACGACCGAATGAGCAAGAAGCCAGAACTCGGCTACCGGGACACCCGTTTTCTTGCCGATCTCATCGAGATTAACCACGAGATCACCGCAATCCTCGATCTCGATCTCCTCCTGAACAAGATTGCGGAGCTGACGCAACGGTTCGTTTCGTACCAGGTCTTTGCGATCCTCCTTGTCGATGAAACGAACCAGGAACTCTACTATCGGTTCGCGATCGGCCATCCCGACGAGGCAGTCGACACACTGCGCGTTCCCATCGGCCATGGCATCATCGGCACTGCAGTTGCGGAAAGGCGCCCTGTAGTGGTCGACGACGTTTCCGAAGATTCCCGTTACATCGACGTAGTCAAGACGACCCGCTCGGAGTTGGCTGTCCCATTGATCAGTAAGAACAGGGTCCTCGGAGTACTCGACATCGAGAGTCCCGAAGTCGGCTACTTCCGTGAGGAACAGGTGCGCATGCTCCACCTGCTGGGCAGCCAGATCGCGATTGCGATCGAGAATGCCAACCTTTACGAGAGCGAGCGTCGAAACCGGGAGCTGTTGACGCTTCTCTACGACATCAGCCTCTAGATGGCTTCGACTCTGGACGTCGATGAACTGATCAACAAGATCGCTGACGCGGTCAAATCGACGATCGACTGTCACATCTTCTCGATCCTGCTCCTGGACGAACAGACGAAGCGTTTGCAACCGCGCACCGTATTCAGGCTCAATACGCAGGCCTTCGAGAAGTACGACGTGCCGCTGGGAGAAGGCCTCGTCGGGGTGGCCGCTCTCGAAAACAAGCCGGTGCGGGTAGGCGATGCCAGCGCCGACGGCCGATATATCAACGTGCACGGCGAAACCGTTTCCGAAATGGTCATTCCACTGGTGTCGAAGGGTCACGTCATCGGTGTCCTGGACCTGGAAAGCAGGAAGAAAGACTATTTCACCGACTACCACCAACGCCTGCTGATGACCCTGGCAAGCCGAATCTCTTCGGCTCTGATAAATGCGGAGTTGTACGAGAAGGTCTTCGAGAATGAGCGGCGGCTCGACAATGAGTTGGAAATCGCACGCGAAATTCAGCGCGAGTTGCTTCCCGAAGTAATTTCTTCATTCGGAGAACTCCCACTGGCCGTATCGTTCATTCCCGTTGCTCATCTCGGAGGCGATCTTTACGACCTGATACGGTTCGATGACGGAAGGGTTGCCATAACGGTCGGAGACGTCTCAGGTAAAGGGGCTCCGGCCGCCCTCTATGGTGCGCTCTCAAGCGGCATCATCAGGACTCGGGCAACCCGAAAGTACCTTCCGGCCGAGATGCTGCAACTCGTCAACAAATCGTTACACCAACGACCGATTGCGACTCAGTACATCGCGCTGGTCTATGCCGTCTACGACCCCAAGACGCGGCATATCACGATCGCCAACTCCGGGCTCCCCTATCCGATTCGTATCCGGGAAGGGTCCTGCGGGTTCCTCGATCTGGCAGGAATACCGCTGGGACTGTTTCCGGATTCGAAGTACCAGGAAGAGACCATCACTCTCAGCGAGGGCGAAATACTGGTCTTCTATACTGACGGAATCGTGGAGATGCACGACGAAGCCGGGAACGAATTCGGTCTGAAACGGCTGGCTCAACTGGTTCAAGACCTTCGGGACAAAGATCCCAATCAGATCGTCGCAGCAATAAACGAGGAGGTAGGTCAATTCGCCGGGTGCTGCCCATCCCAGGACGACCGGACACTGTTAGTGATGAAGATGCGGCCGAGCCCGGAAGTGTAAGGGCCTCCGTCCCTATTTCAATTCGAGCCGTCGGTGGTCGGCTTATTCTCCTCATCGCCGGCCTCTTCGTCCTTCTTCCTCTCCGGGATTTCAAAGTCCACCCCCCGGATATATTTCTGGAACCAGGCGATCTCCTCCATGTCTCGTATTCTCTGGTGGGACGGTTCCCTGAAGCCGTGGGGTTCCCTCGGGAAGCGGATAAAGCGGGTATCCACGCCCCGGTCCTTCAGCCCTTGATAGAAGATCATCGACTGCCCGATCGTGTCGGTCGTGTCGCGTTCTCCATGAAAGAGAATCGTCGGTGTCGTGACGTTATCGATATAGGTAAAAGCGGACTGCTTCCGGTAGCCTTCGGGGTTTTCCCAGGGAGTCCCTCCGATGTACCAGTACCGGATGTCGTTGTTGAAGCCCATGGCGTACTCAGACGTCCAGTCGGCGACCATCGCCCCAAGCGACGCCGCCTTGAACCGATCGGTCTGTGTGATCGTCCATCCGCCCAGGATGCCGCCGTAGCTCCATCCCCGCACGCCAAGATGCTCCGGATCAGCGATACCGCGTTCGACCATGGCGTCGACGCCGGTCATGACGTCCCAGTAGTCGCCGCCCCCAATGTCATTCAGATTGCCGCGCAACAGGTCGTCGGAATAGCCGCTGCTGCCGCGAACATTCGGTGACAACACAGCGTAACCAAGACCGGCGTACACGGCCGCCGCAGAATTAAAATTGTATCTCCACACACCGGCCGGACCGCCGTGGATGTTCATGATGAAGGGAATCCGCATTCCTTCCTCGTAATCGGCGGGCAAATGGAGAACGCCTTCGATCTCCGTTCCATCACGGCTTGTCCAGCTCACAACCTCTGACCTCGGCATGACGAGGTCCTCGACCTGTGGGTTGAGGTTTACCAACTCTTTGCGCTCGAGCGTGGTGCCATCCAGCAGGTACAGACTGCGGGGCTTCTGCGGCGTTTCATACAGTGTCGCAGCCCGCTTCCGATCCTTTGAAAAGGATGCCACCTGGAAGACCCCCTCCACTTCGGTCATCTGCTTAACATTTCCTGTAGCCGTATCAACCTCAAACAGGTTGTTCATCGTTCGGTGCTGGCCTGCAAAGAGGATCTTCGTCCCATCGGGAGTCCACTCGTAGGTGCCGATGTTCCCTTCAAACGCGGCAGTGAGGACCCGGGATTCCATGGTCTGGAGATCCATCATCCGGATCTTGCGATTGTAGAGTTCCCATTCGCTGTCGTGTGCAGCCATGTAAGAAATCGATCTGCCGTCGGGCGCCCACTTCACCCCCGATTCCGGTGCGCCGTTCTCGGTCAGGCGTTCGATCTTCCCGCCAGCCACCTCGACGGTATAGATTTCGGTCAGGTTTCCGTTGTTGCGCTCTCGGTCGGTCCGGGCGTGAAAGGCGATCCTGGCGCCGTCGGGAGAGACGGCAAAACCGGAGACGGCCCATTCACCAGTCGTGATCTGGCGTTCTTTTCTGTCGGAAATATCGACCATCCAGAGGTTGGACCAATCACCCCGGCCCTGACCATTGGGCCCTTCATCCACGTAGATCGCGTCGGCGCCTCCCTCTTCTGCTTCCTTGTCCTCCTTGGACTTGGCCTCCGAAGCTCGAAAAATGATCGACGCTCCATCAGGGGCCCACTCGAAAGCAGACGCGCCACCATCGTGGTCGGACAGCTGCCAGGCCTCGCCACCGCGAGTCCGTATCAGCCAGATCTGCCGTCCACCCTCTTCGCCGGCCTCGTTCCCAGCGTCGGATTCACCGCCCCGACGCGACGACAGGAAAGCCACGGTCTTCCCATCCGGAGACCATCGAGGTGAACTATCGCCGGCTTCGGAAGTGAACTGAAAGTTGTCGGTACCGTCAGCCGAGGCCATCCACAGGTGGGAGTCCCTCTCGTTGTCCTCCCATACCAGATCGGATCGTGAATAGAGAATCCATTCACCGTCGGGTGAGATCTCAGGGTTGGATATGCCCACGATGTCCAGAGCATCGTCGGTGGTCATCCCGCCGGAAGAGTCCATCTTCTGGGAATAGACGGGGCTTGGGGACAGCAAGGATGCTGCCAGGGCGAGCGCGCACACTCGGATCATGAATGCCTCCACCTTCTAAAAGATATGTGTGAGCAATGTTAAGACAGGAGGTTTCGGGATGTCACCCTCAATCGCTATTGGCGATCGCGGTCATCATCTCTTCGTGGATCGCGCCGTTCGAGGCCAGAATCTCTTTGGAGTAGATTGAAAACGGACCTCCGCTGAAATCCGTCACTCGCCCACCAGCTTCCTCAGCAATAACCAGGCCGGCCGCTGTGTCCCACGGGTTCAGATCCAGTTCCCAGAACCCATCCGAGCGTCCGCATGCGATGTAACAAAGGTCCAGCGCCGCGGAACCGGCTCTGCGGACCGCCTGAGAAGAGACCAGAAAGGATCGGAACAGATCCAGGGCACGCTCGACTTTCTCACGGAAATCGTAGGGAAAACCCGTCAGCAGGAGACCGTCGGAAAGACTGGAAACGCCGGAAACGGAAATCGTTTCCCCATTCAGAAACGCACCTCCGCCACGCGACGCGGTAAACATCTCATCGCGGACCGGATCGTACACCGCACCGCACATCATTCTCCCGTCCCGTTCGAAACCCACTGAAACGGAGAACATCGGAAATTGGTGGGCGTAATTGGTGGTTCCATCGAGCGGATCGATGATCCAACGGTCCGAAGCCGGGGTCTGGCTGGACTGATCGACCAGACCGGATTCTTCAGCCAGAATTGTGTGGTTCGGATACCGGGCGTGAATTTCCCGGATGATCAACGCTTCGCTTTCCCTGTCCGCAACCGTTACGAGGTTGGCTCGGCCTTTGTGCTCGACCTTCTTGTCCCGACCCGCATAGTGGCGCAGAACTTCGCCGGCGGACCGGGCAACATCGGCCGCAAAATCCAGATATTCCATTCAGGGTTGTCCGCGGACGGTTAGCCGAACGAAGCCAGCAACTGGATGAACCGCTCGTCATCGGCCAGGAGGCTGAAAGCCGGATCTCCACGAAGCATTTTATCGTTCTTGAAACCCTCTTCGACGGCCTTGTACAAATAGGACATGGTTCGGTCTTTGTCGCCGCTGTTGGCAAAGACCTTCGCCATGTAGAAATTAACCATCGATTCGTTTCGCTGCGACGTCTGGATCAACGTCCCGAACCCACCCACATGATTAAACAGGTCAGGGTCCAGCTGCAGGGCGCGGATATAGATCTGCAATCCCTGTTCGAAACGTTCCATGGCAAACAGACACGACCCGATGTTCTGGAGGATGGTCGGGGAGTTCGGACGGATATCCAGGGCCTTGCCGTAGTAATTCATGGCCCGTCGAAACCTTTTCCGGGTGTATTCGATCGAACCCAGGTTGTTGAGGGCTTCCAGGTAATAGGGGTTGATCTTGAGGGCAGCCTTGTACTGCTTCTCGGCGTCCTTGAGCCGCTGGCTCTGGTGGTACGCGATTCCGAGCCTGTTGATGATCGATGGATCGTAGCGGTCAATCTTGATCGCACGCTGGTACTCGATGATGGCATCCTCAAACATCTTGCGAGCGAGGTAAGAATCGCCCTTCTTTCCCTGCAGGGTCACCTCAGCCAGAACCTCGGGCGACATCAACATCACGACCTTTACGACGTCGCCTTCACGCTCCAGGACCAGCAGTGGGTTTTCGCTCATCAGCTCCAACAGGACCGGACGAATCTGCTTTCCGTTTTCCCGGGCGTATTTGGCGGCACGGAGGTTCTGCCTCAGCACGCGGTTCTGTGCGTCATATTTCAAGGCATCCTTGAACCTGTTCTCGGCGTCCTTGAACTTGCGGCGGCCGTAATAAAGCGCACCCAGATTGTTGTAGGCGGCAGACAGTTCCTTGTTTCCGCGGGTCGCATTCTTGTAGACGGATTCCGCTTCGGAGAGCCGGTTGAGCATGTGATACGACAGGCCGAGGCGGTTTACGGCGTACGGTGTTGCCTCGATCCCGGGTACCTGGAGATATAACTCGAGGGCTTCGGCGTAGTTGTCCTGCTCGAACGCTGCATTGCCCATCGACAGGTAGTTAGGCCCCTGAGGTTCGGGTTGTGCCGCAGGCGTTTCCGTTCCCGGGACCTGCCCGAACAAACCGGTCGGAAGCAGCCCGATCAGTGCTACCAGACTCAAGGTGCAGACGTATCGCATGGTTCTCTCCTTGTTGCTAAAAGTCTAACATCCCGAAGCCCTTTCACGAACCGATTCGTACCCATCGTCGGGCGGCGTCAGGGAACGGGCAGCACCGCGCCGGGTCGAGCCTGACGTGAACGACGCCACAAAACGCCACGGCCGGAATTTCAACACGAAGACACGAAGAAAACGAAGGGAAACGGAGAGGACTTCTATGTTTCTGCCCTTCGCGTTTCTCCGCGTACTCTGAGTCTCCGCGTTGAAAAACGACTTTTCGGACCGACCGATCGTCTGGGTCGAGCCATTGATCATGAAGCTAGGACACTTCCAGCTGTTTCGCTCTTAAGGCTTTTGCCCGATCCCGGAGCTCGGCCGCACGCTCGAACTCGAACCGTTTCGCAGCCTCACGCATTTCGTTTTCGAGCTTTTCGATCGACTCACCGATCTTTGTCGGATCTTCCTCTGTGTCGTCTGTGGCTTCAGCTGATGGAACCGCTACGTAGTCGGCCTCTGAAACCGCAACGAGTACCATGTCGACAGGCTTGACGATCGTTTCCGGTGTGATGCCGTTCTCGATGTTGTATTCGAGTTGAATCTCCCGCCTCCGGTCGGTTTCATCGATCGCACGCTTCATCGAGTCGGTCATTCGATCCGCATAGAGAATCGCCATGCCCTTAACGTTCCGCGCGGCACGCCCAATAGTCTGAATCAGAGAGCCTGATGACCGAAGAAATCCTTCCTTGTCCGCATCGAGAATCGCCACCAGGGACACCTCAGGTAGATCCAGGCCCTCACGGAGAAGGTTGATTCCGATGAGCACATCGAAATCCCCTCGCCGCAACCCCCGCAGGATCTTGATCCGTTCCAGCGTAACGATCTCCGAGTGCAGGTAGCGGCAACGGACGCCAACTTCGGTGTAGTACTCCGCCAGATCCTCCGACATCCGCTTCGTCAGGGTCGTTACGAGCACTCGTTCTTTGGCTTCCACCCGCGCCCGGATCTCATGCAGCAGATCGTCGATCTGGCCACGAACGGAACGCACCTCAACGGCAGGGTCCGTCAACCCCGTGGGCCGGATGACCTGCTCCACAACGACACCACCCGACTGTGTCAATTCGTAAGGACCCGGTGTTGCTGAAACATAAACCAGCTGGTCCACGCGGCCTTTGAATTCATCGAACGTCAACGGTCGGTTGTCCAGAGCCGAAGGCAGCCGAAATCCATAATCGACCAGGTTGGATTTGCGGGACCGATCCCCCTTGTACATGCCGCGTAACTGGGGAACCGTCTGGTGGCTCTCGTCAATGAACATCAGACAATCCTCGGGGAGGTAGTCAAGAAGAGTCGGCGGCGGTTGTCCCGGCTGGCGCCCGGTCAGATGCCTCGAATAGTTTTCGATGCCGTGGCAATAACCGACCTCCTTGATCATCTCCATGTCGAAGAGCGTACGCTGGTGCACGCGTTGCGATTCGAGCAACTTGTTCTGTCGTTCAAGTAGTTCTTCCCAGTCCTTCAATTCCGCACGTATCGATTGAATTGCGCCTTCCAGCCGTGGCCGTGGAAGAACGAAATGGCTTTTCGGATAGAGCGTCAACCTGTCCAGGCTCTCGGTCACATCACCCGTCAACGGATCGAAAACGCTCAACTTGTCTACCTCGTCGCCCCACAACTCGATCCTGTAACCGATGTTCTCGTATGTCGGGTAGACCTCCACGGTGTCGCCACGGACACGAAAAGCCCCCCTCTTGAAGTCCACATCGTTCCGCTCGTATAGAATCTCGACCAATTTCGACAGTATGTCCCTGCGCGAGATGGTCTGACCTCGCTCCAACATCAGCAGCATGCCGTAGTAGGCCTCCGGAGAACCCAGGCCATAGATACAAGAAACGGACGAAACGATAACGACGTCGCGCCGCTCGAACAGAGAGCGGGTCGCCGACAGGCGGAGGCGGTCGATCTCGTCGTTGATCGTGGATTCCTTTTCGATGTAGGTGTCCGTTGACGAGATGTAGGCTTCGGGTTGGTAGTAATCGTAATAGCTGACAAAGTATTCGACGGCGTTCTTTGGGAAGAAACCCTTGAATTCGTGGTAAAGCTGGGCGGCCAGCGTCTTGTTGTGGGCAAGGATAAGGGCCGGACGCTGGGCTTCTTCGATCACCTTGGCCATCGTGAACGTCTTCCCGGAACCGGTGACACCAAGCAACACCTGGTGCCGTTCCGTGTTCTCTAACCCGCGAACCAACTGATCAATCGCCGTACGTTGGTCACCGCGTGGAAGATACGTCGATGCGAGTTCAAAGCCCATTGGAACTTCCCATTTTATCAGGCAGGAATTGACAGGACCATTCCCATCGCCTAATCTTCATCTCTGCTCATGATGTTGTCAGCCACTGCGAAAGTTGAAAAACAAGAAGGCCCGGGTAACATGGCGCTCCGCGAGGCAGTGGAGATTCTGCGTTGCCCCACCTGTCGTTCCCACGCCACCTCATGGCTCGGAACCAACGGGTCGCGGAACGGCGATCACGATCGTATCGTTTGCCAGGATTGTAAGAGTGCATTTCCCCTTCGCGACAACTATCTGGACCTCTGCCCCGATCTGGAAGAGGAAATCACTCCGATTCAACATCTACTCCAGTTCACCCCGGCGATATTGGTCTACGACAACCTCTGGCGCCCGGTCGGCTACCGCATGACAAGCGGACGGTCCTTTCCGGAGGACCTCCGCCGCATAACCACCATGATGGAACCGGAGCGACACCGCCTGGTCCTCGACCTGGCGTGCGGCCCCGGAAACTTCACAAGGAGCATCGCCAGTTGCAGTGACGACACAAAGGTCGTCGGCCTGGACCTTTCCAGGGAGATGCTCGAACGGGCGGCCAAGCTCACCGAGGAGCAGGGTCTCCCGAACGTCTGCTACATGCGCGGCAGCGCGCTCGATCTTCCGTTCAACTCGGAATCATTCGACGCGGTGATCTGCTGTGCTGCACTTCACCTGTTCACCGACTACGATCGGGCATTGGCTGAAATCTCACGAGTGCTTCGCGTGAATGGTGAGTTTGTCTGCCAGACCATCGCAAGCCCGAACGAGATTCCTTTCTGGCTCCGAATGGCCGACCGGATCATGAAGTTCGGCTACTTCTACATGGAAGACTTCAAGCAGCAACTCTCCGACCTCCACCTCAACGTATTGGAAGAAGAACGCTCGAAGGTCAGCTACATCTTTCGAGCCGTAAAATCCTGACGATACGGCGGGGAATTCAAAGCAAAGACGCCAAGACGCAGAGATCGCAAACTCTGTTTTTCCGGGGCAGACAGACGTCCTGACACACAGAACTTCGCGTCCTTTGCGATTCTGCGCCTTTGCGTTGACTCCCCGTCAAGGTCAGTAGGTGATTGTGACAAGGTTGGAGGTCAGGACCAGTTCTTCAATACCCCAGGGGATGTCGAAGGGTTCCGACAGGTCGACCTTGGGGTACTTGGGGGTCACATAGCGATCCACAAGCGCCTCAACGATCAGGGTGGGAACGGGAATCCCATCGACACGAACAGATCGGAGGTCAAATTTTCCACGCCCTCCCTTGGCTTCCAGCCGCCCCTGTACAAAGAGGCTGTGTGTGCCGCCTATCAGAAAATCCAGGATGGGATTGCCGCTCGCCTCTTCCGCTACGAACGTGAGTTGGGTCGCAGCCGAAACCAGCCCCGGCTCGATCTCGACGTCGACATGGTCGACCTTGGCCGGGATATCGTCCTCCATGGCAAACAACACGAACGACTCCAGTTCGATTTCGCTGGCCACGATCGTTCGAGCTGCATCCGCAGGGCGCGTCGGAGTTTCGTCGGCCACCATGATCCCCACTATTTTGCCGCGCAATGACCGAGCGGCATCAGGGGACACCTCGTCGAATGTTTCTGCCCGGGGCGCTTGCTGCCCGGGCAGCGCGATGAGAAAGAGTCCGGTCAGGGCGACCGTCAACAATCCGTCTGCCAGCAGAACCGAGGATTTAGGTGTCATTGTGTCGGGAGAGCGCTCCATTAACGGATGATTTTGAACGCCCTGGACCACCGGGTCTTCCTGAAGAAATTCGTGCCCAGATCCACGATCTGCTGAACCCGGTCTCCGGCAGCAGTTCGCAGGTATTCATCGGAATCGGTTTCGTATGACCAATAGATGACGAGGGCCTTTCCGATAACCTCCTGTCGCGGCACGAACCCCCAATAACGACTGTCGGAACTGTTGTCCCTGTTGTCACCCATCGCAAAATAAGAGCCTTCGGGAACGAGGATCTCGTCGTCGACCACGTGATCTTCATACCAGTAAGGATCCTGGTCCACACCGCCGTAACGTCGACCCGGATGCGGCCGTGGTGGGAAAAAGTCTCGGAAAGGGTCGGCGTACGCACCTGGAGGACTGGTGTGCATCTTGTAAGATTCCTCGATCGGTTCACCGTTCACAAACACCTGCTTGTCTACGATCTTGAGGTGATCTCCTGGCAACCCGACCACACGCTTGACGTAGTGCTTGGTCAGATCCTTGGGGTACTTGAAGACGATGATGTCGCCCCGTCCCACACTTTTGAAAGGCAAGATGGTATCTACAAACGATCCCCGGGATCCGAATGCAAACTTGTTCACCAGCAGATGGTCTCCGACCAGCAGGCTGTTCTCCATCGACGGGGTGGGAATCTTGAATGCCTGAACGATGAAGGTCGTGCCGAACAAGGCGAGAATCACGGTGATGACCAGGGACTCGAAGTATTCCCGTGCGGTCGACTTTGTCTGGTTCAACTCTCCGTTCATGCCACAAGTATTCTATTCATTCTGACAGGCTTATTCCAGCGGGCCCTAGTTCTCTCCGGGATTCTCCCGTCTCAGGACCTGTATCGTCTCCATTGCGGCGGCCTGCTCAGCGGCTTTCTTCGTGAGGCCGACGCCCTGTGCAAGCGTCTCGCCATTGACGACTACGGCGACTGTGAAAAGCTTTTGATGGTCTGGTCCGGTCTCCGAGATCACTGTATAGCGGACAGTTCCTTCGCCCCGTGCGTGCAGGTCTTCCTGCAGGGCCGACTTGAAATCGGCGATCCGCTCTGAGGTCTCAGACACGTCCTCGATCTGGGACAGAAAAAAACCGAGGACGACCTTGCGAGTCGCCTCAAGCCCGCCATCCAGGTAGATCGCCGCAATCACGGCCTCGAAAGCGTCAACCTGCAACGCCTGCTTGCGACGGCCACCGGTCTTTTCTTCGCCTTTTCCCAGATGCAGATAGTCGCCCAGTTGAATCTGCTCAGCATACTTGACCAGGTTCGCAGAACTGACAAGGAAGCCCTTCAGCTTAGACAGTTGTCCTTCATTGAGGTTAGGGCGGGCCTGATAAAGGAAATCGCTGATCAGAAATCCGAGAATGGAATCTCCCAGGAACTCCAGACGCTCGTTGTCTCCCCCCGGACCCATGTTTTGTTCATGTGCGTGGGAACTATGCGTGAGGGCCTTATCAAGCAGGTCGGACGAATTGAATTTGTACCCCAGGGCTTGTTCCAGTTCGTCTGCGGTTCTCATGAGTGTCGTCTGCGTAAAAAAGGCGGCCCGACGCTAATCGAGCCGCCCCTGTCCCATTCCGAATTGAATCCGACTACTGGTTACCGATCGTCTGTCCCTGCTCTTCGATAAACTGCGGCAGGCCATCCTCGGGTTTCTTGAGGTTTTCCCAGATCTGCTCCAGCATGGACCGTGCCTGTGGCTCTTCAGGCCCTTTCAGGAAAACCGCCTTCGCCAGCGACTCGAGTGCCTCATCTCCCTTGTTCTCTCTTGCGAAGCAGAGGCCCAGGAAGAAGTTAGAGGAGGAATCCCGAGGGGAAGCTTCAACCGCTTGCTCGTAAAGCTCACGAGCGTCGCCGTAGTCTTCCAGGTTGTAGCGGATTCGCCCAAGCGTTGCATAAACGGCCGTCTGGAGGCCAGCCTTCTGGGCTTCGGCCATCTGCATCGAGGCGGGGCTGGCAAGGAGTTGCTCAACTTTCTCGAGCGCCTTCTTCGCATGCTCCTCCGCAACGTCCATCTGGTCCTCAAGGACGTCCTCGTCAGTGGAAGGCCGCGAGGCCATGGTGTCGGAAAGCACCATCAGAAACGCGAGGTTCTCAGGATCAAGCTCAAGGGCTTCCTCGGCTGTTTCGACCAGCATATCCGGGTGGCCGAGATTCTGATGTGCGCCGATCATGTTCTGAAAATAGAGAAACTGCATCCCTCGATGCCGATCGAAGGCCTGCTGGTACTCGGGTGTACTCTTGTCTGCGTTGGCCTCATACATCTCGAAGAGGGCGTTCTCGGCCGCAAAAAACTTCCCACCGGCCTCCACGACGGCCTCAAACCTTCCGATCCTGGCATTGGCCTCCATCAGAACACGGCTGAAGAATCGTTCCGCGTCCGCATGCTCGGTGGTAAAGGCCTGGTATTCTGCAGACTCCCTGGTTTCTTGAGCTTCCTCGGCTTCCTGAGCTTCAACGAACGCCATCTTCGACTCAAAGAAGGCCAACTCGGCCACCGCCGCCGCCTCAGCCGCGGGAATCGCAGTCTGGAAGTTCTGAATTCCCATATAGGTGTCTACTCGAGCGCGCAGGACACGGTGTCCGAGTTCGCTTTCCGGATATGTCGTCGTGAACGTGTCCGCCAGAGTGAGGCGAGTCACCGGGCTTTGTTCGGCCATCAGCACGCGATACTCGTCGAGTTCTTCCTGTGAGTCTACCGTTGGCAGAAAAGGGTTTCTCGGCGGCTCAGCCTGTCGCGACCGACCACCGCGGCCTCCTCCTCCACGACGGCCTTGCTCGGCAGCCTCCAACCCTGTCTGACAGAGCAGCATGGCCGTCAACACCATCCCGAAAATCGACCGTTTTGTTATGATCATTCCAGTTATCTCCTTGAGTCTTCTTCGTCTGGCAAAAAATAGATTATGTCTCCAAGAGCGTGGCTGTCAAGCAATGAGTACCGACAGGAACGGATAGCAACGGGGCCCTACCGAGGGTCACACTCACCACCAAATGGGCTGTCCAATCCAGCTTGTGCTGCGGCGCGGGCGCCGCGAGTATCGTCTCCGGTGCTGAGCGCCAGACGG
>CAZOZZ010000089.1:0-17395 GCA_964584435.1 uncultured Solibacteraceae bacterium | reverse complement strand
TTTTCCTGCTCCAAAACACAGCCTTGGACTCTATCCATGAGAAATGCGGGCTAGCGCGGTGATCGTCATCGGGCTCTCACCCTGTCCGTAGAGTTGCGCAAGCTTCGGTCCGAATCGTTCGAGCGCTGCGCGGCAGTCCTCAACGTACATGGGGCCGCCGCCGTACATGATGGTCTTCAGATTCCGAGTGTCCTCATCTCCCGGGTGGTCGATCAGACGCTTGACCATGGTCGGCGCGGCGAAGAACGAGATGTCGGGATACGTCCGGATCAGTTCGTAGATTTCGGCCGGGTCGAAGCCACCGCTTTCCGGGATGACGTGACATGCCGCCTGCATGACGTTCGGAACGCCGTAGAGCCCGGATCCGTGGCTCATTGGTGCAGCGTGCAGGATGGCGCCCCACGGGGTTCCGGGGTCGACGTCGGCAACGTAGCAGAAGCTCATGGCCAGCAGGTTACGGTGGGTGAGCGTCGCACCCTTCGGCCGTCCGGTGGTGCCGCTCGTGTAGAAAATCCAGGCCGGATCGTCCGGAGCCCGACTTTCCATTGCGAGTTCGGGAGCACAGAGAAGGCCCTGGTAATCGGCACTGCCGACGTCGACGAGCTTGGGCAGAACCTTGCAACCGGCCGCGGCTTCGGTCAGTTCCGGAGTCGTGAAACCGACTTTCGCACCGCTATGCTCGAACATGTATGCGAACTCATTCGGATGCAGTTTGGCGTTGATCGGTACAGCCACAAGTCCGGCGTGCCAGCAACCATAGATCAGCTCGAGATACTCCGGGCAGTTGCCGAGGGTAAGTGCGACGCGGTCGCCGGGTTCGAGACCGAGAGTGCCGCGCAACGCGCCGGCAATCCGCGAGGTGCGAGACGCCAACTCGCGATAATGCAGCACGACGCTCGTTCCCACCGCGACTGCAGGTCGGTCGCCAAGGTGAAGACCAGCGCGTACGAGGTGGTGGGCAACGTTCATCTCTTGACGGGTATAGATTCGGGTGTTTCGACCGAGAGCAGGTTTCCCGAAATGCAGCTCGTCGTGTCAACTCCAGCGAAGCGAACTGAACGGAGCATATCACGTCATGAATCTTCATCCGTGGGTGGTGATCGATCACAACCTGCTGTGTCCCAAGAGTTTGACCCTCTCCAGTGCAACCTGTAACCTGTACCCGAATTCCGTGCAGAGGCAGATAAACAGGGCCGATATGGTTTGGTACAGGGAATGAGATCCCCAATCTCTCGACTCATGGCAGCTACCGGAGTATTGGTCATCGCGATCATCACCCAGTCGCTCGTCGGGTGTTCGCTGCGCCTCGTACCGGATTCGGGCAGGACGATTCTGCTTTCGAACGATGGGCGCACGCTCTACGTTGCCAATCCCGATTCCGGGTCTGTGTCGGTCCTGGACGTTGCGACCCGGAGCAAGCTGGCTGAGATTCCGGTCGGAAAGACACCGCGCACCCTGTCGCTCTCCCCAGACGAGAGTCGACTCCTCGTGGCCTGCCAGGAAAGCAATCACGTGGCCGTTGTCGACACGACGATGCTTCGTGTCCACCAACTCATCCCGGTATCCCCGGAGCCCTACGGAGTCGTGACCGGCATCCGGGGGCACTTTGCTTACGTGACTTCGGCCGCGGCCGGAGTCGTGGACATTATCCAGTTCGACCCCAGCGCTCCCGGCAATGGGGAAGTTGTCGATCGCATCCCGGTCGAAGCGAAACCGGCCGGGGTGGCCCGCTCCGCCAGCGGGCGGTGGCTGTACGTGACACACCTGCGGAGTGGCCGGGTATCCGTGATCGACTGGTTCGCGCGTGCCGTCGTCGACGTCATCGACACCGGGGGGGACAGCAACACGGCTCAACTTATCGCGATCCACCCTCAAAGCGGCCGAGGGTATCTCCCTCACATCCGGTCGAATGTTTCCAATCGCTTTCGTCTGTTCGATACGACCCTGTTTCCCGCCGTTTCCGTCCTGGACCTTTCGACCAATTCGCATCTGGCGCGCGAACGAATCGACCTGTCGTTGGGCTTGACCGTCGCCAACCTTCCCTTCGACGTCACCTTCTCCCCGGACGGAGCCCAGATCTATATCACCAACCTGGGCAGCGGCGACGTCATGATCCACGATCTGGATACCGGACGGCGCGTCGCAAAGGTCGACGTCGGACATGGCCCCCGGGGCATGGCGGTATCTCCGGACGGGAGCACTGGGTATGTCAACAATTCTCTGACGGGGGACGTGTCGATCATTGACCTTGTGGCCTTCCGCGAGATCGCTCGCATCCCGGTTACCGATATTCCATACTCCGACCAGATCCAGAGGGGGAAGATCGTGTTCTTCTCCAGCCAATCGCCCCAGATCGCCCGGGATCGCTGGATGAGTTGCGCAAGCTGCCACCCCGAGGGCGAACATGACGGCCGCACGTGGTTCACCGAGCTTGGACCCCGGAATACGACGAGCGTCCGGGGCGCCGGTCAGACGCGACCGCTTCACTGGAGTGCCGACAGGGATGAGGTGCAGGACTTCGAGCACACGATCCGGAGCCTTCAGGCCGGCAGCGGCCTGTTGAGGGGGGGCATACCCCATCCGTCGATTGGTGCGCCCAACGCCGGCCGGTCCGCCGATCTGGACGCGCTCGCCGCCTACGTCGACAGCCTCCACCCCAAAGCGAGTCCCTCTGTGCCGAGTGATAGCGAAGCAATGGACCGAGGTCGAGACGTTTTCATGCGATCCGATGTCGGATGTTCAGAATGTCATGTCCCTCCGCGCTACACCGACTCCACGATAGAACTTGCCCCGGAATTCATCCGCCATGACGTCGGGACCGGTGGTGGGTTCGACGAACGTTTCGGGCCCGCGTTCGATACGCCGTCGCTCCGCGGCCTCTGGGACAGCGCCCCGTTCTTGCACGACGGCAGCGCGAGGACTCTCGGCGCAGTCCTGATTGACGCGAACCCGACCGACCGTCACGGCCGGACTTCACACCTCACCCGGAGTGAACTCGACGACCTGGTCGCCTTTCTTCTATCTCTTTAGAGATCGTCGGTGTAGCGTTGCTCCCGTTGCCCCTGCTTGCGCTACAGTTCTTTCCCCAGCAACAGTTGGGCGGCTACGGCGGAGTGGACGGCTCGGAGTTCGTTTTTGCGCGGTTGATCTATAGCGAGGGATTTGCCAACTTCCGCGGGTTTGGGCGAAGAGGCAATTGGGCGGTCGACTGGCCGAAAGCTGACAAACAGTTCATCTTTGCCATCGATCGGCTGTCCAACGTTCGGGTCGTTCTCGACCAGGAGTGCTATCCCAACAGGTTTTCCGGGTATGCATTCCGTATGGGGATCAACTGGATCGTCTATTCGATGACCCACTGACCGTAACACGTCGAGGCGTCTGGCTACTTGCCCCCCAAACTGACCATCAGCAGCAACATCTGTTTGATTCCATCGTAGATGGGTTCAATCTCGATGCCTTCACTTTCCTGATGGGCTCTTTCCCCCTTCGCTGCTCCGATCGAAATCGAGGGTATTCCCATCTCCATGGCCACGTTGGCATCGGTCGAACCCCGAAGAGTCAGTTCCGCCTCCATGCCCAACGCATCCAGAACATCGACGCCAGTTTGAACAATCGACGAATCCAGGGCCCCTGAAATCTGGGCCGCCGGGAGGATGAGCGGTCTCTCCACACTCAAGCGTACGCCTTCCATCTGGGCCGCATGTTCGGCCGCGTTTTGAATCTTGTCCTCCATGTCCTTGAGCTTCTCCGGGTCCGCCGAACGCACATCGACGGTAAAGAAGGACTCCTCGGAGATGGCGTTAAAAACCTTGCCGCCACCCAGCAAACCCACGTTATAGACCGTTCCCATCTCGTTTCCAGCTGGTTGGAGCGGTATGGTGTATATCTGTGAGATCGCGCTGGCGATGGCCTTTGCCGGATTTGGTTGTCCGGCGCTGCGATTGGTGTGGGAACCGTCCGAGGCGAAGATGAACTTAAACCAACTGATGCCCAGGGCCCCGTAACTCATCTGGCCCAGCGTGCCGTCGACAGCAATGAACATGTCGAGGCGATCTTGCCAATCTTCCAGGAACGCCCGGGCGCCAAACAGGCCCACTTCCTCTTCTACCGTAAAGACGACCATCAAATCGCCCCTGGTCTGGATCCCGGCGTCCTTGAGTGCGCGCACCGCCCAGAGAAGGCCGATACAGCCCGATGTGTCGTCGCCGACACCGGGGGCATAGAGTCTCTCTTCCTCCCGCCGCACGTCGATGGGCGTGTCGATGTTGAAGACCGTATCCATGTGTGCCGCCAGAGCGACGGTCGGTCCATCGCCGGAACCCTTGATCGTGGCGATCAAGTTTCCTCGTTCATCGGACGAGATCTCATCCACTCCAAGTGCTTCCAGTTGCTCCCGGAGATAAGCCGCCCTCCGTTCCTCCATTGTTGAAGGAGCGGGTATTTCCGTCAGCTTGATCCACTCATCGACGATAGTTTCTCGATTGCTCTCGATGTAGCGGAACGCCGATTGGACGGACGCGTCGGAAAGCAACTCCGCGTTGAACTGCGAGCTTCCCTGTGCGCCCGCTCCGGTAAGCGGAAACGCCGCAATCAAAAACGTGAAGGCTGAGATCAGAAACTTGGGTCCGGCCTTGTGGGCTTTCATGTTTCTCCCCTTTGGTGATCCTTTATAGAGACTCTATGAATTGGCGAATCTTCTTCTTCGTCAAAACTATTCCACTGAGTCGCCTCTGTCCCGACACCAGTGTGGGTATCAAATGGACACCCTCTTTGTATGAGCGACCCAGGTTGGTCAGCAATTCAACTTTGTTAACCGTGATATCGGGAAAATCCTTGAGAACTCGTGAAAGTGACAAACCTGCCACCTGGCACCGAGGTCAAATCACGGAATGATAGAAAGTAACAGCCTTCACAATTGATCTCCTCTCTGTTCAGTGGCCTCGTCGAAGTTTAAACCCCGGGCTGTTCTTTCCCCAAGAATCCTTCAGTCCTGCCGTGCCTGGATCAAGCCTCCGATTTCCCGGGCCTGCTGTTCCGAGACGATCCTGTAGGGCACCACGTTGGGTGCCTTGACAGGCCCCGCAGTCAGGCTGTCGCAAAAGACGACGTCGGCTCCCGACAGGTCCTTCGATTCCCCATCCCGCAGGAGGTAGGCTTCCAATGTGTGACGTGTTCCGACGAATGGTGCCAGCACCGCCTCGGCCAGAGACAGGAAGTACGGGCTGATCGACACCAGGGCGATGAGGGACGGTTGCTCGAACGTTCGAACCAGGCCAACCTGTTCATCCGCCTTTGACGGTTCCAGGGGAACCAGGGAACGCCCTCTCGGCAGCAACTGCGCGAGATCCCAAACCACACCGGGCATACAGATGATCAGTGCTCCGATCGCCGGGCCCCGGTTTGCGGAGAACTTTTCCAGCTGGCATAAGTCCACGGGCGACGGTATCGCTTGGGCAAGTTCCGTCTGAATCAACCGGCCCATCGCCTCCTCGATCGTAACGACCAGAACGTGGTCCGGAGGCTCGGCCATCAACCGCTCGCGGACCCGTTCTCTCAGCTGTTGCAGGGAATAGCCCTTCTCCCGCGCACTCCGGATGGTGGCGTTGATCAAGTCGTCAAGATCTTCTTCGTGGGGTAACGGGTGCTCCTCGACCGACCGTACGACCATACGCCGCCCCCGGTGCCTCGTGACCCAGTGACGGTCGACGAGTTCCTGGTATGCCTTGCTGACCGTGTTTGCGTGGATCTTGTGCCGAAGTGCCATCTCCCGAACACTTGGCAACTGCTCCCCCGGGTTGAGCATTCCGGTGGCGATCTGAAACACGATCTGCTCGACGATCTGGCGCCGGAGGGAGACGTCACTGTTTCTGTCGATTGCAATAGCCATCATGATCCTCAGTCGAAGCGATCCGCTTCTGTTTGATTCTACCCAGACTGCGCCTGTGACAGTTCAAAAACTGTCCTCCTGCCGGTCACGCCTGCCTTATCCCGGCGCTACTTTGTGATCAGGAGGTAGTCATGTTGAACGAAATAGCAGGTTGGATCTCAATTCTTACGGGTGTCCTGATGGGCCTGTACATGGGGTGGAAGTTTCAGTCGGACACGTGGCTCGGCGGATACGGTTCTCTGTCGAGAAGAATGGTTCGGCTCGCCCACGTCGCTCTTGTTGCCCTTGGGATGCTGAACATTCTGCTGGCCGGGACGCTTGAGGATGTCGTCCTGCCCACAATGCTTGCGAGAACCGCATCCTGGGCCATGATCGCCGGCGCCGTCCTGATGCCGGCCTGTTGCATTTCGATCGCCTTCGGTTGGCGACGTTTCGAGATCTTCGCGGCACCCGTGCTGTGCCTGCTTACCGCCGTAATCCTGACGATTGGAGGTTTAGTCCGATGAAAGTTGCCTTGATTGCCATGAGTGGTATCCGTGCCGAGAACGAGAAGTTGATGGAGTTGGGAATGGTTCTGCCGGGGTTCCTCGAACGGGCCCGGACGCTGTTCGCGATGCCCAGTCTGTCCCTGTTAACACTGGCTGCGCTCACTCCCGACGACATCGACATCGTTTACCGCGAGTACCGGGAGTTCCCGGTCGAAGAACCTCCCGACTGCGACCTTGCGGCGATCACGTCGTTCACGGCACAGAGCGAAGACGCCTACAGGATTGCCGGCATCTACCGGTCGCGTGGGACAAAGGTCGTGATGGGTGGACTGCACGTGACCGCATTGCCCGAAGAAGCAGGGAGTCACACCGACGCGGTTGTCGTGGGTGAAGGTGAAGCGGTCTGGCCTGCGATACTGAACGATTTCAAAAGTGGCCGGCTCAAGAGACGCTATCAGGCCGGATCTTTCGATCGGTACGACATGTCGTGGTCGCCCATCCCTCGCTACGATCTTCTGGATCCGGACAACTACAACCGCTTCGGCGTGCAAACCTCGCGGGGCTGCCCGTTCAAATGCAGCTTCTGTGCCAGCTCGATCCTGCTGACGCCGAACTACGTTCACAAACCGATCGACCGTGTCGTTCGAGAGATCCGGGAGATCAAGAAGACGTGGTCGCGGCCGTTCATCGAGCTGGCCGACGACAACTCGTTCGCAGACCGGCGTCACGGCCGCAGACTGGTCGAGGCGATCGGCGGCGAAAACGTCAAGTGGTTTGCCGAAACGGATATCTCGGTCGCCGAGGACGACGAACTGCTCCAGATGATTGCCGAGAGCGGTTGCCGACAGTTGCTCGTCGGCCTGGAGTCACCAAACGCGTCCGGCGTCGATAACATAGAACTCAAGTCCAACTGGAAGTACCGCAAGAGCGACTACTACCGCAAGGCCATAGACCGGATCCAGTCGCACGGAATTACGCTGAACGGCTGTTTCGTTCTGGGTCTGGATGGCGACACGGAACACGTGTTCGACGAGATCCCCCGATTCGTAGAGGAGACGGGGCTCTATGACGTCCAGGTGACGGTCCTGACGCCCTTTCCGGGTACCCCGCTGTACCGGCAACTGGCTGAAGGTGGCCGACTGATCGAACCGGGGAACTGGCGGAAGTGCACTCTTTTCGACGTGAACTTTATGCCCCTCAACATGACAGCGGGGAGGCTCGAGGACAGATTCAAAGAACTGGTTGCGGAACTCTACTGCGATGGTGCGGTTAACCGGCGACACAGGGGCTTTCTGACTCGCACCCGAGAGATGAAGAAGGACACAGTTTATGCCTGAAACCGCGAGAGCGAAGTTGGGCAGTGGTCCGGAAGCCTATCCTGCAATAGGTGGAGAATGAATTAGGGTAATGGGGGCTCTGCCCCCTTAATAGAGACGTGCGATTCGGAAAGCGATTCTGGACCGACAGTCTGGCCGCGGCCGTTCTGGCGGGAATCCTGGGCGGTATTCCATCCACGGCGTGGGCTCTGGTGACCCGTGGTGATGCATGGGAAGCGACACTGGCCGTAGGCGCCATCGTGCTTGGTTCCGACGCTCTGTTTTCGAGGTTGATCGCGGCGGCGATCGTCTTTCACGGTGTCATGTCGTTCTTCTGGGCAGCCGTCTTGTGTGCTCTTCTTCCGGCACGCCGACGAGTGCTGTGGGGATTGATAGCAGGAGCATTGATCGCGGTGCTCGACATTCTGATCATCGGTCAGACCATCCCCGCAATTCGCGCGCTGGCGTTTGTCCCTCAGCTCGCAGACCACCTGATGTTTGGAGTCATCGTGGGTGCCGTCGTCGACTACCAGAGAAGCCTTCCTTCCAGGAAATAGGAGCCGACCCCCTATTTGGGGCCCGCCTGAACATAGGCCTCCTCGTACGGTTGTACGACGACGAAGCCCTCCCCCTGGAACAACATCTGGATCGACTCCCCGCTGCCGCGGCCGACGAAGCTCTTGAACGAGACGTCCTTCTTGAACTCCGGGGACAGGGAACCGGACCAGGCCACGGTGGCATTGGGGTCTGTCGTCACGGGACGATTGGCCGAGACCTTGAGTGTGAGCGGGTCGTAATGGGTGGTAATGGCGACCAACCCCCGGCCCTCCAGCCTTACGTTGAACAGGCCTCCGGCCAGCATCGCCGTGACCTTGCGCAGCATCTTGATGTCCCACTCGATCCCGTCTTCGAAGGCCAGAAGGTCGTTGCCGTTAACGAAGAGCGACTCCCCCTCGAGTTTGAGGATCGACACCTTCTTGCCCTTGTCAGCCAGGTACAGCGTGCCGGCGCCTTCGGCCTTGGTCAGCCGTACGCCCTCCCCGGTGAAGCTCTTCTTCAGCATGCGGCCGATGCCGTGCTCGAGGATGCCTTCCCGCGTGAACTTGATGTCGCCGTGGTAGGCCACCATCGACCCCATCTTGGTCCAGACAAGGCCGCTCAGGTTCACCTCGAGCATCCGCTCTGTTTCCAGTTCGAACAGCCCCTCACCTCGATCCTTCTGCGATGTACTGGATACGAATTCGGAGATCGAATACCGGCTCATGTCTTTCCTCCCCAGCCTGTGTTGTGTGTGTTGGCGTCGATCCTAACCCAAACCAGGAGCGGTTCGGCGGACTATTTTTCTGGACCGCGCCGGAACCGAGGAAGAAAGACTGAAAGGAAGAAAAACAGCGATGTCTTCGCCTGTCCTGTTTTTATTTTATGAGCCTGTCCGACTGATGGCACAATCGTTTCAGGCTATCCCATGATCCATCATGTCGAATAATTCCGGGCGGAGAACTGTTCCCGGTATTCCCAGGGTCATGCTGTCCGGATAAGGACGTAGCGTCAGAGTGATGTTGTCACACGCAGGCAAAAGGAAATTCATGAAGAAGCAAACAGCCCTTGTCTTGACGATTGCCGTTCTGGCTTTCGTCGTTTCCGTAAACGCTCAAGAACCGACCCCCGAACAAACCGACACAGGACAGGTTTCACAAATGCCACAGAAAGAGCTCCTTAAAACACTGATTGGAAAATGGGAAGGTACCAGCCGAACCTGGTTCCAACCGGGAAAGCTCGCTGATGAGTCTGAGATCACCGGAGAATTCGTGGACGTGCTTGATGGCCGTTTCGTTCGGCACACCTACGAAAGCACGATCCAGGGAAAACCAAGACACGGTGAAGAACTGATCGCATTCAATTCAATCACTAAGTCGTTCCAGTTATCCTGGGTCGACGACTTTCTCATGAACTACGCAATCATGTTCTCACAAGGCGAATCGACTGAAAGCGGTTTCAAAGTTCAGGGTGAGTACGACGTCGGCGAAGATCAACCGAGATGGAGCTGGCGAACCGAGTATGAACTCGTTGATGACGACCATTTGACGATCACGGCATACAACATCCATCCCGAAGGAATGGAAGCCAAGGCCGTCGAAACCAGATACGAGCGCGCAAAGTAGGTAATCGTCACCCGTCGCGACTTGCTGGCGGCAACGTCAGCTCCCCGTCGCTTGATCCTGAACGTTAGACTGCATTTCTCGAAGCCCGGGAGGCCCAGGCCCGAGGCCACATCTCCCAATCCGAATTCAATGCCGGGATTGCAGGATCTCGGTCCTATGATCGGGTTGCGTTGACCTCAAGTTTCCCCTCCGATAGAATCGCAACACCTCAGAGATCCAAATGAGCTCTCGATCCCAATCCACAACGACCGGTCCCGAGACATTGTTCCAGGGGTATTGGCGTCGCCACGTCCGCATCATGGGCGTCCTCCTCTTGGTCTGGGCTGCGGTCGGACTCGGCGCCGGAGTTCTTTTCGCCGACCGCCTGAACGCTTACACCCTTCCAGGGACCGGATTCCCGCTCGGTTTCTGGTTTGCACACCAGGGCAGCATCATTGCGTTCGTCCTCCTGATCCTCGTCTACTGTCTCTTGATGAATCGCCTGGACGATCAACACCATCGGGAGATCGAGCAGAGCCGGGATGGAGACACCCGGTGAGCGTACAGGCCTGGACCTACCTCTTCGTCGGATTCACCTTCAGCCTCTACCTTGCGATCGCCTGGCTGAGCCGTGTTCGCGATACCAAGGGGTTCTACGTCGCCGGACAAGGAGTGCCTTCAGGGGCGAACGGGATGGCGACCGCGGCGGACTGGATGAGCGCCGCATCCTACATTTCGATGGCAGGGTTGATTTCGACCATGGGATATGCGGGAGGTATGTACCTCATGGGCTGGACCGGCGGGTTCGTCCTGCTGGCTCTCCTGATCGCGCCGTATCTCCGAAAGTTCGGGCATTACACGGTCCCGGATTTCATTGGCGACCGGTACGAGTCCAACGTGGCACGAATGGCTGCGGTGATCTGTGCGATCTTCATCTCGTTCACCTACGTCGCCGGACAGATGCGCGGCGTCGGTGTGGTCTTCAGCCGTTTCCTGGAGGTGGACATCAACGTCGGTGTCGTCATCGGTATGGCGATTGTGTTTGTGTACGCCACACTCGGCGGCATGAAAGGGATCACCTGGACACAGGTGGTTCAGTACTGGGTCCTGATAACGGCTTTCCTGATACCCGCAATCGCAATCAGCATCCGCCTGACCGGCAACCTGTTCCCCCAGGTGGGGCTCGGAGGTGAACTGGTCGGTGCAACCGATGGTTCCGGCGTCTACCTGCTGGAACGGTTGAATCAGATTCAGACCGATCTCGGCTTTGCCGCCTACACCGAAACATTCGTCGGCGGGTGGGACAAGGTCAACGTCTTTCTCGTCACCCTGGCGTTGATGGTCGGCACGGCCGGACTGCCGCACGTGATCGTCCGCTTCTATACGGTGAAGTCAGTCAAGGCCGCCAGATGGAGTGCGTTCTGGGCGCTGTTCTTCATCTCGATGCTCTACCTCACGGCGCCGGCGACCGCGGCGTTCGCACGCTACTTCATGATCGACAGCCTGAACGGCCAAACCGCCGAAGAGCTGCCGGAGTGGTTCGAGAACTGGGAACGGACCGGCCTGATTCTCTGGTTGGATGATGGCGACGGCACGCTCCGGTACGCCGAGGGCGAAGACAACGAAGTGTTTCGAAACGGAACGCTGGCTGCGGCGGAACTGACATCCCTCAGAGTTGCTCACCAGCAGTGGCTGGACACAGCCGGCGCTGCCGGAGCCGACGGCCGGATTGCCCTGAGGAGCGCCGGACTCTCGGGACCGGACCGGGACATCATCGTTCTGGCAACACCTGAGATGGCCGGCCTCGCCAACTGGATCGTTGCGCTGGTTGCCGCCGGAGGCCTCGCTGCGGCACTTTCAACCGCCAGCGGTCTCCTTCTGGTGATCTCGTCCAGCGTGGCCCACGATCTCTACTTCCGAATCCTCCGGCCGGGTGCCGACGAGGCTCAACGGTTGCGTGTGGGCAGGGGGGTCATCGGCATCGCCGTCGTCATCGCCGGCATTTTCGGAATCTATCCCCCGGGATTCGTCAGCCAGGTTGTTGCGTTTGCCTTCGGGCTGGCCGCAGCCAGCTTCTTTCCGACTATCGTTCTGGGAATCTTCAGCAAACGCGTGGGAACCATACCCGCCGTATCCGGTATGCTCACCGGGATTTCCTTCACCGCCTTTTACATCATCGCGACCGTCTTCTTCGGAATGAGCCGTTGGACCTTTGGAGTGCTCCCTTCGGGAATCGACCCCCAGGGGATCGGCACGGTCGGCATGATCCTGAACTTTGTCGTCACGCTTGGACTCACCTGGTTCTTCCCGCCCCCAAGCTCCGCGACGCAGGAACTGGTCGACCGAATCCGGGAACCGGAACATGCGGGCGCCGCGGTGAAGATCGAGACGGCACCTTCGCACTGATGCTCCCATGAAGAAAGCCACGAGCGTCTTCACCACGGCTTGTCCGCGGAACTGTTACAGCACGTGTGCCATGACGGTGGAAGTGGAGGAAGGGAGGCTGCGCCGCGTGCTTCCCAATGCAGGCAACCTTGCCACGGCGGAGGGACCGTGCCTGAAGGGCCTCGGCTATGTGGAACGGGTCGCATCCCCGGATCGTATACTTCACCCGCTGCGACGAAGCGGTGATGGGAGCTTTCATCCGGTCTCATGGTCGGAAGCCTTTGACGAGATCGCCCACCACCTGCTCCGAATTCGCGAGGAGTACGGTCCCCAGAGCGTCCTCTACTTTTCGGGCAGTGGCACGAAGGGACTGCTCAACGGCGTCGGTACCGCCTTCTGGCGTCTCTTTGGAGGCTACACCGGGACCTACGGCGACCTCTGCTGGCCAGCAGGCCTCGAATCCACCCGCCTCACGCTGGGAGACAACAAGCACAGTGCACCCTGGGACCTCGCCAACGCCCGGCTCATCCTCCTGTGGGGCAAGAATCCGGCGGAAACCAACATCCATCAGATGCCCTTCATCGAGACCGCCGTGGAGGCAGGAGCCCGGCTCGTTGTGGTGGATCCCCGCCGCACCGAGACGGCCGAACGGGCCGAGTTGCTGGTACAGCCGCGGCCGGGCAGTGATCTCGCCCTGGCCCTGGCTCTGGCCCACATCCTGTTCCGGGAAGCCCTGGTGGACGAGGCGTTCCTGGACACCCACGTCGTCGGACACGAGGGCTACCGCGAGGCGGTCGAGGCCTGCACGCCGGAGTGGGCGGAGGAGATTACCGGTGTCCCCGCCCGCTTCATCGAGCGCCTGGGGGTGGCCGTGGGTACAGTGAAGCCGCTCACCATCTGTGCCGGCTTCGGCATGCAGCGTTACACCAACAGCGGGCAGACGCTGCGCGCGATAATCGCGCTCCTGGCGCTCACCGGGAACATCGGCCGGCCCGGAGCGGGATGGCAGTTTGCCAACCTCCAGAGTGCGATCTTCGACGAGGTGAAAGACCCCATCGCGTTCTATCCGCCCGAGAAGCCCGACGGCATAGCACGAATCAGCATCTCTACGGCTCGCCTGGGTCCGGACATGCTCGCCACTACGGATCCGCCGCTTAAAATGGCGTGGGTCGAGCGGGGCAACCCCGTCATCCAGAATCCGGATACTTCCGCGGTTCTCGAGGCCTTCCGCCGCCTGGACTTCCGCGTGGTCGTCGAGCAGTTCCTCAGAGACACCGCGCGCGAGGCGGACATCGTCCTGCCCGCCAAGACCCTTTTCGAGCAGTCCGACGTCATCGGTGCCTACTGGCATCCCTACATCCAGCTCAAGCAGAAGGTCCTGGATCCTCCCGGACAGGTGAAGCCTGAGTCGGAGATCTACCGCCTGCTGGCCGAGCGTCTTGGTCTGCCGGGGGATGCCGCGGCCATTCCCGGGCCGGGCGACGCGGACATAGACGCATGGCTTGCGGCCAGGCTGGCCCCCTTCGCCGGTCTGAGCATGGAACTCCTGCGGCAGGGGCCGGTGCTCGCCCCAGGCCACGAGGAGGTGGCCTTCGCCGACCTGGTTTTCCCCACGCCCTCGGGAAGGATCGAGCTGTACTCGGAAGAGGCTCGACGACGTTGGCATGTCGATGAGCTTCCGTTGTGGGTCGCGCCGTCCGAGGCGGTGCCCGCTAAAGCCGGCGACGGCGAGCAGCACCCCCTGTATTTCATGACGCCGACGACGAAGAACCGCATCCACTCGCAGTTCGGCAACCTCCAGATGATCCGAGTGCATGATCCTGTTCCCCAGCTCGATATCAGTCCCGCCGATGCCCTGACGCGAGGGATCCACGGCGGCGAGCGAGTGAGGGTGTTCAACGATCGGGGATCCCTGGAGGTACGATCTCGACTGGACTTCGGGCTGCGCGCCGGCTGTGTGTCTCTGACCAACGGCTGGTGGCTTACGGACGGAGCGGCGGTTAACATTCTCTCGGCGGCTCGGGAGACGGACATGGGTCACGGTGCGGCCTTCCACGAAAACCGGGTGGAGGTAGAGAAGGTGCCCGAATGAGAGGACCCGACGGCGACGTCACCGATGGCTTCCTCTTCGATGTCGGTAGTTGCACCGGGTGCCGCGCGTGTGAGTTGGCTTGCTCCACCGAGAACGAGCTTGGATGGGGCAGGAGCTGGCGCCAGGTGGTTCCCTTTAACGAAGAGCGGCGCCCCGGTATCCCCACCTTCCATCTCTCTCTGGCCTGCAACCACTGTGACGACGCTCCGTGCATGAGCCAGTGCCCGTCCCTGGCCATCGGCCGTGAAGCCTCGACTGGCGCGGTCCTCATCGACGCCGAGCGCTGCATCGGTTGCCGATATTGCAGTTGGGTCTGCCCTTACGACGCGCTGCCCTACGACGATCGCCTCTCGGTCATGACCAAGTGCACCTCCTGCAATCACCGTCTCAAGGACGCCCGGGCTCCGGCCTGTGTCGATGCCTGTCCGACCGTGGCCCTTCGCTTCGGACCTCTGGAAGGCGAGCAGGACACGCCGGGGTTTCCCGCGACGCCGGCTGGTCCACGCATTCGCTTCCGACCCTTGAAACAGGGAGTCTGGCCCGCCGAGAGCACGTGGTCGCTCACCGAGGATGTCATCGCATCATTCGATCGATCGCGTCCCGATACGGGGCAGGGGATCACACTACGTTCCGAGCTTCCCCTCTGGCTCTTCACCACGGCGTCGGCTGCCCTGGTGGGGTGGATTTCGGCGGCGGCCGCGGGGAATGTAGAAGTGAACGCCCTGCTCTTCGTTCCCCTTGCCACTGCGGCGCTGGCCGTGAGCACGCTTCACCTGGGACGGCCGCTGCGGGCCTGGCGCGCGGTGTTCAACATCGGTCGTTCGCGCCTCAGCTGGGAGATCGCAGCTTTCGGGGCCTTCCTGGGAGTCACCGCCCTGACGCTCATGTGGGTGGACCCACCCGTCGCGCTCCGCTGGGTCGCCTCCGGGACAGGTCTCCTGGCCCTCTTGTGCATAGACCGTGTGTACGACCCGGTAAGGGCCGCCGAGTCCGTTCCGATTCACAGCGCGGATGCCCTGTTGACGGGACCGCTGTTCGCTGCGGCGCTGCTCGAGGCCCAGTCGGCCTTCGGAGTCCTTGGAGTGATCAAACTTGTCCTTTATTTCCGGAGGAAGTCTCTGGAGGGGCACGGTGCCGGCTCCGTCCGGCGGGGTTTCCTCGTCGCCGTGAGAATAGGATTCGGCCTGACCCTTCCACCCGTCCTGTGGTGGCTCTGGCCGGAGGCGTGGGCTGGTTGGGGTCTGCTCTCCCTGGGTCTGGGCGAGCTAGTCGATCGCGGGGAGTTCTACGAAGGCCTGGAGATCACGACGCCCCAGACCCAGGCGCATCGGGACGCGCTAGGTTGGGGGAAGTCGAACTGATCCAGGAGCCTCGGCTTCTTCTTCTCTTCGAACCTTGAGCGAAACTCTCAATTCTTGTCAATTCTTGTCAACCAGGGCGGATCTCGCATCGTATAACCGGTAGAGACCGCTGGCCCAAGGGGCCGCCGGTTCACAAACCCATATTTTGAGGAGGTCTATCTCGTGAGTGTTCGTTACCTCGTCCTATTGAGCCTGGTGGTCATCGCGTTTATCGTCCTCGGCGTCGTCGTGGCGGTCTGGAGGAGCTTGCGGCACAAAGCGACGCGAGCCGGTTACGAGTCGTTCGGCGCCTATATGCGTGCAGTGCCGCGTTCGGATCGCGAAAAGCAGGATGCCGTGGATCTTACTCTCCAGGGTCTTGTCGTCTGCTTCCTCGGGCTTCTCTTTCCGCCGTTACTCCTCATCGGGCTCTTCCCGCTCTTCTACGGCGCGCGAAAGCTCGTCTATGTGTCGATGGGACTCGGCCTTGTCGATGATGCAGATCAGCCAAACGCGTGAATCAGCCGGGGTCCAGCAAGAGGATCGAGGCAGAAGGAGCGAGGCCTGTTCCGGTCATCACGCCCGAGAGGAGCGCCGTGCTCTCGGCGGTTCGCGCAGTTCGCGGCGGGGACCCCGACGCGTTCGGAAGGCTGGTGGAGATCTATCAGAGACGGGTCTTCGGCCTCACCCTGATGATGGTTCGTCAACCGACGGGAGCCGAAGAGGTGACCCAGGACGCCTTCGTCCTTGCCTTCAAACACCTCGACCGTTTCGACGAGTGTCGCCCGTTCTATCCGTGGCTTGCGACCATCGCGGTACGGCTGGCGCAGACCTGGCTGCGACGCCACGCCCGGGTGACCACGCGTGAGGGCACTGCGCTCGACCCGGTCCACGAACCAGTGGCTACGACAGTCGATCCACTCCGTCAGCTCATCACCGACGAGAGCAGCCGGCGCCTGTGGCGATCCGTTGCGGCGCTCCCGTCGGGGGAACGAACCGCAGTCTTCCTCTACTATCGCCAGGAGATGAAAGTGAATGACATTGCCAGCGTACTCGGGGTCTCAAGCGGCACCGTGAAGACACTCCTGTTTCGGGCGCGCCGCCGGCTGCGCCGCACCGTGAAACGAAACGAACGATCGGCATCCGAGGGACTGACATGACTTTGAAGCACGTTCACACGCTCGTCGAAGTGCTGCCTCTGGCAGAGTACCCGCGGCACGAACTTGCGGCCGCCGAGAGCCACGCCCGGGACTGCGTCGAGTGTCGGCAGGTTCTTGATAACGCGAAATGGCTGGATTCCGAGCTCGGCCGTCAGCCGGAGCCCGCGGCACCCGAGGGTCTGGCCGCGACCATCATCGCCCGCACGGCACGCCTCGACGACGAGACCGCCCCCGCCCTCCGCGATCGGTCGCGGGAGCCCGTTGCCACAGCCAGGAGCGATCGACTCTCCTGGGGGGCGGCGCTTGCAGGCATCGCGATCGGCCTCGGGGCCGAGATATACGGAGTGCTCTCCGGCACGCCGACCCTCGATCTCACTTCGTCACGGATCGGCCAGGGGGCGACCGGCCTCATCGAAATCCTGGATGCAGGCCCTTCCGTCATCCTTCTCGCCGCAGGCCTCCTCCTCTACCTCGCAGGCGTCTTCGCCCCCCTCAACACCGACGACCCGTCCCCCCCGCCCCTGCCCCACTGAGGCACACCCAAAACCCGCAGGACAGCGTGTCGGGGTGGCCGTTCCTGGCCACC
>CAZOZZ010000088.1:0-17517 GCA_964584435.1 uncultured Solibacteraceae bacterium | reverse complement strand
TCCTCTCTTGTGAAAGCCGTTAAACAGAATCAGGCAGTCCCTGGAGGTGCCAGAGAACTTGCCCTCTTCCCGAACCCTTTCAAATTCTTGTAGACTTAACTTCGTTTAGACTGGCTTGAAATTACCACATCCTCCCGGGAATTGAAAACCACCCTCCATCGGTCCGAATGACCAGGAAATGGAGAAGAGTCGGTTGCAAAATCTGCCAGCTTCCTATTGAATAGGGCCAACCTCGCCCTTACATCAAAAAGTTTGGACCGAGGGCCGCGTCTCCAGTGATTGGTCACCCGTAAATGGCGTGGGGGATTGAAGACGGAGACGCGGCATTTTTTTGTCTGACGAAGGTTATTAGATGGAACTGGCGCTTCCGGTAATCGTCCTGTTCCTGCTGGGTATGACGGGCATCGGGGTGTGGCATGCCCGAAAGGTTCGCTCAGCGGAGGACTTCGCTCTTGCCGGCAGGAGGATCGGAGCCCCCGTTCTGGCCGGGACCCTGACTGCCACGTGGATCGGAACGGGTTCACTCTTCGGAAACAGCGAGTTCACCTATGAGACCGGTGTCGCCGGTTTCTTTCTTCCCATATCCGGAATCCTCGGCATGCTCCTGCTGGCTTACCTGGCGCCGCGGATTCGGGAACTGCCCGCATCGAGCGTCCCGCAGATTCTTGGTCTTCGCTTTGGCCGTATCGCTCAGGTTCTGAGTGCGGTCGCCTTGATCCTGGCCTACCTGGTCATCGTTTCGTACCAGTACCGCGCCGGCGCCGCCGTAGCAGAGAGAATTTTTCCCGGTGCGGACCAGGCAATGCTGCGCGTCGGTTTCGCCGCCTTCATCATCCTTTACACCGCTCTGGCCGGTTTGATCAGCGTTGCATTGACCGATGTCGTGAACGGTGTCGTGTTGAGCACCGGACTCCTGGTGGCGCTGGGGCTGGCCTGGAACGGCTGGAACCCACAGCTCCAGCCGTTCGATCCCCAGATGTTGCGACTCTCAGGGGGTCTGGGGACGTTGGGATGGGTCAACGTGATGCTTCCGCCATTTCTGTTGATCCTGGGAGACGCGAACATGTATCAGCGTTTCATGGCGGCCGAGTCACCCCGAACGGCCCGGCGCGCGGCCTTCGGAGCGTTTGCGGGATTGCTGGTGCTGGAAAGCGCGATCATCGGTGTCGCACTGTTCGGCCGCGTTCTACTGCCGAACGCACCGGCGAACCCCGGGCACGTGATCATCGAAATGGCATTCACAGTGTTCCCTCCCGTGGTCGGGTTGCTGTTGGCCGCAACCGCGGTCGCTGTAATCGTGTCCACTGCCGATTCCTACCTGCTGGCCTGTTCTACGACCGCCTCAATGGACCTGGGTGGCGGAATGACGACAACGTTCAAGCAACGCGTTCTCGTCGTGGGCTTCGGATTGTTCGCCCTGTTTCCCGCCTTCCTCTGGGAAGAGTTCCTGAGCGTTGCGCTTTACGCCTACACGCTTTATGGGGCCAGCCTCACCCCTGCCTTGCTGGCCGCGCTACTCTGGCCCAGGACATCTGCCCGCGCCGTTGTCGGCGGCATGGTGGCTGGCCTCGGTACCGCCCTGGTCTGGAAAGTCCTGCTTGACGCCGGAATGCTGGGCGGTGGCTTGGCCCAGCTGGATCCCGTACTGCCGGCGCTCGGTGCCAACGCCTTTGTGCTGCTGGTGTTGGAAGTCAGCCGCAAGGACAAGTAACCGATCACTCTCCGGAATCGCTCTCCTGCTCCTGTACTCCCCCCAACTAATCAGGGACGGAGGCATGCTCTTGCTGACGGTGGTGTTATGAGCCAGGTAAATAAAATGCGCCTCCGTCCCTGTTTTTAGTCGTGTCTTGATTCAGGGTCCAGAGCATTGCCAGTCCGGGCAGTGCCGCCAGGAAACTGATAAAGAAGAACATCGGCCAGCCCGCTATTTCCGCGAGTCTGCCCGAAGGCGCTGCGATGACGTCGCGACTGACGGCCATGAGAGACGAAAGCAGAGCGTACTGGGTTGCGGTGAAGCGGTGGTTGCAGAGACTCATCAGGAATGCCACGAAGGCTGCGGTTCCCAGCCCTGCCGAAAAATACTCGAAGTTGATCGTGACGACCATCAGCCAGTAGTTGCGTCCGGCTTCTGCCAGGGCGAGGTAGACCAGGTTGCTTGCGGCCTGGAAGAATCCGAAGACCCACAGGGAACGAAGAATTCCCATCCGACTCAACAGGGCCCCACCGGCTAACGTCCCCAGGATCGTCGCGAACAATCCCATTCCTCCCTGAACGGCGCCGACATCGGTCTGGGTAAAGCCGGTCTGAAGCAGGAACGGTATGGTCATGTTGTTCACCAGCGCATCACCGAGTTTGTAAACGACGATGAAGCCCAGCACAAAGAGCGCCCGTCCTGGTCCGAGCCTGGTGACAAATTCTACAAAAGGATCCCGAACCGCCTGAACGAGCGAGGCCGGCGGTGTCCCCGGGTTGGCGGGTTCAGGCGCCCGGTAGGAGGCGGCCATTCCGACGAACATGAAAGTGGCCATGACGATGTAGACAAGGGGCCAGCCCATGCGTTCGGCCAGGATCAGGGCGCCCGCGCCGGTGAGGAGCATCGCGACGCGATAGCCCAGAACGTTCAGGGCGGCTCCGGCCCCCATCTCCCGCTCTTCGAGTACATCGGTCCGGTAGGCGTCGATAGCGATGTCCTGAGTTGAGCTGAAGAAGGCGATGAGGAGTGCGACGGTGGCAAGGTATGAGATTCCATCCCCGGGCCTGGCCAGCGCCATTGCCCCGATTGAGCCCAGCAGGAGGAATTGGGAGAGTCCCATCCAGCCCCTCCGGCGACCCAGGAACGGCAGGGAAAAGCGGTCCAGAATCGGGGACCATACAAACTTGAGGGAGTAGGGAAGAGCCACCAGGCTGAACAGTCCCACGGTCGTCAGATCGACTCCCTCGACGGTCAGCCATGCCTGAAGGGTTCTGCTGGTGAGAAAAAGCGGGAGGCCTGAGGAGAATCCCAGAAGCAAGACGTAAAACATCTTCCGGCTCTGGAAGACTTTGAAGAGGTCGCGGTCGCTCTGGAACATCGCCGCTATATTGCCAAAAAATGGGGGTGGCCCCCCATTTTTTATTCAGTTAGGTCTAGCTAGCGATCTTGATCTGCCGGGGCAGCGCCTGTTTTGTTTTCGGCAGACTCACCGTCAGGACTCCGTCTTTGTAGTCTGCACGGATCTTCCCTTCCTCGATCGTGGTGGGCAGTGAGAAGGAGCGAGTGAACGAACCGTAGGAGCGTTCGACGCGGTGATAGTTGTCCTTCTTGTCCTCGTGCTCAAAGAGCCGCTGTCCTTTCAGCGTCAGAACGTTCTTCTCCAGGCTGAGATCCACGTCTTTTGGGTCGATGCCGGGGAGTTCGGCCTTCAAGACGAGGTCGGTGTCGGTTTCGAATATGTCGACCTTCGGAGCCCAGGTCGTCGTATCGGCGGGAAGCCGGTCCGACCAGTCCACACCCGACACTCCAAACATCCGGTTGACTTGACTCTGCAGCGTATTCAGTTCACGGAATGGGTCCCATCGTACCAGTGCCATCTTTCTATCCTCCTCGATCGATTGTTGTTTTAGTCCGGCCAGGTGTCATGTCGATCAGCACCTGACATACCTATTTATAGAATATGCTATAAGATATATCAAGAAATATGAGTGTATTTAATGCATATAATCTGCTTGTTGGCATCAAATCAACGTAAGTCATTGATGTCTAACAGATTTCAAATGAAACGAAACCACGCGTTGCAATTGATTACGCTGATCCTCGCTTTTGAAGTTGTTAAATCAGCCAGGTGAGGTAACCTCGTCTCATAGCGATCCGTAACTCTTAATGAATGGGAGAGAATCGATGATGTTGAAATCGAAGCTTGGAATCCTGTGTGGCCTTCTGTCAGGCACACTTGCCCTGGCCCAGGCGCCGCCGCCTGAACCCCCTCAATTAGGTTTGATCGACGGGTATGTCGTGCGCCTCGGTTCGGGAGAGCCACTCAAGAGCGCCCAGGTCGTGCTTCGGCCCGAACGCGGGCGCAGCCCTGTTTTCGGAGCGGTAACGGATGCCAGCGGGCACTTCACGCTTGAGTCCATCCAACCGGGCAACTACCGTCTGTACATCGAACGTGATGGCTATGTGGACCAACAGTATGGACAGGTCAGTCCAAGCCGGCCGGGCACGGTCCTGGTTCTCGCGCCGGGGCAGCAGGTCGAGGATCTCGTAATCAGCCTGGTTCCAACCGGAACGTTGGCAGGCCGTGTGTTCGATGAAGACGGTGAGCCGGTCGTCCGGGCGAATGTCCGTGCGCTGCGCTACGTGTACCAGGATGGTGAGAAGATCCTGACGCCGATTCAGCAGACCCAGACCAACGACCTGGGTGAATACCGATTGTTCTGGATCGATCCGGGCGAGTACTTCGTCTCCGCCACCTTTGAAGCCCGTTTCCGTGGCGGCTTTGGGGGAGGGAGAGCTCTAGTTGGGCGCGGCGGTGGCCGTGGAGGGCGCGGCGGTCGTGGTGGGACGGGCGGAGTCATCGGAGGCGGTTTTCTGGCTGAATCAGAACCGCCCGAAGAGATCTATGTGGACACCTACTATCCAGGGACGACCGAGCCCGCTCTGGCCACCGGCATTGTACTGGCAGGCGGATCCGAAGTTCCGGCGATCGACTTCGTGGTGCTCCCAACCCGGGCGGTGACCGTGCGAGGCCGGGTTGTTAGCCCGTTTGCCGGTGAAGGCGCTCCTGTCCCGGTCGTGGCGATTGTTTCCCGCAACGGGTTGATCGCGGGCGGCGGGCTCAACCTCAGAGGCGGTGCCCGGGGCGGTCGCGGAGGACAAAGTGAAGACGGCAGCTTCGAATTGACCGGAGTTGCCCCGGGCCCTTACACGGTCGTGGCGATCGTGCGTACTCAACAAGGTCGGGGAGGAAGAGGTGGCCAGGGCCAACTCGTGGGTGTAGCCGACATCGAGGTTGGCGAACAGGATCTGGACAACGTCGTTGTGGCCGTACAACCGGGCGTGGAACTGACAGGAAACGTCCTCGTGGACCAGAGCGCGTCCGGAATCGCAACGGGCCGTCTGCGCATTCGCCTTCAACCTGCGAACAACATGCCCTTCAACGCGCCTAACTCCCGTGTCGAAGATGATGGGACCTTCATTCTGTCTAATGTCAGCCAGGCGACTTACGCAGCCTCGATCACCGGCTTGCCTCCGGATTATTACCTTGCCGACGTTCGCTTCGGTGCCGCCAACGTCCTGGCAGCCGGCCTGACGGTGACGGCCGACCCTCCCGGACCGCTGGAGTTCTGGATCAGTGGTGGTGGCGGTCGTGTTGACGGCGCAGTCCAGATTGGGACTGAGGAGTCGTTTACAGGAGCCCAGGTTGTTCTGGTTCCTCAAGAAGCCGATCGAGGACGGTCCGACCTCTACAAGACAGCCAGCGCGGACCAGTACGGACGGTTTTCGATGGTTGGCATCGCACCTAGTAATTACAAAGTCTTCGCCTGGGAAGATGCGCCATCAGGAGCCTACCGCGACCCCGATTTCATCCGTCTCTACGAAGACTGGGGACAATCGGTCGAGATTCAGCAAAACGGGCAGGCACAGGTGCAAGTTCGATTGATCCCGGCCGGATCGTAGGTCCGGGGGGAGGGGAGTCTTTACGCAGATTACGCGGATGGGACAGAACCGAAGTTATGGAGCTGCCCGCTGAAAGCTACTAGCTAATAGCTCCCACAACCCCTGTGTACTTTCACCGAGACAGCGGTTAAACTTTCTGCTGTCAAATTAATGTTCGAGAGGAGTATCTACGGCATGAAGAGAACCGTCGTCTTTCTGGGCCTGATCCTGGTCGCGGCTGCGTATGCCGTTGCACAATCCAATATGCAAGAAACCGATTCCGGACTCAAATATATCGACCATGAAGTGGGCACGGGCGCCGAAGCCGTTGCCGGCAAGACCGTGGACGTCCATTACACCGGGTACCTGTATGTCGATGGGCAGCGCGGAAAAAAGTTCGACAGCTCCGTGGATCGCGGTCAGCCTTTCAGTTTTCCTCTTGGAGCCGGTCGTGTGATCAAAGGTTGGGATGAAGGCGTTGCCGGGATGAAAGTCGGAGGCAAGCGTGAGCTCTTTATTCCACCGGACCTGGGATACGGAAGTCAGGGAGCGGCAGGGGCCATTCCCCCGAACGCCACGCTTGATTTCGAAGTCGAACTCCTGGGAGTTCACTGAAACGGAAATCAAGACTACGCCGAATGACCCGTGTCAAAGTGCGCCCATGTGGCGCACTTTTTTGACGTTCGGCGCCGAAGGGGCCCCACGTTCCGGGTTCTTCAGGTACGAACTGGATTTCATTTTTCTTACCTTGAAAGTGCTGTCATGGTTGGGAATCACTTGGGATTTGAAACCGGTTCCTGAAGCGGTGAAACGTGCGGCCTCATGGTTTCGGGCACGTCATGGGTACTGGACAACACTGGCTGATGGAGTAATACACTGATGAAACTGTTCGTTGGGACAATGTTGTTGATTCTAGTGTGTGGCGCGGGGACTGCGGAGGCTCAGTCCGGAGTTGCGACCGGTGAGATCAGAGGCACAGTGACGGACCCTTCAGGATTGCCTGTCCTGGGTGTCGAAGTGCGGGTCATAAACGCCTACACTGGCATACAACGCGCGGTCCCGACGGACCAGGCGGGCAGCTACTTCGCCCTCCTCATTCCCCCGGGTCGCTATGAGGTGGAGGTCACTGAAGAGCCGTTTTCCTCACGACGGCAGACAGGCATCCAGGTGACCGTCGGTCAGATCACGGAAGTGGATTTCCGGCTGGAACTCGGCGGGGTGACGACAGAGGTGAACGTCACGGCCGAAGTGCCGATAGTCGAAACTGAACGTTCCCATCAAGCCAATACGATAGATGAAATCGCAATTCGGGAACTACCGATCGATCGGAGAGACTATCTCACCTATACGTTATTGGCGCCCGGCGTCGTGGATTCCAAGGCGCTCGCCGACGCCAGCGACTTTCGGGTGCCCCAGACCCGTGATTCCGGGATTTCCTTCTTCGGCAACAACGGACGGGGCAACAGCGTCATGGCCGATGGCGCCGAGTCCAATGATTTCGCCGGAGGTGTCCGCGAGACCCTCAGCCAGGATGCCGTCCAGGAATTCCAGATCAACCGTAGCGGCTATTCCGCGGAATTGGGTGGAGCGAGCGGAGCGGTAATCAACATCGTCTCGAAGTCGGGCACCAATGAATTTCATGGGTCAGCCTATGGTTTCCTGAGGCACGAGAAACTTGATGCCGCGGATCCGTTCGCGATCGACCTTGTCGGGGGCCGGCTCGAACGCATCGAGCCTCCATCGGACCGCCAGCAGTTTGGCGCCACACTGGGCGGTCCGATCACGAGAAACAAGACCTTCCTTTTTGCTGCCTACGAAGGGCTTCAGCGAGATGAATCCAACTCGATTCCTGTACTGACCGATCTCTCCATATTTGAGCCGACTGCAGCCCAGGAACAGATCCTCGGTGTGCTGCCACCTCCTTCCAGCGCTGCCCTCCGCCAGGTCTTGACGAGTCCACCCAGCACCCGGGCTCTTTTCGAGGCAAACAGTGGTGTCTTTCCGTTCGAAACGTCCTCAAACAAATTCTCCCTTCGCCTGGACCACAGCCTGAACAACAGCAATCAGCTCATGGTTCGCCTCAACTACGCCAACGTCGACGAAGCGAATCCGAACACAAGGGCGCTCGTTGGTGCGTCGCGCGGGTTTAATACGGACGTTCTGGATAGCGACAGTTTCCTGTCCTGGACTCACGTTCGGAGTCCGACGGTGGTCAACCAGGCACGGTTCCTATTCAACTACCGCAGCTTTCTAGCAAGCACGAACGAGAAGTTCGGACCAGAAATCAACATCAACGGGTTTGGTTTCTTCAACCGTGATGCGTTTCTTCCAAGCAACACAATCACCCGGAACTACGAGTTTTCAGACAGCCTGAGCATTGTCCGTGGATCCCACAACCTGAAGTTGGGTGGGCGTGTCTTGATTCGCGGAGTCTCAAACGACGCTTTTATCTTCTTTGGTGGTCGGTTCTTTTTCGGTGAGCTGCCCGGAGGCCTCATCAGCCCGGCTCTGGCCTCAACCACGATCAACGGCCTCCAGGCATTCAACCTGGGACTCCCCCAGACCTACCAGCAATCCTTCGGGGATGCCCGGGTCGGCTCGACGATTCCGTTCTATGCCGTGTATTTCCAGGACAGTTATAAGCTGACGCCGCATCTCACCCTTGAGTTCGGGATGCGCTACGAACTGGATGATCGAACCGATCCCGTGCCAACCGATACCAACAACTTTGCGCCGAGATTTTCGTTTGCCTGGGATCCGTTCGAAGACGGGTTGACCACGGTTCGTGGGGGATACGGCATTTTTTATTCGCCGCATTATTACCAGTTGGATTTCGTTGCCAAAGCTTTCGCCAACCTCGACAATCATCGCCAGATCGCCCAGGTCTTCACGACCGCCCAATCACCCGGCGCCGCCAGCGCGGCGAACATCTACAGGACTCTAGCTGCGCAAGGTGTGATCACTCTTCCGGCAACAAGATCGATTACGGCTGCCGACCTGGAACAGTTCGGAATCGGCGTCGTCCATGACGGCCAGGTACCACCGCTGACGGTACTGTTCAAAAACATCGGAGGATTTCGTCAATGCCTATTCCCAACAAGCCACCCTGGGAATCGAACGCGCAATCAATCCGACACTGTCGATCGGTGCGAGCTACCTATTTGCTCGAACCCTGAAAATCATCCGGGCGCGTGATGACAATCTGCTGCCCGCGCCGGTGGACCCGAATCTCGGTATCCCCGTCTGGTCGCCCCAGTTCTACAAGCAACCGCTTCTGTTACAGGACAACGTCTACGAATCCACGGGACGGGCTTTCTATCATGGCTTCGTGTTTGAGATGGCGAAGCGATTCGCAGGCAACTTCAGTCTGAATCTCAACTACACTTTGAGCAAGGCGATCGATGAGGTTGTGGACTTTAATTCCGACTTCCAGGCGACCAATCAGCTCGACCTCCGCGCCGAGCGGGCGCTTTCGTCTTTTGACCAGCGCCACAAACTCGTTGCCTACGGGACCGTCGAGAGTCCGTTCGAACTCGGCCAGGATGCCTTGCGGACAGCATTGGCGGATACCTCGCTCACTACGATTCTTCGTGCCAACAGCGGACGGCCTTTCAACCTGCTCGTCGGGGCGGACATCAACGGTGACCGGCACAGCACGACCGACCCCCGTTTGCGGGGCGCAACACCGGTCTCGGACCTGATTTCTGGACTGTGGATCTGCGCTTGAGAAAACGGATCAACTTTGGCGACCGTGGCAATGTCGATTTCATTGCGGAAGCCTTCAATCTGCTCAACCGGCTGAATTTTCAAAGCGTCAACAACACAGTTGGAAACATGCCCGGGCCGTTCAACGTTCAGGGGCGAAAGGATGTCGGTCCCAGCCAACCACTCGGATTCACGTCTGCGTTCGATCCGAGACGTATTCAGTTGGGGTTACGACTCAACTTCTGATTTCAGGTTCAGGCAGATGGGAAGTGAGGGGACTTCACAGTGCGTGAATGGACGGCACCCGGTTCGATGTTTTTCTGAAAGGGTGATCAGGAACACGCTTCTTATGTTGCTCTCTACGGTCTCCCGACTTTAGCCGGAATTGGCGCTGGTACCGGAGCCCTGATCGATTTTTCTGTCAGCAGATCTGACACGGTCTACGAGCGATCACAAACATCAGTGCGATTCGATCTTCTGCTCATTCTTTCTAAAGAGAGGAAGGGCATCCAGCTCTCAATATCGTTTTGTGTCTTTGTATAGTGTAGGATACGAGATTCGAGGTAGTTGAAACCGCACGCGCCAGGCGACAGGAGCGTCTTCCACAGATCTCGGGCGGGAAGGAATCATGACCGAGAGCTCCTTTGAAATACCGATCCGGAATTCTCCAGACGAGCATCCACACTCCCAATTGCGAAACTGAAGGCAGAAGAAGCTTCACCGATCTCAATGACTGAGAACCGCGAGACACAGCAGGACGACACTGAAGTTCGAGACGTTTCGGAAGCTATCGGCCGATGGCAGGACAGTCTCCTTGATCGGAGTCGTTGGAACCGACTCCTGTTCTTCGAGCCGGGCAGGTTTGCCGTGCGGATTGTGGACACCGATCCAGAGGTCCTGTGGAAAGATCTCTCATCATCCTCTGGGTTGAGCTTCGACTATGCGGAGCGGTACCAGATTTCGTCCGAGCACAAGGGCGATGTCTCACCCGACGACCCCGACGTGTGGTTGGACAGGGGGGATCTCGCCTCGGACTGCCCCCCGCTGGACTTGCAGAGGCGCCTCGAGACTCTCCAGGAAAAGGACAGCGAATGGGACCAGGAACAGGGAATCAAGGTCCTGTATGTGGGCTTGGGATTTGTGTCCTGGGTCGACGAGGATGAGGCCGAGGGCAGGGCGCCGTTACTGTTGCTGCCGTGTTCGCTCCACAGCCCGTCACCAAATAACGCCTATACACTTCGGCCCGAAGCGGAGGAGCCGGAGACCAACCCGGCGCTAGCCCACCGATTGGGTCAACTCGGTATTGAACTCCCCGAATTGGGTGAAGGGAGTCTTGCTGAATACTTTGGGTTGGTTCGCAACTTGATCCGAGGTCGGGACGGATGGAGTGTCGACAGTGACATCTATGTCAGTACCTTTGCGTATCACAGGTTGGCGATGTGGCAGGATCTTGAACGACTCCGGACAGACGGCGTACCGCATCCACTCATTCTGGAGATGGCTACTGCGTGTCGAGGAAAACGGGAAGTCTCGACGGAAGTTGGGTCTACCGCGCCGTCGGGCCTCTTTCCCCCCGACGAAGAGTTGTCGGGAGGTCGACTCGACGATGTCCTCGATCTCCTTGATCAGGTCACCGTCATGAACGCGGATTTCAGTCAACTTCAAGCGGTCGAAGCCTCTCGAAGTGGCCAGAACCTGGTGATCCATGGCCCCCCGGGGACGGGCAAGAGCCAGACGATTACCAACATCATCGCTGCGCTGATCGCCGACGGCAAACGGGTCCTGTTCGCCAGCGAAAAGCGGGCCGCCCTGGATGCCGTAAAGAGAAACCTCGAAGAATGCAATCTAGGGGTCTTTTGTCTGGCCTTGTACTCGAAGTACTCGAAGCGGGCGGCAGTGTACGAACAGCTCGGAGAATCGGCCTCCGCCGACGCTCGCGGGCGCCGCGTGAGACTTGATCGGCTGGACCACCTGTCGGATTTGCGGCGCACCTTGAACACGTTCATCAGAGCCCTCCACCAACCACGTGACCCGCTCGGCCGAAGCGTCTACGAGATGTCCGACATTTATGCTGCCGTCCGGCACCTGCCATCGTTCGAATTTGAAGCCGGCTGGATTCCGGATCTCGATGACACTCAGTACGAGGCTCTGACCGAACTGGCCGATGGTTTTGTAACGTGGCCGCGTGAGTTTCGTGAACACGAGACCAGTCGCTGGCGAACGCTTCGAACGACGACTGATGATTTGGGGCTCCACGAAGAGGTCCGACGAAATCTCGTCGAGATTCAGGACGAAATCGAACGCCTGAGAGGATGCAGCCTGGACGTGGCACAAACGTTCGGCTTGCCCGAACCACGAAACGGGGTTGACCGGGAGAGCTTGGCGAAACTGTGTGCTCACATGATGTCGGCACCCGGAATCTTGCGCTTGTGGCTGGAACCAGGTCATGCCGTGGACCTTCCCGGACAGGTCCAGGCTGCAGAGAAGATCTGCGGTGAGCGGCATGCTCTAAGAGGGCGCATTGAATCGCTGTTTGGTGAAATCGGCGAATGGCCCGACTTCGAGAACCTGGCGGAAACCCTCCGGGCGATTCGCGAGCCCGAGAAGGCGTCAGCCATCGCGTTCCTTCTGGGAAAGGACTGGGAGCTCCGATCCACCGAGGAATTTCTCGCCAGGAGTGCCCTTCTGAACAAGCTCGCCTCCGAACTTCGGCATCTTCAGGAAGTCATAGCAGAAGCAGCAAATCTCCTCGACAGACCGTCCTGCGATACGTGGGATGAGATCGGGAACATGTGCAACATTGGAGCGACCATAGCCGACGTGTGCCCGGTTCCCGAGGCCTGGTTCGTTGACGGTTTTGTCGCTCTTGAGGAGTTTGCCAGCCTCAGGGTGCTGGCGAGTGAGCTCTCCGAGACAGAGCAAGACCTGGCCAATGTGTTCGATGATTCCTTCATAGATTGGGTCGATGAGAATCTTGCGGCCCGATACCGGACCGGTTATCAGAGTGCCCTCCGGTTTTCCCGGCTCCAATACTGGAAGGATCGGCGTTCGATTCTGGAGCATATGCACAGACCGTCCGACTTATCGGCTGAAGGCGCGCTCAATTCCATCGATTCAGCCCTGAAGATTCAGCGGATGCGACGGATGTGGACCGACCGAATAGCTGACATCACGAATCTGTATGGCACGCGTTTCCCGGGGATCGAAACGAACTGGGAGAGTGTAGAGACTTCAGTTCGATCGACCGTTCGGCTGGTCGCTTCCTGGCGGGGGGACCTTCAAATGCTGAGGGGGTTGCTGACGGAACGTCCGCGCGCCCATTCACTTCGGCAGGTCCTCGACGATGTCAAATTGCGAGTGCAGACTGTCAAAGACTCACTGGATGACCTCGGAAATCGGTTTTCTCCTGCCGAACTCCATTCGCTTCTCGATCTTGTCGAAGTCGGGCTCCCGCCATTGGACGTCATAGCTGAAACCGTCCGTGCCGCAAAACCCTCAGAGTCAGCTCCCCGCACTGTCGCGTCGTTGTTCGGAGACATCAAGGGTGGCGCTCGTTTGCTGGACCTGGAGAAGGATTTCGATCGGCGAACTCCGCAACTGACGAAGTCACTAGGCGCGCTTTTTCGTGGATATGAGACGGATTGGGATGAGGTGCACTGGCGGTGGGAGTGGGTCGAGAAGCTGGCAGCATTGACCGCGGACAACGTACCGCCGGAATTGGTGCGGCACTGTGAACGCCCCGAATCTTCGGACGCCTACCAGAAGCGGGCGCAGTCGCTTGAGAGTGGATTCGAGGTGACCCTGTCCAAATATTTTGATCCGGAACCCTCCGATTGGAAATCCTGGTCGGACGCTTCTTTAGATGACCTTATCGGTTGGATCGGATACCGGAGGGAACACGCAGGCGAAGTGGCGGATTGGATCGACTACCGCAGGTCCTGTGCGCGGGTAGACGAGCTGTTCGGGGCAGGGACGGTCGCGGCTGTTAGAGAGAGAACGGACGACTCCGCAATCGTCCCGGGGATGCTCCGCCGAGCGGTCCCAAGTGCGTGGTTGGATCACGTGTTCAAGGACGATCCTGCTCTTCGAGAGTTCTCCGTTACGACCCAGGAAACGATCCGTGATGAGTTTCGCCGGCTTGATGAACAGTTCCCTTACGCCATGCGAGAGGAGGTCCGTCATCGATGCCTCAGCCGGTACCCGGCCCGACCCTCGCAGGCTCAAGACTCCGGACAGATCGGGGTACTTTACAGGGAACTCATGAAGAAGCGTCACCAGATGCCGCTGCGGCAGCTTCTCGAGGAATCGCCTCTGGTGGGAGACTTCAAGCCGTGCCTCCTGATGAGTCCACTGGCAGTAAGTCAGCTCATGCCTTTTGAGCCGGGCTACTTCGATGCCGTTATCTTCGACGAGGCTTCTCAGATTTCTCCGGCGGATGCCATTCCCGCCATAGTGCGGAGTTCCCAGGTGGTGGTTGTCGGCGATCGCAAACAGCTCCCGCCCACCAGTTTCTTCCGTCGAGCTGAGGCTGATGAGCCCACTGAAGAAGAGGGGGATGAGGAAGACCCACCGGTTGGCATGGAGAGTATTCTCGACGTGATGGTCGGGTTAGCAGGTCGAGGGTCCGTCATCGAGCAGTACCTGAAGGTACATTACCGTTCCAGGTGCGAATCATTGATTCAATTCTCCAACCACGCGTTCTACGGAGAACGTCCACTCCTGGTTTTCCCTGATCCGCAACCGGCGCACGTTTCGAAGGCATTGCGGGACGTGTTCGTGGCAGAAGGGTGTTATGAGCCTGGGCGGTGTGTAAACCCGGTTGAAGCGGAGACGGTCGTCGATCTCGTTTTCGAGCTGATGGAGCGATATGGAGAAAGCCAGAGCATTGGTGTCGTCGCAATGTCGCGGGCTCAGTCGGATCTCATTCACGAGCGAATAAGTATCCGCAGGGAGGCTGTTCCTCATCTGGATGGTTGTTTTACACAGGACCTGGCTGAACCATTCTTGGTGAAGAGCCTTCGAAACGTACAGGGAGATGAGCGGGATCACGTGATCCTGACAATCGGATATGGTCCTTCGGTACCCGGAGGTGCCTCACCCGATCGATTCGGTCCTATCAGTGCCGAGGGCGGCGGGAGGTGGCTCAACGTTGCAGTCAGCCGGGCCCGAAGGACCATGACCTTGGTCCATTCGCTGAAACCATCAGACATGACGACCGAGTCCGAGGGCGCGAGACTTTTAGGTGCCTACCTCGAGTACGCAGCCAGCCCGACCGATTTCTTCGCCAGGCAGGTCCGTGTCGACCCGGGCGCGGAACCCGAATCCCCGTTTGAAGAGGCGTTAGTTGCCGCACTACGGGAGAAAGGGTTTGCAGTGGATCTCCAGGTTGGCGTCCGAGGCTCCCTCGTCGATGTTGGAGTGCTTTCCGAGGATGGCACGCGCTACGTCCTGGGCATCGAGTGTGACGGTGGCGCCTGTCATCGAACGCCTGCTGCCCGGGACCGAGATTGGCTGAGACGATCCGTTCTCGAGAGTCTGGGTTGGACTATTCACCGTGTCTGGTCCACCGCCTGGTTCCACAACCCTGAGGCTGAGTTGGCGCGGATCGAGAGGACGATTGAGCAGGCAACGGTCGTGTCCCGGCAACCGGTGTCGGATCGGCCAGCCGCCAAAGCCAGCATCCCCCCACCGTCTGAAGCTGACGACCTGATTGACGACGCGCTCATCCCAACGGATGAGCCTGAAGATCCCGGACCTTCGTTTCGACCCTACAAGTCTGCTGAGCTTCGAAACATCGCTGTGAATACGTCTTTCGACCTGGCCGTCTCCGGGACGTATAAACTTCGAACACTGATCATCGAAACCGTCCGGATCGAAATGCCGATTCGCGTGGACAAAGTGGCGAGTCGGATCGAAGAGAGGTGGGGTTTGGCCGACACTGGCGACAAGGTCCTGGAGCGCGTGAAAGCATCGGTGGACGTCGCGGTCCTTGAGGGCGCCATAGCCTGGGAAACACCGACTGAGACGGGACAAATCCGTAATCCCTTCCTGGTGATTCCTTCCAGGAGGATAGTCGCCCGCAAACCCGGCCTCGACGGCAACGTGAGGACAATTGATGAAATATCGGAAGGCGAGATAGCAGCCGGAATACTGGTCGTTGCAGTGGCGATTTATCGAGGGCTGAGAGATGAAATTATCACTCAGACCGCGAGAGAGTTTGGCTATCCACGTTTCGGAGAAGCCGTTCGAGAGCGGATTGGAAGATTGGTCGACGGCCTTGTTATTTCCGGGAGACTTCGAGAGACTCAAGGCATCCTGATTGTCACGAAAGAGTAGCGGCTGGCAGACGGCGGCCGGAAGGTGCGAGCAGCAGATCGAGAGTTGACTCGACAACTCAGAATCGAGCCTGGAGTTCTTCCGAGGCGTTGCTAAGATGTATTCGCGTTACGTATAGGTGGGGCAGTAGCTTTTGGATCTGACTGGGGACTCGGGACCGAGTCAAGGATTAAGTCCCGGCGCGACCGCCCCCAGGTTCGGGCGGCCAGAGGCTCGCTAACCCTCGAACGTCAACAGCCCGCGCGGTTCGCGATCGATCGTGTCCCCAACCGAAGCAGGCCCCCTCCCACAACGAGCGGTATCGAAGTCAGCGCGATGGCCAGCTGGGGGCTCCAACTGTCGCTGATCCGGCCAACGAGATAGGGAGAGATGGCGTCTCCGAACATGTGGCTGAGAAGGACGCTGACCGCCATCGCCAGACCCGGAGCACCGGCGATGTAGAAAGTGCTTCGCCAGCCGAATTGCTCTCCGACGCCCAGTCGCGATCTGTTTCCGCTTGAACCTGCCACGGCTCAGGCAGGCCGTCGACCTCCAAGCAGGCGTGCGGGTAGCATGATGAGGCTCCGGAAGAACTCCAGGGCGCCCGTGACGACGATTCCAACCAACCGAAAGGGCAACAGTATGAGCCAGACGAACGGATAAAGAATAAGAGCCAGAAAAGCCAGCGGCCAGGACAGTACGAGCAGAACGCACCACAGCAAAAACTTCATCATCCGGTCAACCTCCTGTTAGCGATACTACGTACCAACCTTCTTGAAGGGGATACGATATCGCCAACAGGAATGTTCCGGGCAGGAGGGATTCTTCGTTCCGTCTGCTAAACTTCTCTGTCCCCTCAAGATCCAATATGTACATCGAACTCGATCTCGAAACTCGACAACCGTCGATCTTCTGCCGGGAATTTGGCGAAGGTCCCCCGATGCTCTTCCTGCACGGAGGTTGGGGTTACGACATGTACGCGTTCGATAACCAGATTCGGGAGTTCCACCAGGAATACCGGATATTTATTCCTGATCGTTCCGGATACGGCCGGTCGTCGAGGGGTGCCGCCTTTCCACGGGGCTTTCATCGGCGGGCCGCCAGAGAGACCATAGCCTTTCTGGATGCGCTGGAGATCGAACGGGCCGTGTTGTGGGGACACAGCGATGGGGCGGTTACCGCCGCCCTGATGGGGATCGAGTCGCCGGATCGTGTCCAGGGAATCGTCATGGAAGCTTCCCATTACGACCGCCGGAAGCCCCGGTCGAAGGGCTTCTTTGAGACGGCAGCGACAAATCCGGAAAAATTCGGAGAGAAGGCCATCTCGATCCTGGCTCGTGAACACGGTGAAGACTACTGGCGGAAGCTGCTGGAAAACCATGGCCAGGCGTGGCTCGACATCCACTACGGCTGGCAGGATCCGGCACAGGACCTATATGGTGGACGACTGGCCGAGCTTCGGGTACCGACTATCTTGCTTCACGGTTCTCGGGACCCACGGACCGAGCCCGATGAACTCGATGCCTTCCGGTCACTCCTGCCCGACGCGGCCATCCACATCATCGAAGGCGCAGGACACAGCCCACACAGCGAGCCTCAAGCACACGAGGAATCCAATCGAGCCGTCCGTCGTTTTTTCGATCGTTTGTAGCTTGGTTCCCGGTGAGTATCGGGAGAGACCTTGGGATTCACCGTGATGAGGCGTGGAGTGGGAATTCTCACCGCAGAGGCGCAGAGTTGTTTTTCTTCCTTCCCCTCTGCGCCTGCTATGAAAAATCCCTCTTGGCGACCTTTGCGGACTCTGCGCCTTTGGTGCGCCAGGCAAAGCTTGGGCATTCTAGCTGAATGAAAGGAGTCAGCCA
>CAZOZZ010000087.1:0-17554 GCA_964584435.1 uncultured Solibacteraceae bacterium | reverse complement strand
ATCTTCAATCTATTACCGTCCAATTCCGGTCCTTCTGCCGCGCAGACTCCTAGGGGCCTGTGACGCGCTTGCGCAGCGTAAATGAATAAGGCAGCCCACCATTGAGTGAGCGGGCTGCCTTCGTTCCGGAACGTACCGTTATCTTCTACAAGCAGATTGTCATGGACGCGGCATAGTTTTTATCTGAAATACGACCGGCAGGCCCGAGGTTGCGGGGTTGTGGTCGCGGATTGCAGAGAACGGGGGGTCGGGCACAGCAATAATAATAAAGGGCGAAATTTTTTCTTCGAGCTCTTCGATTTCGATGCTGAGTTCGATTGTCTTGTCCATGTTGAGAATTCCTCATATGAATGGAATTGTTCTTCTAGCGGAAACACATAGGCCAATATCTTAGGCTTGTAGCTGACTTTGGGTTGTAACCAATGTCACCGTCGGGCGTGTCGCCCGACGGCCTGCAGCCGCGCGCGGGTTGACATAACACCCATACAACGTCACGGTCGGCGCCTCCATCGATGTCGGACCCTGCTTGTTCCGCTTATTCGCCATGCCGGCTCTTTTCCTCCATCTTATCGAATTGGCGTGGAGAACCGTTGTGCGATTACGAAGCGATCGTCAAGCTCATTGCCAGGACCACCACGGCGAAGGGACTGAAAGTGACCTGCCGGTTGGACCGCAGAAAATATTCAACCGTGCGCAAGGTCACTGATGAGCATATCAACAGGTGCCTGGCGCTTGAAGCCGTACTGGGGAAAACCCGACGTACGGAATTTTAGGGAGGGCGGCTGGAAACGTGAGCCATGGCAGAATTAGGAACCGGCTCCACGTATCGAGAGAGTGGATGTCGGAAACTCTCATGCCTACAGTTGCGCGCGCCAGTGTTCTACCCGACGGGAACCGCAGGGCACGGAAGTTGTGGCGGCCACGGGACCCACCCGAGGGAAGGGGCGAACAAGTGAACGTATCGGATGGAGGAAACATGACGATCCTCAGAGATCGAGCAACCATGTCCACGAAACACAAGGAACGAACATTCTCCCGCTCCCCCCGTCCCCAATTAGAATTGACTTGAAGCGGGGCGTGTCATACGGTCCGAATACAGTTTCCGAATCGTAAAGGATGGTCGTTGTGAAGAAAGCTGGTTTGCTGGTCGTGATCGTTGTGCTGATGTCTCCCGGGCTCCTCGCTCAGGAGGAGAATTGGGATGTGATTCGCGAAAAGACGAATGCGCGTCTTGAAGAGATCGCTTCGGGTACGCGGGGGGCTGCCGGGGTTGTCGTGTTCGACTTGACCAGCGGGGATCGCTTTGGCGCTAATGATGACTTTGTTTTTCCGCAGGGGAGTGCCATCAAGATCCCCATCTTGATGGAAGTCTATAAACAAGCAGGGGAAGGACGGTTTCGGCTGACCGACAAGCTGGAAGTCAGCAGCATCCATCAGGTGGGCGGTAGTGGAGTCCTCAAGGAACTCGGCGACAGCACATCGGAGTTGGCGATCCGTGATCTGGCGGTCCTGATGGTCCTTGTCAGCGACAACACGGCCACGAACATGCTGATCGATCTGGTTGGGATGGAGAACGTCAACCGGACGATGCAGTCGCTGGGGTTGGAAAAGACCCGCCTCAGGCGACGGATGATCGACCAGGATGCCTCGCTGCGCGGAGACGAGAACACCTCCACACCGGCCGAGGCCGCCCGGATCATGGAGATGCTCTACGAGGGAGAGTTTCTGGGACCCGACGAATCGGATGCGATCCTGTCGATCCTGAGGAAGCCCAAGCGCGGTGGTGTCAACTCGGTCTTGCCGGGTAACATCCCCGTGCCATTCAAGCCTGGTGGAATTGCGGGCGTGTCCACCGAGTGGGCCATCGTCGAGCTGTCCGAACGTCCCTACATCGTTGTCGTGATGGAAAACTTCGGTCTGGACAACGAGGCGTCTGAGTTGATCGCCGAGATTTCCCGAACCGCCTACGAGTATTTTAGTCGCATCGGCCGGGCTACTCGCTTCGGTACCTACGTCAATCGCCCCCGTCCCTGACTAATTGCCGTTGCCGCTTGACTGTTGTGGCTTGGGGCCATCCAATGTTCCTGACGTCAGGTACCATCGGTCTGAACCCATCAGCAACGTCTTGGATTGCGGCCAGACGAAGCGTCCCCAATAGACGAACACGAACCTTCGATTGCCCGCCCGGTCCTTTCGCACTTCTACGGATTCATAGGCTGACACCATGATGTCGCTGCGAAGATCGGCGGTTCGACTATTCGTGTTGCTGATGTCGACAGACTCCAGAGTGATGTCGCACTTAAACGTTCCTTCCTGTTCCTTTGGTCGTGCGGCTAAGAGAGGCTTTGTTTCACTGATCGCCCACTGCTTCATCTCGTCCTGACGAGTTTCCCAATACTTTCTGAACCCCTCCAGGGAATCGAACTGTGACCTCATCGTCGAGTCCAGGCAGGACCACGCTCGCGGAACATTTCCTTGTCCGATCAACTCTTCATAGAAACAATCGGCAACCTCTTCAGGGCTGGCAAACTTCGGAACGCGAAGATAGCTGCGCACGGTTGCCATCAATTTTCGAATCGCAATATAGGACCCAAGAATTCCAATCAAAATCATCAGCGAGGTGAAACTCCCGGATTCTGGGAATTCCCGGCTGACAAGCAGGCTGGAGATTAAGACCGCCACAGAGACGGTCGCGATGCCGACCCCGGTCCCAATTCCAATGAGGAGGACGCGTTGGTCTTCCTTACGTGAGCCGGTAATTGTCCGGGGTTCATCCGGCAATTTCAGCAAACGGGTTCGAATTGCATCGTGTCCAAGGGTTTCGGACTCTGTGTCAATCACCACAGGCGCAACCTTTGCACCCAGCTCATCTCCGGTGAACACAAAGCCGCACTTCTCGTTGCGGCACTTCCTGTCTGGAACGGCATTCAACCACGCGCATTGGGGGCACCATTTTGCTGCCTCAGACATCCATTTACCTCATCTTCCCGCGTTCTTGCGACACTCACTTCTCCCAAACAGGCACCTGGCCCGCGGTTTCCTTGCGGCACCATTCTACTCCAATCGTTCGAGGCCAGACATCCATCACGCAAAGTTGTTCCAACCCGCCTGGGATTCAGGTCTTGCGCAGAGTCGAAGGGGATCTATTGGCGCCTTCACGTTTTTCAGTCCAGGCTGAAGGGTGGGTAGTCGTCATGCATTAACTAGAGATAGGCCACGGGATAGTTTCCAACGCCCTCTGTCATCATCACCGCCTACGGACACCGAGAATAGCACGGGATGTGACCGTCGGAAACAAAACGCCCGGGTGCAAAGTGCACGTGTGCGAGTAGACGAGAGGTGTGGGTTGTTCCGCTGTTCAGAGGTTTGACCTTGGGCTGCCGCTGTGGGAACATTGCCGTCGCGTCGATGAGGTTTGGGTCATCCGGCGGACCGATGTTTCAGCGTGGAGGGGAAGGAACATGAAGGGGATCCTCCCGATCGTCAGCAACGGCGACCGGACTCCCGTTCTGGCGCACATTGCACGAGAGCGAGACGTACGTCCGGATTTCTCAGTCATTGACGTTGGCGGGACGGTTGTCGGTTGGAGCGGAGGTGTCGCAAACGCCATTGTCGACATCAATCCACCTCTCCCCGGTTCGGACTCCAAGATCCTTTATTTCAAGGTCAATATCTCTCGTGACGACGACTGGAAAGTGGTCGAGGACCATGTCGCCAAACACGGCAAGTTCAACTTCAGCATCTGCTCCCACACCTTGGAGGATGTTGCCAACCCGCTCCTGGTCTCCGAGAAGTTGTCCGCCATATCGGAGACCGGCTACGTTGCCGTTCCGAGCAAGTTCATTGAGATGGCCCGCTTCGAGAAGGTCATGGAATCCGGTATTTCCTACCGTGGCTTCATTCATCACCGATGGGTCTTCACGATCCGGGACGGCATACTGTGGGGATTCCCGAAGGTGCCGTTCGTTGAGATTGACCCCTTCTTCGATCAAATCGAGAAACATGCCACGGAGTCGAACATCGATATGAGTTTCTTCTGGCATTCGCAGTTGAATCTGCACATCGTCAATGACGACTACCTGGGCCCGTCGGTAGATGCAGTGATCGGCTACTATCACGACCTGATGATCCGGGACGATGTGGATGGTATCGCCGGCACCGTGTATCCGTAGACCTTCAGAGCTGCCTACCATCCTGGCGAACCAACACAAGACGCCGTCACTTTCAAGAGCGCGTGTCGGGGCGGCCGTCCCTGGCCGCCCGCGGGTATAGCGGGGGTGTGGCCAGGAGCGTGTCCTGCGCGGATCTCGTGTCCCGTGGGGTGGCTCGACGTGTGTCCTGTGCAGATCTTCTGTCCCGCGGGTGGCCAGGGACGGCCACCCCGACACGCTGTCCTGCTCCTCTTCGAGATTAGGGGAAAGCTCACCAGTTAGGTTGTTCTCACGAGGTCGGACCCCGTCGATCAATTCGCCGGTATGTTGTTTTGGAGAGCATGTTAAGTCAATGATAGGGAAGCGATAATGGTCGAAATGCCCAGCCTGAACCAGATGCGATCCGGGCCGTCACGATGAAAGAAAATTGAACCTCCAGCGGTATACCGTTAGAATCATTTGTTTTGCCACAGCGTAGCCTTCCGACCGTTGGTCCCGGTAATCCCGGCAGTTGTCAGCTAGAAGCGAGCCATCACCGGTAACACCCAGAAGGCGATAGGAGATTCGATGAAGATAGGCGTTCCGAAAGAGACCGTCGACTATGAGTGCCGTGTGGCACTCGTGCCCGACATGGTGAAGAAGGTGCTGGATGCCGGGTTCGAGGTCAACGTGGAATCGGGCGCCGGTGTACTTGCCTCCCACACCGACGATGCTTTCCGCTCGGCTGGGGCCGGTATTCTGGATGGTGCGTCCGTCGTTCTCGGGCAGTCGGACATCGTCTTGAAGGTTCAGCCCCCGTCGATCGAAGAGGTGGCCGAGCTCAAGGAAGGATCTCTCCTGATCAGCTTTCTCCAGCCGGTTCGCGACCGTGCGATCGTCGAAGCCCTCAATGCACGCAGGATAACGGCGATCAGCATGCACCGAATCCCCCGGATCACGCGTGCGCAGACGATGGATGCGCTGTCGTCCCAGTCGAACATTGCCGGCTACAAGGCGGTTCTGGTGGGGGCTGCGGCACTGGGGAAGCTTCTTCCGATGATGGTGACCGCGGCCGGGACGATCCGCCCTTCGAGCGTTTTCGTTCTGGGTGCCGGTGTTGCCGGGCTTCAGGCGATTGCAACCGCTCGACGCCTGGGAGCCGTCGTCCTTGCATTTGATGTTCGTCCGGTCGTCAAGGAGCAGGTCGAAAGCCTCGGTGCGAAGTTTCTCGAGGTCAAACTGGTCGAAGAGGAGACAGAGACGGAGGGTGGATACGCCAAGGAACTTTCCGCCGAGTCCCATCGCAGGGAGCAGGAACTGTTGAAGGAAACGCTCAAGAAGACCGATATCGTCATTACGACAGCGTTGATTCCGGACAGGCCCGCTCCGAAACTGATTTCCGAGGAGATGGTCCAGGGCATGAGACCCGGTTCGGTCATCGTGGATCTTGCCGCCGAGACCGGGGGAAACTGCGATCTGACCGAGCCCGGTCGGGATGTCGTCAAATACGGTGTAACCATCATTGGTCACCTGAGCCTGCCCTCGACGGTAGCGGTTCACTCCAGCCAGATGTATGCGAAGAACGTTAACACCCTGTTGAATGAGATGCTCGATGACGGGCAACTGAAGATCGACCTCGACAACGATGTCGTTGGGCCGAGTACGGTCACTCATGCCGGGGAGATCAGGGTTTAACCCAGGAGATAGAAGTCCATTATGGAAGGTTTGATCGGATCGATTGTCGTATTCGTTCTGGCCATGTTTGTCGGCTTCGAGGTGATCACGAAGGTACCTCCGACGCTGCACACGCCGCTCATGTCCGGGTCCAACGCCATTTCCGGAATCACCGTTATCGGAGCGATGATCGTTGCCGGCGAGGGGCATAGCCAGCTTGGAATGGTTCTCGGGATTCTCGCCGTCGCATTCGCGACGACCAATATCGTGGGTGGGTTCATGGTGACCGACCGCATGCTCCAGATGTTCAAGAAGGATAAAGGCAGGGACCGCAAATGAGCGGGCTGATGGAACTTGCATATCTGCTGGCAGCCGTCTTCTTCATCATCGGGCTGAAGTGGCTCTCCTCTCCCGCGACGGCGCGAAACGGTAACGCACTGGCGTCGGTGGGCATGCTCATCGCCATCGTTGTCACCCTGTTCGAGCAGCGCATCGTCGGCTTCTCCGGAATATTGATCGGCATCATCATCGGCGCGTCGGTCGGGGCAATCCTGGCACGCACGATAAAGATGACGGCGATGCCGCAGATGGTTGCCATTCTCAACGGCTTTGGAGGCGGTGCTTCGGTTCTGGTCGCCAGCGCGGAGTTTCTTCGCCTGAGCGCCGAAGGCGGAGCGCCGGTCGATGTGTCCTTCAGCGTTCAGTTCAGCATCCTGGTCGGTGCGATCACATTTTCGGGGAGCTTGATCGCATTCGGGAAACTGCAAGAGTTGGTGACAGGTCAAGCCGTCACCTATCCGTTGCAGAAGCCACTGAACGCACTCTTGTTGCTGGCCATTCTTCTGACGGCGGCATACCTGGTTGTCGGCGGGCCCGAAGGGGTGCTGGCGGGTGTGTTTGGCGGACTGTTCGGAGACTCGGTCCTTGCTCCGATGATCACGCTCGTGTTGATGTCCCTGGTTCTTGGTGTGCTCACAGTCATCCCGATCGGCGGGGCGGACATGCCCGTCGTGATTTCGCTTCTCAATTCCTATTCGGGAATCGCAGCGGCATCGACCGGTTTTGTCATTTCCAACAATGGTCTGATCATCAGCGGTGCGCTTGTCGGCGCGTCCGGCATCATCCTGACCATGATCATGTGTAAGGCGATGAACCGTTCGCTCAGCAACGTTCTGTTCGGCGCGTTTGGAGCTGGAGCTGGAGGCACGGCGGAGACAGGTGGCGGCGGCCCGACAGGAGGGACAGCCCGGCAGGTCAGCGCCGAGGATGCCGCCATCATGCTGGCCTATGCGAAAACCGCCGTCGTCGTGCCGGGCTATGGTCTGGCCGTGTCCCAGGCTCAGCACACCGTGCGGGAACTGGCGACGCTCCTGGAGGAACGGGGAGTGGACGTCAAGTACGCAATCCATCCGGTTGCGGGCCGAATGCCCGGGCACATGAACGTCTTGCTCGCTGAGGCCGATGTTCCCTACGAGCAACTGTGGGAAATGGAGCGGATCAACCCGGAACTGGAGCGGACCGACGTGGCTCTCGTGATCGGTGCTAACGACGTCGTCAACCCAGCGGCGCGACACACCGAATCAAGCCCGATCTACGGCATGCCTATTCTGGACGTGGACAAAGCCCCGCAAGTGATCGTTCTCAAGCGCAGCATGAACCCGGGCTTTGCCGGAATCGACAACGAACTGTTCTACAATCAGAACACGTCGATGCTGTTCGGAGACGCGAAAGCATCTCTCACCAAGCTGATTTCCGAAGTCAAGGAAGCGTAACAGTTCGCTCGGTCCATTCGAAGCCACCTGACGATGGGTTCAGGCGACCCGGGGAGGGGTGTGTAGGCTGGATAGTCTACCGCGCCGAACCCCTCCCCAGTTTGTACCGGTGAGGGGAAACACCTGTCCGAATCCATTCCGTCCTTAGAACGGTTTGTCGACGCAGAGGCGCAAAGACGCAGAGGATTGTATTGGTCTTTTGGCAGGTCCGAACCCGCTCTGCCACGAGCCATCAACGTTGAAGAACGACTGCCCGAAAGAAATGATCCTCTCTGCGTCTTTGCGCCTTTGCGTCGAAAACAACAGTCTTTCAGGCCGAATGAGTAAGGAAGTCCATGCGACCGCCGTCGATGGTCAAGACCTGGGCTGTGATGAAGCTGGACTCGTCGCTCGAAAGGAACAACACGCCGGTGGCTATGTCCGCGGGTTGCCCCACACGTCCCAGGGCGGCTTTGGCGGCCGGGGCGGCCAGGCTGGCTGCCAGTTCTTCGGCTGAACCGGCGATGGACGCCAGCATGTCGGTCTGGACGAAGCCCGGGCAGATAGCGTTCACGTTGATGCCTTTCGGACCCAGTTCAAACGCCATTCTCTTGGTCAGCGAGATCACGGCGGCTTTGGTCAACCCGTAGGGGGTTGTTTCAGGAACGGCCGTGCCCAGTCCTGCGAGGGAACTGATATTGACGATCTTGCCGGAGCCCCGTTCGGCCATACCCGGGACGACGGCCTGGACGCAGTTGACGATACCCTTGACGTTGACGGAAATCATCTGGTCCAGTTCGTCGTGATTCATGGACATGACGTTGCCGCTCAGCAGGATGCCCGCGTTGTTTACCAGGATGTCGATCCGTCCGAACTCATCGAGGACCCTGGAGACCATCGAATCCACCTCGGTCCGATCCGCGACATCGGCCTGGACGGCGAGGCTCCGGCCTCCGGCCTGCTCGAGTTCGGCAACAACCTTACCCGCGGCATCGGCGCGTACGGCATAATTGACAATGACCGAGGCTCCCTCGCGTCCGAACAGGGTTGCGGTCGCGCGACCTATTCCACGGGAAGCCCCCGTGATGAGCGCTACTTTGTCGTTTAGTCTTCCAGGCATGGAAGGAAGTATAGGGAAACCGGACGATGCCGACAACCTTCCTGCTACAGTCAGCGGATGGACTGTCGGCGTGCGAAGTCAACTTTTTGCCGCCGGCGGGCCGCAAGTGTCGGATCTGTTGATGTGATGCGGAACACTCACGGCCCCTTCAGTACCTGATGCAGCTGTTTCAGTAACTTAGGTGACAGTGCGGCCAGGTGGGTTTTGGCACACTGAGTGCTCAGTTCACGGGAGGACAACGAAATGACGTTAGGCGAGAAGCTCGCGCAGCAGAAAGCCAGGTTCATGCAGGCGGCCCCCCCGGAGGCCGTTCAGCTGATCGAACGCAGTACGAACGATCTTCGAGATTCCGGAATCATGGATCGTGTCCTTGAGGTCGGCGACCGCGCGCCGGATTTCAAGCTGGCGAATACGCGCGGGGAACTGGTGAGTTCAGCAGCTCTGCTCGAGGAGGGGCCGCTGGTCGTCAGTTTCTTCCGCGGCGAATGGTGACCCTATTGCCGGATAGAGCTGGAAGCTCTACAGGACGCCGTGTCCGAGATCGAAGCAACGGGTGCAACGCTGGTGTCGATTTCGCCGCAAACGGCGGAACACAGCGGGACATCAGCGGCAGAACACGGGATGACGTCCGACCTCCTCGTGGATACCGGCAACAAGGTTGCCGAGAGGTTCGGGATTGTTTTCGAGCTGCCCGACGATTTGCAGCAGTTGTACCGGAGGTTCAAGATCGATCTGGAAGAGTACAACGGCGATTCATCATGGACGCTGCCTCTGCCGGGGGACTACGTCCTTGATCGGGACCAGACGATTCGCTACAGCGCTGTAGACCCGGACTATACGCTTCGTCCGGAGCCCGGCGAGATCATCGCCGCACTCCAGGGATTGGAAGGGCGTCTCGGCAGTAGAGCTCCCGGTTAGGGGAATCGGAACTCGACCGAGGAAATCAAGGATGACGCACAATGCGACTGGTCTATAACTTTTGTGGTCTCTCGTGTCTGGGATTGGCCTTCATCGGCGTCTTTCTGCCGCTGTTGCCTACGACCCCACTGGTGATTCTGTCGGCTTTCTGTTTCTCGAAAGGGTCCGCCCGGCTTCATGGCTGGCTGCTGGCTCAGCCCGTGTTTGGTCCCATGCTGGAGGACTGGCAGACGCACCACGTCATCCGATTCAAAGTGAAATGTGTCGCCACGACGATGATTGTCGTAATGATCGGTTACCCCGTGCTGTTCGGACCTCTTCACTTTCTGCTACGGATCATGATTGTCGTTTTGGCCGCCGGCGTTCTTTCCTACATCTGGAGTTTTCCGTCCGAGCGTTCCGCGCTGGAGCCGACGGTCGGGGTCAGCAGCGTGGCTGGCGACTAGTACAAGAGACACGGACGAAGAGTGTCCAGAGCGGAGAGTGAACGCCACGGCACCCGGGTCCGGTTCGGTCTTGTTTCCGGCCTCCGCGTCTCCGTGGTGAACATCCTCTCTTTCCCCTTCGTTTCCCAAATCGACAGGCCCTTCTTGACAGCCCACTTCCGGGCGGCTACAGTGCAGCAGTTTCCCTAATCGAGGAGATGCCCATGGCACTGTATGCGCTTGTCGCATTACTTCCTGTTCTGGCGGTGATGTTTTTCCTGGTGGTTCTTCGTTGGCCCGCCGTCCGGGCCATGCCGGTTGCCTACGTGTTGACCGTGATCGTTGCGTTGTCGGTGTGGAAGGTGCCGTTCGTCAACGTGATGGCGGCAACCCTGCGCGGAGGCATGATTGCCCTCACGCTTCTGTGGATCATATTCGGTGCCATCCTCATGTTGTTCACGCTACGTGAGAGCGGCGCCGTGACGACGATCCGGCGTGGTTTCATGGGAATTTCAGAGGATCGGCGGATCCAGTTGATCATCGTCGCCTGGCTGTTCGGTGCGTTCATCGAAGGTGCCGCCGGGTTCGGCACCCCGGCAGCTGTCGCCGCTCCGCTACTGCTTGCGCTGGGGTTTCCAGCCTTCGCAGCCGTGATGACGACATTGATCATCCAGAGCACGCCCGTCAGCTTCGGTTCGGTCGGAACACCGATTCTGGTGGGGATGGGCCAGTCTTTGAACGTCCCTCTCGTCGAGGATGCGCTGTCGGCAAGCGGCATCGCTTACGCCGACTTCATCTATCGGCTCGGCGTGTTTACAGCGATGCCGCACGCGATAGCCGGGACGATGATACCGCTGATTATCGTTTGTATGATGACGCGGTACTTTGGTGAGAATCGGTCGTTCCGGGAAGGTCTGGAAGTCTGGAAGTTCGCGCTCTTTTCCGGTTTCAGCTTCGTCATTCCTTACATTCTGGTAGCGGTGTTTCTCGGGCCGGAGTTCCCGTCGCTGCTAGGAGGCCTGATCGGCCTGGCAATTGTCGTGAGTGCGGCCCGAAATGGCTTGTTCATGCCGAAAGGGAAGCCCTGGGATTTTCCGCCCAGGGACAAGTGGGAAAAAGGTTGGGTCGGAAACATCACCGCGGACGCCGGAGAGGAACGTCACCACATGACGTTATTTCTGGCGTGGACTCCCTATCTGCTGGTGGCTCTATTGCTCGTCTTGACCCGGTTGCCGTTCCTTCCGTTCAAGGCCTGGATCCTGTCAGTCAGCTTCACCTGGTCCAACATCCTGGGGACCAGTCTGTCCCAGAGCGTTGAGCCGCTGAACCTGCCGGGAACCATCTTCATGGTGGTTGCCTTGATCACGATATTCCTGCATCGGATGACGAAAAAGGAGGTCGCATTCGCGTGGTCGGATGCGGCTCACAAGATGGCAGGTCCGGCTCTCGCCCTCCTGTTCGCCGTGGCGCTTGTCCGGGTGTTCATCGATTCGGGGGTGGCGAATCTTTCGGGGATGGCCAGCATGCCCCTGGTTCTTGCCGAATACGTGGCGGGGATTGCCGGTGGTACCTGGCCGTTCTTTGCGCCGACGATCGGCGCCATGGGTGCGTTTGTCGCTGGGAGCAACACGGTCAGCGACCTGATGTTCGCGCTTTTCCAATACGGCGTTGCGGATCAGATCGGGACTTCCCGGCTCGTCATCCTGGGTCTCCAGGCCGTGGGCGGAGCCGCCGGCAACATGATCTGTGTCCACAACGTTGTGGCTGCGAGCGCGACGGTTGGGCTGGTCGGTAGTGAAGGTGCGCTGATCCGGAGGACCATCTTGCCGATGATTTACTATCTCCTGGTTGCCGGTATACTCGGCGTGCTGTTTTCCTACGTGCTGTTCACGGACGTGTTCTGAGACCGACCCTGAGATCATCCCCGTCAACCTCGATCCGATAGCTTCCGGTGCCGATCGCCGCCGGTGCCGATAGAGCGTTCCCGGTTCTCAGGTCAAATTCCGCGGTATGAAGGGGGCAGCGAACCTTTTCTCCGTTTACGGTTCCCTCGCAAAGCGGAGCACCATGGTGGCTGCAGGCATTACCGATGGCATAGTATCGGCCGGCGACGTTGAAGACCGCGACCGACGTGCCGTTCACGTCGACCGATATTGCCGTTCCCGGTTTTACTTCCGATCGGGACGCTACTCGAATCAGTTCCTCCACATCTTCCTCCGTGGCTTGTGATGCTCTTACGACTCCGCCGTCCTCGTGTTTAGATAGGTGTGTCGTTGTCGGCATTGTATCGGCAAAAACAAGACGCGGTGAGCAGAACTTACGATGTCGGTCTCCAAAACCTATCAAACCATCGACGCTCATGCCGGCGGGGAGCCGTTGCGTATCATCGTTTCGGGAGTTCCTGACATCCCCGGATCGACGATGCTCGAAAAGCGCCTGTACATGCAGGAACATCTGGACGAAATCCGGACAACACTGATGCTTGAGCCGCGCGGGCACACCGATATGTACGGTTGCGTGATGACCCCACCGGTCTCCGACGGTAGCGACATGGGTGTCCTGTTCATGCACAACGAGGGCTACAGCACGATGTGTGGTCACGGGGTTATTGCCCTTGTGAGTGTGGCTGTTCAGCAGGACCTTGTTTCAGATCCTTCCTCGATCACGATCGATACGCCGGCCGGCGCGGTACGAGCACGCGCAAACATGCAGGACGGTCGCGTTGACAGTGTCAGTTTCGAGAATGTGCCGTCGTTCGTCCTCGAACGAGGTCTGTCCGCAGAGGGCTTGCGGGTAGATGTTGCTTTTGGTGGCGCATTTTATGCGATCGTCGAGGAGGCTCCGATGCCGATTGATCGCGACCACCTGGGGGACCTCCGATCTCTGGGAATGAAGATCAAGCACGCGGTCGAAGGTATGCGGACGGTCGTTCATCCGCTTGAAGCCGGTCTCAACGGGGTCTACGGTACGATATTCTGCGGTCCGGCCGCCCGGAACGACGCAACGTTGCAAAATGTAACGATTTTTGCCGACGCCGAGGTAGATCGCTCCCCGTGTGGAACCGGAACCTGTGCGGTCATGGCCCTTCGTCAGTCTGAAGGAAAGTTGTCCGGAGGGGAGCCCTTCGTCAACGAAAGCCTGGTCGGTACCGTTTTTGCTGGCAGGGTCGTTGGAGAGACCGACGTTGGTGGGATCCCCGCAATTATTCCGGAAATCACGGGAACCGCATACGTGACCGGCTACAACACGTTTGTCGTTGACCCTTCCGACTCCCTGGGTGAGGGTTTTCGCGTTTGATACCTAACCGACTTTCGGTGCGGCCAGGTGGATCTTCTTTATCTGCCGCTTCAACCCGTGGATTTGCCGCCGGACATTCTTAAGGCCTTGATGGTCCTTTGCTTCGATTAACTTGTTTCTCTCGCCCTTGAGCCCGCGGATCTTCTTCTTCAGGTCGTCCTTGTTGTGAACTTCCTTGTCGGACATCTCCTCATGCGGTTTCTCGATTCCAAGGACAGCAGCCAGCTCGTCCATCAACTGGGCCTTGTTCTTTCCGGTGACGCCTTTGATTTCTTTGTCATGGGCCAGTTCACGGAGCTTTACGACGGTCGTTTTTTCAAGATCATGCCATTCCATATTCGTAACCTTTCAGCCAGGTGGAGAGTTTTTATGTATGTGGGACACCCGGGCACAAAGAGCTTATACAAGATTGCTGGCGGAGTCCACGCCTCTGTCAACCAAGAGCGAAGGTGTGGTTGGTTCGCCCGTCTTGCAATCAGGTGTCCACTTAAACCTGTCCGACTCGTCTGACATCTATATGGATGTCATGAGCAGGCTGCCGTCGTTGACGCTCTCTCCGGCGGGGTCTAAGATGGATTGAATGCGTTCCCTGGTTCCCTAATTGAAATGATAGGAAAACTGGTTGGTCATTATCGGATCTTAAGTGAAATCGGTTCGGGCGGCATGGGTGTGCTGTACAAGGCCGAAGACACGCGTCTCAATCGTCCGGTCGCCTTGAAGTTCCTTCCTCCCAAGTTCGCCCAGGATCCCCAGGCGCTGGAGCGTTTTCGGCGCGAGGGGCGTGCGGCTTCCGCACTGAACCATCCCAACATCTGCACGATCTACGGTGTCGATGAATTCGAGGGCCAACCCTTCATAGCGATGGAGTACCTGGAGGGTCAGACAGTCAAGGACCGCATCGCTGACAGCCCTTTTCGAACAGAGGAGCTGATGGATGTCGGAATTCAGATCGCCGATGCCCTCGACGCCGCCCATTCAAAAGGGATCGTCCATCGTGACATCAAACCCGCGAACATATTCATCACCGACCGAGGCCAGGCAAAGGCCCTTGATTTCGGACTGGCCAAGCTGACTGCGGAAGATGCTCCCGACATGTCTCAGACGAAGGATTCTGCTACTGAGGATCCGGACCTGACAAATCCGGGAGCCGCGGTGGGCACCGTTGCCTACATGTCGCCCGAGCAGGCGCGTGGGGAGAAAGTGGACTCGCGTAGCGATCTGTTTTCACTCGGCGTCGTTCTTTACGAGATGGCGACTGGCCGTCAGGCCTTCTCCGGCACCAGCACGGCGCTCCTGTATGACGCGATCCTCAACCGGATGCCGCCCGCACTCACCGAAGTGGATCCGAATCTTCCGGCCGAGCTCGGACAGATCGTCCAAAAGGCCCTTGAGAAGGATCGGCGTTTGCGGTATCAGCACTCCTCGGAGTTCCAAACCGATCTGATGCGCCTGAAGCGGAGTTCCGACTCAGGCCGCCAGGCGGCCGCCCCGATTCCGTCGACGGCCACAGGGACAGGAAACAAGATATGGCTCGCCGTCATTGGTCTTGCGGTGGTGGCTGTGGCTGCCGCCATTCTTGTTCCCCCGACCAATGTCGATCCTACACCCCCACTCACACCTGCTGTGGGGGGCGTGCTTGCGGTCATGTACTTTGAAAACCTCAGTGATCCGGACGACTCGGATGGAGTCGGTCGCATGATGACCAGCCTGTTGTCGACCGAACTGTCCGGATCTGCCGGGGTGGACGTTGTCAGCCGCCTGAGACTTAACGACCTGGCCCGGCAGCTGGGCCAGGAAAGCGGTCAGTTGGACAGCTCGCTCGCCACTGAAGTGGCCCGAATGGCGGGCGTCGGAACGATGATTCTGGGCCAGGTAGCCACGGTCGCGGACCGCATCGTCGTGACGGCCGATCTGGTGGATGTCGAAAGCGGCCGCCTGCTGGCTTCGCCGCGCGCCGAAGGTCAGGGATCGGCGGACGTGTTCCGAATGGCCGAGCAACTCGGTATCGAAGTGAATAGTGAATTACAGAGTTCGGTAGAAGAGACTCAAGTCAGCCTCTCGGATGTGGACGCCTCTCTGACGTCTTCGGTTCAAGCCTACCGGGCTTATGCCGAGGGAGAAGCTCTGTTTGACGAAGGCAACTTCGAAGAAGCTGCTCGGATGTTTCGCCAGGCCGTTGCCGAGGATCCCGGATTCGCGATGGCGGACTATCGCTTGAGCGTTGCCTCCTTTGCCTCCGGTGATGAGGCGGCTGCCCGCCTGGCTGCCGACCGGGCCCGGTCTGGAAGCGACCGTCTTCCGGTGGCGTTGCGCAGCCTGGTTGAAGCCAACGCCCTCGTCGTCGGAGGTGACTGGCATGGCGCGGCCGAGCATGTGGAGTCGGTGCTTGAGGCGGACCCCGAGAACCAGGAAGCGCTCTGGCTGCTGGGCGCGTTATACCTGTATGCCGCGAACGGCGACGACCAGGATCATGCCGTATCTCTCGAGGAATGGGTGGAGATGGTCGATCCGAATTTTGAAATCGTATATTCGCCGCTGTCCTGGGCGTATGCGTATCAGGGGTTGAGTTCGACCTCTATGGAGACCGTGGAACCATGAATGTCGATCTGCGACATGAAATGGAAAGGTGGAGCATGATGACCGTAATGAGCCGTTCAATGATTCGTCGAGCGGGTGTGGTCGCAACACTCACACTCACCCTTGTAGCGTTTCCTACCGACCTGAGGGCACAGGAAGAGGAGTCTGAACAGGTGTTTCGGTTCAGCGATGCGTCTCGTCCTGGACTGCTCAGGTTGAACCTGATGCACGCGAATGCGGAAGTGATCGGTTATGACGGCGACGAAGTGCTTATCGAGACCGAAGGAGGCGTGTCCATACCGCTGCCTCCCAGACCGCCCCGTCAGCCCGGTCGAGCGCCTCGACCACCCCGCCCCGCAGAGGGAGCGGATCTGGCGGTTGGGGAGAGAAACAACGTGCTGACGGTCCGATCGCGTGCCTTCGAACTGGAAATCACAATTCGAGTGCCCCGGGGGACGTCGATCAATTTCAACGGCGCTCTCGGAGATTTGACAGTTCAGGGTGTTGAAGGAACGGTAACCGTCAACAAGCAGGCCGGAGATGTGGACTTGCGGGATATTGTAGGCTCCGCCACCGTCCAGACACTTGCGGGCGACGTCTTCGTTTCCTTTGCGAAGGTCGATCCGACGCAGTCGATGTCGTTCAGCACTTTGAGTGGAACGCTTGAGGCCGTGCTTCCTGAAGACACGCGAGCCACCGTCCGAGTTGAAAACATGATCGGGGAAATCGAAAGCGAATTCGAAATCGTGGAGATGAGGCCACGGCGCGAGCGGCCCGATAATCGCCGTAACACGCCTCGACGCAAGCTGATGATCGGGGAACTGAATGGCGGCGGCTCCAACATCCTCCTGCGTAACACGACGGGTGATGTGATTCTCCGCAAGAGGGAGCCATAGCCTCACACTGTCCAGCCGGACCTGAATAAGTCTCGGGTCAGATACAAGAACGGGATTCAACACGAAGAAACGAAGAGCACGAAGTCTTTATCTTCTTCAAGTTTCATTGCCTTCGTTAGGTTTGTTTCTTCGCGGTCCTGAGTTTTACCGGGAAGGCCCCGATGAGGCCGACACATTCCGGCGAGAGCGGGCAGCCCTACCCCCGACGGCGTTGGGATGCAGCATCAAGGAAACTCCGCCATTTACGACTGAATTTCAGATCAGGATGACGCTTCGACTCGAAAACAAAACCATCGCTGTCACTGAACACCGCTTCGGACCGAAATTCGGTGATCTCATCAAACGGCACGGGGCACGGGTGATGGCGTGTCCCCTGCAGGAAGAAGAGCCCGTCGAAGACCGTCGTAAGCTCCAGGAGTTCATACGGGCCGTGATCGACGGGGGCGTCGACATCCTCGTGTTTTCGACGGGAGTCGGAGTTCGCTTCCTGCTCGAAGAGGCGGACACGCTGGGCGAGAAGGTTCGCTTCCTGGCGGCGGCAAACCGGACGCGAGTTGTTGTCAGAGGATCGAAACCTGCTGTCGTCTTGAGAAAAGAGGGAATCCAGCCCGATCTTGTTCCACCGATTCCCACGTCCACGGGGGTTCTGGACGCCCTCGAAAACACGCTCCGACGGGAGGTAGTCGTGGCAGCTGTGGGCCGTGTGACGGAACAGGCACTCGGGGATAGCGGGATCTCTGCGGCGATCCGACCGGATGTTCCGAAG
>CAZOZZ010000086.1:0-17578 GCA_964584435.1 uncultured Solibacteraceae bacterium | reverse complement strand
CGCCTACCGCGTCTCACTCCTAAACGTGAACGCTGGGCACTCACGCGTCATGATGCAGCGCGTCTGATCCAGGCCTTACCCGTGATGGCCCGCACTATGGTCGCACTGGCACTGGTAACCGGGCTCCGCAGAGGAGAAATTCTCGGTCTTGAATGGAAAGACTTCGACTCTCAGAGCCGAACACTCCATGTTCGACAGGCGCTTTATGAAAACCAGATCGACACGCCAAAGACTGAACGCAGTCGGCGTTCGATTCCGCTATCCGAAGATACCTGTTCCCTGCTCAATCAGTGGGCTGATCAGGTCCGCCAATCGAGTGATCCAGACGCGTTCATGTTTTCGACGCGTACCGGAAAGCCACCCTCAACAAGCAACATCCTCCAGCGCGATATCTATCCCGCCTGCGATGCGCTGAACCTCCGTCGGGCCAGCTGGCTCACGTTCCGACGGACATTTTCAACCTGGTCGCACGACGTTGGGATCCCGGGTAAGGTGACTGCCGAGCTCATGGGTCATGCGAACGTGACGACAACGATGAACATTTACACGCAGGTTCTTCCCGGGGCGGTTCGCGAAACGGCGGGCCGGATCGAGGGGAACTTGTTCGCACTTTGTTCGCACCCCGAGGTGGGGCGCGATCACGTAAATTAGAAGATGTTGAATACGCAGAGGTTAGAAGTGGGACCGACCGGGCTTGAACCGATGACCTCCTGCGTGTGAAGCAGGCGCTCTTCCAGCTGAGCTACGATCCCTTCCTTAACGTCCTCATTGTCAGCGTTCTATGTTTTGACGTCAAGACCGGTAATGGCCTGCAACTGCTCATCGAACAATTTTCCGGGTGATTCCATCTGACACCGTCGTCCAGGGCGAACGCAAGACGAGAATCACCGGGAAGATGCTATGGATGTCCCTCCACCGGCGCGAGCTCCTATTCGGTCGGAGGCAAAGCTTCCAGGCCTGCCGTTCGAAGCTGAGATTTCAGTATTTCGCGAATGCGAATCCGCATCGGGACGATCGTGGATGCAGGTCGGAGGCCCCTCTAACCCTCGTCCGAAGCCGGCTTCAAACGGTCCAGTACGTGTTCCCGGACCCATTTCGGATCCCACCACTCGATGGGGTTGACCGGCACGCCGTGAAGAAACAGGCCGAAATGCAAATGATCTCCGCCGGCAAGTCCTGTCGCACCGCTACGACCGAGGATTCCCTTCTTCTCTACCGTCTGTCCCGTCTCGACATCGATCGAGCTCATGTGCGCGTACAGTGAAACCAGGCCGGCTCCGTGGTCGATCAGCACCGTGTTGCCGTAGATACCGAAGTAATCGGCCAGGATTACCTTGCCGGAGTTGGCTGCCTCGATCGGATAGCGGGCGACCACGGAAAGATCGAAGCCGACATGGTCCTGTTGATCGACTCGCTCTCCCTGATACATGTACGTCCGCCGGTCCGCAAAGAAGGATTCCACCTGAGAGTTGCTCAACTGCAGGAACGCGCCATCCCACAGCAGCTGTCCGTCCGATCCGCTCGACAATTCCGCCACGGTTTCATGGTTCTTGCTGCGCAACCTGCTGTTGATCTCAACATACGTGTCGATCAGCTCTCCCTGGTCTTGAACCTCCGGAGTGCGACTGACGATTTCGGGAACCACCTTCTGGAGGAAGCTGTCCCCGATAACGATTTCCCGGTTTCGAAACATGCGGGGAGTCACCCGAAATCCGAACCCGGCTTTGGACTCATTGCCGGCTCCGTCCCGCGCAACGAGCGTGATCGGTGTGTCGGCGGGAAGATCGTAGGCGAAGGCAAACAATGAGAAGTGGAGTTCCGGGTCTGGGAGGCCGGCCGGAAAGCCGGGAAAGAAATGCGGTCCGACCTGAACGCCGGACTCTGTTGCGTCTTCCGAAACCCTGTAAAGGACCGATTCCGAACCGCCCTGGTTGATGTAGTGCAAACCGGAAAGTGCTTCCAGTCGGGGTGGGTAGATGTCGAACTCAAATTCTTTGCTCGCATCGGCTCGATTGCCGCCAAGGAAACGACGGAGTGAGTAGTCGGATGCGCTGATGCTCAGGGTGGCCGGGCCCTCCTGAACTTTGTACTTCTCGGCGATCAACGCAGCGATATCGTAGCTTCTGGATTTCTCCTCACCACTTCCCCACGGTGGGAAGAGGCCCGGCCCGTCAAAGGAGTCTTCAGCAAGAATGACTTCCCGTTCCCCCTGTGTCAGGAGAATGGTCACCTCCTTCAGGCCGGTCGCCGTATCTTCGACCGTCAAGCCGAGAGAAGACGTTCGCCCCAGGGTTTCGAACTCCCGGTCGAATGTCACGCCGGGTGCCTGCCCTTCCAGGCGCCTGTAGCTCAAACCGATGAGCACGAGCAAGGTGATGAGAATGATGCTGAAGAGGCGGGCCATGGAAGCTTCTCGGAGACGGATCTGCTGTCTAACTTTGGTCATTCGGGGTCTGTCCTTCTGACGGAATTGATCGAGACTCATCCCTTCTGTATCAGAGACCGGGATCAGTTCTGGTCCCTGGGATTCCTTCCCAACGCAATCTCACCCCTCGGGAGCTCTGGAACAGGCCTCAGGAGAGACCCTCTGAATTCTGGCACCAGCCATAAATCCGTGATAATCTTCGCCAAAGCCTCGGCTGATCGTTTGCGATTCCTCTATTTGGCTTCTGGTAAACGACCCGACTGAGTTAACGCATTTTCCGGGAGACGCAATGCCTTACACACTGACAGTAAATGGAAACTCGACGACAGTCGATGTGCCAGAGAATATGCCCCTTCTCTGGGTCCTCCGAGACGTTCTCAAGATAAAGGGAACGAAATTCGGTTGCGGCGTCGGCTCATGCGGCGCTTGTACCGTCCTGGTTGGCGGTCGCGCCGTGCGTTCGTGCCAGACACGGATTTCCTCCGTCACGGCGGAAGTGAAGACAATCGAAGGTTTGTCCGAAGACGGAACGCATCCTCTCCAACAGGCGTGGATGGAATTGGATGTACCTCAGTGCGGATACTGCCAGGCGGGTCAGATCATGAAGGCGTCTGAGCTCCTGGAAAGAACTCCGAACCCGACGGATGATCAGATCGATGCGGCCATGAACGGCAACGTATGCCGCTGCGGAACCTACATGCGGATCCGCGAGGCAATTCACCTGGCCGCCAGCGGCCAGAGGGCCGTAGGGGAGGCGAAATGAAGGCAAGAACCAAGAAATCGCACATGGATCGCCGAACCTTTATCAAGGTGACTACGATTGCCGGTGGCGGTGTCATGCTGGGTCTCTATACCCAGTCTGACTTTGAAGCGCAAGGCAGAGGCGGAGCCCAGACTCCACCACCGACTCCCGACACGTACATCACGATTCACCCCGACAACACGTTCACGATCATCGCCAAGAACCCGGAAACCGGCCAGGGCATCCGGACGGCTTTGCCCATGATCATCGCCGACGAGTTCGACATCGACTGGGAACAGGTGAAGGTTCAGCAGGCGGACCTGGACCCGAAGTACGGAGGGCAGAGGGAAGGAGGAAGCACCGCCATCCCCCAGAACTACATGCTCATGCGCCAAGTGGGCGCCGATGGGCGGAACATGGTGATCGAGGCGGCCGCACGGACCTTTGGAGTGCCCGCCGGGGAACTCACGACGAGCTCGGGTGTCGTGACGCACGCAGCTTCCGGGCGCACGGCAACTTACGGATCGCTGGCTCCGATGGTAGCGGACATAACACCGCCGACCGGAGTACCGCTGAAGGATCCGGCCGACTTCAAGATCGTCGGGAAGGACATGCCGGGGCTGGAAAACTTCGAAATGGTCACCGGGAAACCGATCTACAGTATCGACTTCGAACCGGAAGGCATGCTGTTTTCCGTTTTCGAAAAATGCCCGGTGTTTGGCGGAACCGCCCAAAGCGCCAACCTGGACGAGATCAAGGCGCTCCCCGGTATCCAGCATGCGTTTATCGTCGACGCCCAGGGCCAGGGCCGTAACGCTCTCACTTCCGGTGTCGCAATCGTTGCCGACGCCTGGTGGACCGCCAACAACGCGCGCAGCCAGCTGCGCGTGACGTGGAACGAAGGCCCTGTGGCGACCCAGAGCACGGAAGGCTACAACGCTCAGGCTGTGGAGTTGTCTGCCGGACGATCCCAGCCGCCCACCGGGGGTGGACGAAGCTCTGCCAGGATCGGCGACGTCGAAGCCGCGTTCGCGACCGCGGCAAAGGTCGTGGAAGCCGAGTACTACTTCCCGTTGCTGTCCCACGCCCCTCTCGAGCCGCAGAATTCCACGGCTCATTACAAGGAAGATGGCACGCTTGAAATCTGGTCGCCGAGTCAGATCCCGAATCTGGCAGCGCCGGCAGGCAGTGCGGGCATCGAAAACTCCGCCGTCACGATGCACCTGATACGATCCGGTGGCGGTTTCGGACGGCGGCTCAGCAGCGACTATGACGTCGAGATCGGCAAGATCTCCCGCGTCGTCAGCGAGGAAAGAATGGCTGCGGGGCTGCCTACCGTACCGGTCAAGCTTCTCTGGACCAGAGAAGACGACATGGGTCACGACCAGTACCGGCCTGCGGGCTACCACTACTTCAAGGCGGGACTGGATACGAATGGCAAGTTGACTGCTTTCCGCGATTTCGTGCCTAGCGCCCGGTCCGTGGTTCCCGCCAACGAATTCCCCCGGGGATTCGTGCCTAACTTCTGGGCGGGTGCTGCCAACATCGAACCCTTCAACGTCCCGACCGGAGCGATGCGGGCGCCCAGCACAAACGGCGTCTCGTTCGTCATGCAGTCGTTCATCGATGAATTGGCGGTGGAAGCCGGTCAGGATCCGGTGCAGTTCCGGCTGGATCTGCTGGCCAACCCGATCGACGCGGCCGAAGGTCAAGGTGGCGGGTTCAATGCGGAACGCGCTGCCGGCGTCGTCCGGGCCGTCAGGGACATGTCGGATTGGGATTCCCGCGGCAGCCTTCCCGACGGCAGAGGCATGGGTGTCGCCTTCCAGTACGCACACCGCGGATACATCGCCTGGGTGGCCGACGTCACCGTTAGCGCGGACAAGAAGCTGAAGGTCAACAAAGCGTGGTGCGCGGTCGACATTGGACGTCAGATCGTGAATCCCAGCCGCGCCCGTAACCTGGTTGAAGGAGGGTTCATCGAAGGGCTCAGCCACATGATGGCCTGGGAGATCACCATCGACAGGGGCCGGGTTGAGCAACGCAATTTCCCGCAGTATGAGCCCACACGCATGGCTGCGGCGCCGGCGGAAATCGAGGTCCAGTTCGTAGCGACGGACAACAATACCACCGGCTTGGGCGAACCGACGCTGCCGCCGGCGATCCCGGCGATCTGTAACGCGATCTTTGCCGCCTCCGGCGTCCGCATCCGATCGCTCCCACTCGTAAAGGAGGGTTACAGCTGGACATAGTGTAGGTGCGGTCTATGACCGCACAAATGCTCGGGCGCTCACAGAGCGCCCCTACAGCTCTTAAGAACAAGGGACGGAAGCGGATTCCTGAAGTGACTGAAGTCCGCTCCGTCCCTTCTTACTTTACATATGAAAAAGTATCTATTGGTTCTGCTGCTCGCGTTCTCGTTCGTCGCCGCCTCCTGCGGGGAAAACACCGAAGGCGCTCCGATCGTAACGGTTTCTCTCGATCGAGTTCCGGACCAGGGGAATCTGGATCTCAAGGGGACAGGGTTCACGCCCAATCAAAACGTGACCTCTCATCTTCTCAAACCCGACGGGACGGAATTCCCGTTCCTGCCAATCCTCACCGACGGCAACGGTGAGTTCACACACGAGATCGAATCATTGCTTCTCGATGCCGGTACGCATGAACTGTGGGTTGTGGATGACGCGACGAATGTGACGTCGAATGTCGCACGGTTCGAGGTGACCCGCGAGCAGTCGCCGGTTCAGTAGAGACAACCCGGGCAAGAGCGACAACCAGAACGGCCCGTCGCTACCATGCTATTAGTGATCCGCCATTCAGGAGTCGGGTGGTCCTTTCAGTTCAATCGTGTTGCCGTCGACATCCTGGATATAGATGGACGGCCCACGGCCATCCGCCCCGTAGCGGGCCACGACGGCACCGACCTTGACGCCGTGGCTTTCCAGATGACTCCGCAGTGACCGCTCGTCGAAGGGCTCGATGCGAATCGCAAAATGGTGCATGTTACCGGCGCCGTTTTCTGCAGGTCCATCTATTCGCATCAAGTCGATAAGTGATCGGCCGGCCCTCATTTGAACCAGGCCGGACGATTCCGAGCGCCGTTCTTCCCTGCAGCCAAGTACGTCGGAATAGAACCGCAACGCCCGATCGAGATCCGAGACACGGACAACTACATGGTCCAGATGTTTGATTGAGAATTCCATTTAGAGAGACATACCCGTCACGACTGTCCTGCACAGTATAGTAGTTCACCTGAGGCACGGTCGCCGAGAAGCAAACTCAGGGCTGACAGTAACTCCCAGCCTGGGGGAAACGACCGTGTCGAAAGAACAAGGGGGACTGATGGACACTGCTGTTGGACTGGTCCAGGCCTATCTTCGGATCAACGGCTTCTTTACTGTGACGGAATACCCGATCATCGAGAGTTCTCGCGAAGGCGGCAAGATGCTCACAGACATGGACATCCTGGCCATCCGTTTTCCAGGAGCCCAGAGATGGATTCCCGACGCCGAGACCCATGGCGAGGCCCTCCCTATCGATGACAGGCTGGCCGATGACAAGGAGTCCATGTTCATGATCATCGGAGAGGTGAAGGAGGGTAAGGCCAGGTTCAACGAGATGGCTTATTCGAACCAGGTCCCGGAGACGGCAATCCGCCGTTTCGGCTGCTGCACCGGCGACATTCCCAGAACAGTGAGTTCCCTGCTTTCGACAGGTGCGGCCGACACGCGCACTGGCACCGAGATGCCGTTCAAGATCCGGATGCTCGTCTTCGGTGCAAATGAAGATGGCCCAAGGCCGCGGCATGAAGTGATCTCACTCAAACACGTCGTCACGTTCTTGAACCAGTACCTGAATGCATACAGGGACGTGTTGCTCCGAGCTGAGTTCAAGGACGAATCTCTGCGCATGATGGCGTTGCTTGTCAAACTGGGGGTTGAACTCTGAAGCAGCAGGAAACAGCCTGCTCGAATAGAACGCGACGCTCGGTTCTAAACAACTTCCAGCGCATGCTCGATGTCCGCCTGAATGTCGCCGACATCTTCAATTCCGGCAGAGATGCGAACAAGCCCATCGCCAATACCCAGAGAGGTCCGTTCTTCGGGAGTCAGTGTGCGGTGGGATGAGATCGCCGGGTACAGAACCAGGGAATAGATGTCGCCCAGCGAAGTTGCCGGCTGGATCAGATCCAGGGCATCCATGAAGGCAAAGACCTGCTCTCGCCCCGCCCCCAGAATCTCAAACGAGAACACGCCACCGGCGCCTTTCCCACCGGTCAGCGAATCGAGCAACTTGAACTGGGGATGGTCCGGTAGGAACGGGTAGTTGACGTGCTTGATTTTTGGATGGCTCTGGAGCCACGTGGCCAGGGCGAGCGCGTTGTCGCACTGTTGCCGCATGCGCAAAGACAACGTTTTCAGACCCCGCAGCGCCAGCCATGCTTCGAACGGCCCGATGCTGCTGCCAATGAGCTTGTTCAGGGCAAAAGATTTTTCCTTGAGAGCGGCTCTCGTCGCCACGATACCGGCCATCACGTCACCATGGCCGGCAATAGATTTCGTCGCACTGTGAATGACCATATCTGCGCCAAATTCGATGGGATTACAGAGATATGGAGAGCAGAACGTGTTATCCACCAGAAGCAGCGCTCCGTTCGCATGAGCAATTTCGCCCAACCGCGGCAGGTCGGCGATCTTCATCAGCGGATTGGATATGGTCTCTACCAGTATGGCGGCTGGTTTTTCCCGCGCCACGGTTTGACTCATGGCGTCCAGATCCAGAACATCGACAAAACGAACCGTGGCCCCCAGCGCAGTGAATACGTCCTGCAAGAGTGTGTACGTCGCTCCATACACATCGGCCGCGGCAACAATCGAGGTTCCGGCCTGAACACCGGCAGCCAGCAGGGACATATGAATGGCCGCCATTCCGGATGAAAAGGCGTGGGCGCTCTCGGCTCCTTCCAGGTCCGCCACGGCCGTCTCAAAGGCGGTTACCGTTGGGTTGGCATACCGGGTGGAGTAGACATACCCCTCCTTTTCGTTGCCCAAGACAGCATCCAGGTCATTTGAATCTCGAAAGGTATACCCTACGGAAGGGTGAACAGCGGACACGACCGGATTCACTCCTGCCACATCTAGTCTCTCTCCCGCATGGACAGCGCGGGTTTTGAATGATTTTTTGCTCAAATCTGTCATTGGTTCTTTCTCATTGGGTCCAGGACCCGCTCTACGGGTTCAAAAGTCGTAATCGAGGATGGGGTCTATCGGACGGAGGATGAAGTGGCCGCCGAGAGGTGCAAGCGCCGGACGTTTCACTCGACCGGCGCTTGCGACCACGGTCAATCTGGTTGCGGACCTTCCGATGCCAGACGGGCACCGGTACCTGGAGGTGGAGGCTCTTCGGCCACCACAGGGATGCGTAACGTACCGATCCCATCGATGGTGGCGACAATCTCTTCGCCCGGTTCGAGGAATCGCTGCTCCCCGCGGACTGCGGTGCCCATTCCCGTGCCGCCGGACGTCCCGTTGTTGATTATGTCACCAGGAAACAGCGTGACGATTGACGAGGCGTATTCGATCAACTCGTAAAGAGTGTGAATCATGTCGCCCGCCGTCGCTTCCTGCATCTGCGTACCGCCGACACTCAGCGTCTGCCTGAGGTTCTCCATCGGATCGCCATAAAACTCCTTCGGCACGATCCACGGGCCGATGGGCGCAAACGTGTCGTGGCCCTTACCGACGAACCAGTCGGATCGCAGCGGATTCCCACCGGCCGGGCGGCCACCCCGATCTGAAATATCGATCGAAACCATGTAGCCGAAGATGTAGTTCTCGGCTTCTGTCGCCGTGACGTACTTTGCCGCGCGTCCGATCACCGTCGAGAGTTCCACCTCCCAGTCGATACGGTTGCGTCCGCTCGGAATTACGACCGCATCGCCGTTACCAATGACGGCCCCTCTACTCGGCTTCAGGAACAGGTACGGGACCCCGCGGTTCTCACGTCGCGCACGTCGCGCCTCCGCCCGCTCCTCGGGGGATCCGGTCTCATCGACGTGGCTGTAGAAGTTGACCGCTGCGTTCATTATCTTCCCGGGATACATGATCGGCGGGAGCGTCCGCAGGTCGCCGACGTCGTACACGAAGTCGGGGCGCGGGTTCCGGGTCAGTCGTCCACCAAGAACCAGGTCGTTAACGATCTCGTACAGCCGGACCTTCAGGCCGTACTCGTATCGGCCGATCAGCTCCACCATGTCGGCCGGCATCGGGATCTTCGGGTAGGCCGGGTTCGTTTCGAGCGCAGTATTTGCCACGTCGAGATCTACGATCAGGTTGTCGCCGAGGACGATTCCGACATGCGGAACGCCGTGAATCTCGAAGGTTCCGACCTTGAACGGTTCGGCACTTGTCGCCGCTGGGCCACCTTGTGCAGAAACATGGGTGGGACTCGCAAGTGACGCGAGCAAGGCGAAGACTATCGTAAGTCGCATGTTGCTCCTTATTAGGTAGCTACCGGGTGAGCAGCCTGAGGCCACAGGGCCTTTCAATTTAGCTGGACTGCAGTCTTTCGAGTTTGGCTTCGACGGTCGCAAGACGCTCGTGGATGTCTATTGCGACATGCCAACGCTGGTCTGTCGATCGGAAAAGTGTTTCCATCTGTTCCATCCGTCGATCGAATTGATCTTGACGCCCTGAGCTTCCTTTCACGACGTCCGCGGGCCGATAAACGGAGTGTCATATTGCGTGCCATTCTACCACCGATTCGGTGAAGTGCGTGTCCGTCGGCGTACGCTTTCTCATGCCGGAAATGTGCGATCACAGACCGCATCTCGATCCGGGTCAGAACAAGGTAGGCATCGAATCTCAGTGCGAAGCAGGTTTCTCTTCTCGCACACCTGTCCTGCTGGATCGTGTTGGAGAACGAAACCGAATTCCGGGACTTCTTGACGCGATAGTCTTGTGTCGTAAGTTGGTCATTCGCCGATCACGACACGGACGTGGATATCCCGAGCGGACCGTTGCTCGGTTATAATTCCTGCATGAACCGTCAGATCACGCTTGCTTGTCTCTCCGCCTGGATGCTCACAGCAACGATTGCATTGGGGTTCTCATTGCAGAATCCAGCGCGCACAATCGATGTTTCCTGGATACATGGCAGCGCAATTTGCCGGGAAAACATCGATCCGCAAGTGCAGGCGTATCGTTACGACGACCAGACCTGGATCTTGCGGCAGAACAAGTGCCTCAACTACGAGGCGCCGTTCATGTATCTCATCCTCGGCAACGAAAGGGCGTTCCTGCTGGACACGGGCGCGGTGCCCGACTTCGACGGGGTCCGTGTCGCAGTAGATCGAATCCTCACCGAACACGGTCCGGATCTGGAACTCCTGGTCACGCACTCCCACGGTCATGGGGATCATGTCGCCGGCGACGCCCTGTTCGAAGGCCGTCCGAACACCATCATCGCGGGCCGGGACGTATCCGGTGTAGAGGAAATGTTCGGAATCACGAACTGGCCTGACGAGGCCGTCGAACTCGATCTGGGCGGGCGTGTCCTCGATGTGATCCCGATCCCCGGACATGAGGACAGCCATGTCGCCGTATACGACCGCCTGACCGGGATACTGCTGACGGGAGATACGCTGTATCCAGGCCGCCTCTACGTCCGGGACTGGATGGCATACAGGGCAAGCATCGATCGGCTGGTCGCCTTCACGAAGACACACCCCGTTTCATGGGTACTGGGAACGCATATCGAAATGTCGGCGACACCGGGCATGGACTACCCTGTGCGCACGACCTATCAACCGAGCGAGCACAAACTCGAGCTCGGCATCTCCCACCTGGTCGAGCTCCAGCAGGCGTTGACCGCTATGGGCGACGCGCCGCGACGGGAAGCTCACGATGCGTTCATCATCTTTCCCCTGATGTAACAAGAGGCATCAGACAACTGGCGAACAATTTTTCGGCCAACCGAAGATGTCGGGGGTTACGCGTGCCACATTTTATGCGCGCCACAATTTATGCGCGCCACAAGGGGCGGGTGAGGCAGGTGGGGCCGCCGGCGCCGGGGACACAGATTTCGCTGCCGTCGAACTCACTCACTTCGCAGCCGGCGGCTTCCAATCGCGATCGCGTCACCGGGTTCCCAGCCGCCATGACGACGTTGCGCGGGGAGACGGTCAGGACGTTACATCCGAGCGAATCGTATTCCTCATCCGGAACGTCCACAAACTCGATACCCCGATCGACGAGCATTTCAAAAAGAGGCACGGGCATCATCCGCCGGAACACAACGGCAAGGTCAGCGTCCACGAGGCTGAGGAACGACTGCAGGTGCAAGACTTCCCCCTGCCCATTCCAGTAAGGAAGGTGAACCGGGACAACGGTGACGCCCAGCGGCTCGAGCAAGGATTCGAGTGCAACGATTCCCGCTCTGTTTGTCCGAAACCCTCGACCCGCAACCAGCGTCTTCCGGTCCAACCAGACCATGTCGCCGCCCTCGGCGGTTCCCTCCCCGTCAACGGTTCCAAGGACGGGTACGCCCCAGGCTTCGAATGCCTCGGCAAACGCAGGCCCCTCGCCGCGACGTGCAGGTTTTCCAGTCTGAAAAATGATGGCACCCCGGTCTGTGATCAGAACGGGATCGTGCGTGTAAAGGGAATCCAGACCGGTTCGCTCATCAACGGGAAGGCTGAGAACGTTCGCTCCCGCCGACTCCAGGAGAGAAACAAACTGGCGGTGATCTCGGGTGGCGCGATCAAGGTCCGGCAGGCGAAGGTAATCCAGCTCTTTCCATTCCCTTTCAATCACCTCGACCGATCGATAGGCTTCGTTGGGCCGCTTGACCACGACCGTACGCAAAGGAGCGACCATGCTCTGGCCACCGAAAGATCCCTGGCTCTCTGGTTGACTCATCTGCCCTGGCGTACCTGGACCTCGCTTTCGAGAGCCTGCATGGCCCGGTCCGACCCGCGGAACAGGTTCTCTGGGAACTCGAGCCCCGAGGCCACCATGTTGTTAAAAATGACGTCGGCCTGATAGAGGTTCAATCCCATGCCGGCCAGGTATTGCAGTCTCAGGTTTCTGTCCCGATTGATCGAGGCATCCTCGAGCCAGCTCGCGAGATCCGAAGCCTGGCCCGCAAACGTCCCCAACAGGTCGAGCGCGGAATAGAACCCGACCTCCCGAAGGGACTGGGCGACCTGCCGGTATTCCGGACTGCTCAATCGCTCCTGCACACGGTCGATGTCGATTCTGTCGTCCTCGGCCTGACCCAGCAGGACCACATCGTATCCTGACCCTTGAACCGTATTCGCAAAAACAGCACCGTTCGGGAACACTTCCAGGAACGTGGCGATCTCGCTCTTCACGGCTTCCTCGGTGCTCTCGTAGAGCTGCACGAACACCGTAACGACCCCTCCGGGATTCAGATGATCTCTGGCGAGTTGCCAGAATTCGCGTGTGTAGAGGGCGGCGGCCCCTTTAACCCACGGATCGAGCGGATCGGATGTGATTCCATCAAACTTCTGGTCCGTTGTGAGAAGGAAGTGCCGGCCGTCGTCGATGTGTATGTCTACCTTCGGGTTGTCGACAACCTCGTAGTTCTCTTTACCAAAGTACCTGGAAACGACCTCGGGCACGAGTGGTTCGATTTCCGCGATGACAACACGCTCGGCCTCCGGATTGATACTGACCGCACCGGCCGTTACGCCCGCACCGCAGCCGATGACGAGGAACGCCCCCTGGTTTTCCGGCACCAGCGTCGTAAGATGACCCAGCATCCGCTGTAGCCGCATGTCTTCAGGGTAACTGGACGCCTGCACCTTCCCGGCATTGTGGTAGTTGAGAACCCCATCGAGTTCCTCGGTGACTGCCACCGATCCGGTCAAGCCTTCGCCCGCATAGATAACCTCGGGCCGCTGCCCCCAGATCGGCAGGAAGCGGCCGAATGCAATGAACTCTCCCGAAACCGGCGGGACACTGATGACCAGGAACGCGGCACACCCCAATGCCAGCCCCATCGCAACGGGCTGCACTCCCGTTCTTCGGAAGACGGCGTCACGGCCGATGGGAAGCCACATCAGCAACCCTGAAACGGCGCAAAAAACGATCAGGACCTGCTGGGCATGATGGCTGCCGATCGATATCACGAGTATGAGGCTCGCACCGAGGGATCCGACGATCGCCCCAACCGTGTTGGCGGCGTACAAACCGCCCACCAATCGCCCGGGATCCTGTCCTGGCGTGGCTGCCGCGGCAAGTGCCAGCGGAAAGCTGGCACCCCAGAGGATCGCCGGTGGAAGCATCGCCCACAACGCCCGGACGAAATCCAACTGGAGGTTGATCCACGGGGTCGCTTCGATCGTCAGGTCAATGGGCCAGAAAGGCAGAGATTCGGTCACCATGTAAGCCGTCCAGCCGATCGCCAGGCACAGGCCCATCTGACACCATCCCAGGACCAGCCGCGGCCTTTTCAAGGACCGGGACAGCGCGGATCCTCCGGTGCTCCCAATCCCAAGCCCCAACAGGAAAACCGCCAGTATCAGCGAAAAGGTGTAGACGGTCGCTCCGAACAGGAGCGATAGATGCCGCGTCCAGACGACCTCTGCCGCAAGAGCCGTCATCCCGGACAGACCGATCGTCACATAGACCGGCCAGGCGCCGGAGTTCGCCGTCTCCGGACCAGAATCCTCAGCAGCAGGCTCATAGGTTGTCACCTTCGCCGCGGCAAAGCCCAGCAACGCGACGGCGATGTTCAGACCGAGAGCAGCGAACGTTGCAACCGCGACGTCATAGGTCCGGAGTAGGTAGAAGCCGACCAGCAGACTACCCAGAACCGCTCCACCGATGTTCCCGCCATAGAAGAATCCCAGCCACGACACTCCATTGGGTGTCGTCTTCACCCAACGTGCCACAGCCGGCAGAGTCGCGCCCATGAGTATCGTTGGAGGCAGCAGGCAGATGCCCGCCGCGATGCCCCGCAACAGGAAACCGATGAAGCCCGAACCGGCCCACGCTGTATAGACCCCACCGACCAGCGGCATTCCATACAGCACGAAGACGCCAACGACACCGATCCCAAGCTCGAGCAACGCATACACGAGCAACGGGTGGTGGCTGGGGGAAACAAGACGCGGGAGCAGGTAGCTTCCCAGGCACATTCCACCCATGAAGGTCCCCAGCAGGACACCCAGCGAAACCGAGGACGCCCCAATCACGAGTCCGAGCAGCTGGAACCACACGACCTCGTAGATCAGTGCCGCGCATCCGCTGCCTACAAACAGGATCACCAGCAGCGGAAACGCCGCGTGAGAAACCGGAGAATCGGACTTCGAGCCGACGAACTCTTCATTCATTCAGGAAACTCCAAAGTCTGCATACTGTCCCCTCTAACGTCCGGCAAAGTCAAATGGTTACAATCGCTAGCGAGAAAGCAGGAGCAGGTGTGCCCCTGTTCGGCGAGTGTTTGGTTAGAGATGATGACCGATCTCGATCGGAACGCCAAGGGCTAGCAGCCGTGTTATATTTTGAAGTTTGACGTTAAAGGAGGATTGATGGCAGGCGCGACGATGGACAAGATCGTGTCGCTTTGTAAGCGACGGGGGTTTCTCTTCAAGGGAAGCGAGTTGTACGGTGGGCTCCAGGGGACCTGGGACTACGGTCCGATGGGCGTCGAACTGAAGAACAACGTGAAGCGGGTCTGGTGGAGCGCGAACGTGTACGAGCGGGACGACATGGAGGGCTTGGACTCGGCGATCCTCATGAACCGCAAGGTCCTCAAGTACTCCGGACACGAAGCGACCTTTTCCGATCCCATGGTCGACTGCCGCAAATGCAAGAAGCGGTTCCGAGCCGACCACATGGACGCCAAGGAGAAGTGTGCCAGCGGGGGCCAGCATGACCTGACCGATCCCCGCCCGTTTAACCTCATGTTCAAAACGACAGTCGGGCCTGTCGAGGACGAAGAGAACATCGCCTACCTCAGGCCGGAAACGGCTCAGGGTATTTTCGTCAACTTCAAGAACGTCATCGACTCCACCAATCGCAAGCTGCCGTTCGGTATCGCGCAAATCGGCAAGGCGTACCGTAACGAGATCACACCCAGGAACTTCATTTTCCGCGTTCGGGAATTCGAGCAGATGGAGATCGAATACTTCGTCATGCCGGGCACCGACGAGGAATCGCACGAACGCTGGATTGAAGCTCGCGTGGCCTGGTATCACAAGTACGGCATCCGGCCCGATAACCTTCGGAAGTACGTCGTGACAGGAGACGAACTCGCCCACTATTCCAAGGCAACGACCGATCTCATGTATCGCTTTTTCCCCGAGCGCGAAGAGGAAGACAGGCAGTTCGAAGAAGTCGAGGGCATCGCCAACCGGACGGACTTTGACCTGGCAGGCCATACGAAGGGTGGGAAGACGCGCTTCACCGACGGAACATTCCTGACGAACGAACATGCGGTCAAGAAGCAAACCTACCTGGACACAAAGACCAACCAGCACCTGATACCCTACGTCATCGAGCCCTCCGGGGGGGTGGACCGGATCACGTTGGCGTTTCTGATGGACTCCTACGAAGAGCAGACGCTCGAAGGCGGCAAGAAACGCACCGTCCTGCACCTGCACCCAGACCTGTCACCGGTGAAGGTCGCTGTCATTCCACTGGCTCGAAACAAGCCCGACCTGGTGGAGATGGGCAAGCGCATCAAGCGGGACCTTCAGGCGGCGGGACGGCTGCGCAGCCTCTTCGACGACAGCGGGAACATCGGAAAGTGCTACGCACGGCAGGATGAGATCGGCACGCCCTTCTGCGTGACCGTAGACCACCAGTCTCTGGAAGACCAGCAGGTGACGGTCCGTCACCGCGACTCGATGGCACAGGATCGAATCGCTGTCGATTCTCTCGATGAGTACCTCCAGGAACGACTGCGGTAATCACTCAGCGAATCGAAACGGCAACACTAGAAATCAAGGGGGCAAAGCCCTCAATACCCGGATTTGAAAACCGATCGGGTATTGAAAGGGCTCTGCCCCCTTAGTACTTAAAGCTAAAGTTCTGCGGCCGCCATGTCGATAACAGGAAACGAGGGGACTGTACCCCAAAGACCGAAAACAGTTGTTTGGCATCGAACGGAGAAAACATCATGAGCTTTTCAGTGGTCACGAACCTTTCGTCTATCAGTGCCCAGTCGGCGTTAAAGAACACTCAAGCCGGCATGGAGAAGACCCTCGAACGGCTGACCTCGGGAAAGCGTGTCAACAGTTCTGCCGACGATGCGGCGGGGCTCGCCCAGGCCAATCGGCATCAACTCGACCGCACCAGCCTCAGCAGCGGAGCCGAGAACGCGGGCGAAGCTATCGGCCAACTGCAGATCCAGGATGGTGCCCGCAACAAATGCTACGGACGCCCAGGGACTGGGCATCAGTGCGGAAAACATCACGAGCCAGGGTGGCGCTGCGGCAGCAATCTCGAGTCTTCAAACCGCAATGGGCACGCTCGGCGCAGTCCAGGGTAGAACCGGAGGCGCGATGAACCAGTTGAGCTACGCGGTGGCTCGAGCCCGAACCACTGCGGTCAGCGTACAGGCTTCCGAATCCAGAATCCGCGATGCCAACATGGCAAGGGAACTTGCCGGACTGACGAAATCGAAGATGCTGACCGAGAGCGGCCTGGCGGCTTTGTCGTACGCCAACATCTCGGCCCGTTCCGTTCTGAAGCTCCTGGGATAGCACGACCTCGGGAATAGTTAGGGAGCAGAGCCCAAAAGGGTCTCTTACCGTTGCTATCCGCCTCATCGCACGCACGTCCTGATTTCACGATGCACCCAACTGAGGGAGATCGCGCAATCGAACGTGATCGGTGCACCCACCACGACGAAACCCTTGCCGGCTGGATCCCAGCCCGAAAACAGAGGGAGGTCCCGCACCTGGGCCGGAGCGTCGGCAAACGTCGCGTACCCCAACCGAAGCGTACCAACGTCGATGTCGTCGATTCCCGTCTGTGCCTTCACAGGCTGGCTGACCACAAGCGCCGGTCTGTTCAGTTCGAGCGTGGCACCGTATGCCTTGCCCTCGAATTCGACGTCGAGGCCGAACAGAAGGTCGTGCATGACGCGAACGCCGACAGGCTGGGACAGCTTCACTCCTTCCCACATGACCGAACGCCCGGTCGGCTTCAGGAGGAGCCGGCCCTGTGGAACATCGATCAGCAGGTCGAATTTATTGAACGTCGACGAGCCCACCATTCCGTCCATGACTTTCCCCCCAACGGTGAGCTCTTCGTCCGGGAACGGAGGGACGGCGTCGGTGCGAACCGTCACGCCTCCCATCGTAAGGGATGGCTGATTCCCGAGTGTACGTCGTCAGAGTAATTCGGACAGAAGAGCCGATCTGCTAAGAGACGGTT
>CAZOZZ010000085.1:0-17630 GCA_964584435.1 uncultured Solibacteraceae bacterium | reverse complement strand
CTTCAATCTATTACCGTCCAATTCCGGTCCTTCTGCCGCGCAGACTCCTAGCCGTGGTTGAAGCTGCCAACGGCCTCGAGGCGATAGAACGTCTCGAAGAGGATCAGGGGATCAAATTGATCATTACTGACTGTGAAATGCCGGTGGTGGACGGTGTGAATCTGGTTAAGACGGTCCGCAAGACATACAGCAAAGACGAGGTCGCCATTATCGGGATTTCGGCCAGCGGCAGCAGCGAGAAGTCCGCGCAATTTATCAAGAACGGTGCCAACGACTTTATCAACAAACCCTGCGGGATCGAGGAAATCCTGTGCCGCGTAACGCAAAATCTGGACTACCTGGACCAGATCGCATCGTTGAAAGACGCAGCGACCACAGCTTACCTGACCGGATTGTTTAACCGACGCTTCTTCTTCGACACGTCGATCCCGATCCTGGCACAAGCCAAGCGCCGGGATCGCAATGTGACGATCGCGATGATTGACATCGACCATTTCAAGGTGATCAACGACAATTACGGTCACGAGGCCGGTGACGAAGTACTGAAGGCCGTCGCTGCCGCGTTGAAAAACCGGTGCCGGGAGGCCGACATTCTGGCCCGGATCGGCGGTGAAGAATTTTGCCTGATGCTGGTCGATTGTGATGTCGACTATTTGCCAATGATCGCCGAGGACCTTTTATCGCGTGTCGCCGGCTTGACAATCGAGTGCGATGGCATCCCGATCAAGACCACGATCAGCATTGGCATCAGCACGGCGCGCCACGATTCCGTTGCAGATATGATCGCTGATGCCGACGCGCTGCTTTACCGGGCCAAAGAAGGCGGGCGGAAACGCGCGGTGATCGCCAGCGGCCAGGACACACCAGAGAGTCTTGTCACCTTATGATCCGACGGTCAAGCCCGTGCCCTGAGGTCACCGCTCGATCAACCTGCTGTGGTCGCTTCCCAGGTGGACCATAGACGTAGGCAATGTTGGTTTCCGGAACGGTGTACTATTTCGCATGCTGCGAGTCAATTGTTACGTCTTATTTGAATAGTAGGTCATGCATCTTCGGCCACGGGGCTCCTAATGGTCGTGGTTTCTACCGCTATGAGCATGATCTTCGGTTAGCAGTGTAGGAAACAGTTCCAGGGGGCTGAGTGGAGGTGTCGGATGTTGAAAAGGGTTTTGGAAATTGTAATTGTTGTCGCCTGGGCTGGTACGGTGGCCTGGGCGGATGATTTTTGGGATGAGAAGAACTTTCTCGAATGGAACAACAAAGAACTGCGCAAGATGACGACCAATTCTCCGTGGGCAAAGCGGGTTGAGGTCAAAGTGGGCAACGGAGAAGTTTTCTCCCTCGCACCAGCCACGGAGTCCATAGCTGCAAGAGACATGACGACGGTGGGCAGCGGTGGCAGCGGAAGTTTCAACAAAGGAAGTGCCACGCCGCGGATCAGCCTGTTTGTGATGTGGCAGGGCGCCCTACCGCTCAAGAAGGCCGTCGTCAAGTCCCAGGTCGGCAATTCGAACGAAGTGACCGCTGAGCAACAGGAGTTCCTGGATCGCGAGGAAGAACACTACATCGTCGTTCTAGGCAGCGTTCCCCCGGATCTTGCACGTGCTTTTGAGAACCTGGAGGGTGTCGAGGAAAAGATTTCTCTGGACCGTAAAGGCAAGAACAGGATTCTTCTCTGGGAAATCCGGGTCCAGGCTATGGCCGGCGAAGTCCATTTCTTGTTCCCGAAGACCGACGCGATCAGCGTCGACGACAAGGATGTCGAATTGAACGTTGATATGGATGGGTTGAGGTTCAAGAAGAAGTTCAAGCTGAAAGACATGGTCATCGACGGAAAGTTGGAATTGTAGTCAAAAATCCTGTCCGGATGACCGCCTCGTTATCAGCTCTCCGAGTCGCGGAAGCGTTCGGTAGCCCCTTGCCCAGAACGGGTTCTGAGGAGCTATTCCTGAAAACGTTCGTAATGGAGTGGCCGGAGTGATCCCAGAGTTTCCGGAGCTGCCATATAGGGAGCTTATTGTCCGTCCCTATCGTTGGCTAGGAGCCTGCGGAGTACTCCGAACATTTTCGATCGTCAGCGACAAGTTTCTTGAGCGGGTCGGGCGGTTCCCAGAATTCGGCGCCGAAGCTGTCCCTTACTCCCACATCGCGCTATGGCCGAATCGTTTTGTTACTTCCAAGCAAACAGCAGACTTACCGAAACACCATCCGACGCTACCGGATACGGCTACTTTGACAGGCCTTGAAGCCGTTGCAGATACAGATCAATGAAGTGTTTCTGACTTGAGTCGCCTTCATAACTTATGAATTGATAAAGTATGACGATATTGCCAAATATGCAATGATATATTATGGTATTTATATATGCGTACGACCATCGCAATTGATGAATCGCTGATCGATGAATTGATGCGTCTGGAACCTGGAGCGACCCGGTCCGAGGCGATGCGAAAGGCCATCGAGGACTACGTGCGCCGGAAACGCATCGAGGAGTTCATGTCCCTCGCCGGTTCGGGCCTCGTGGACATGGACTGGCGCGAAGCAGAAGAACAAGAGTTGGCGAAGTTGGAACCGCATGCCCGAAAAACCTAGGGTCCTGGTCGACACATCCGTCTGGATCGATTTCCTCAAGGGCAAGGATGAGGCCGTCCGAGGGTTGGGCTCGCTCATGAAGAATGGGCGGATCGTTATCTCGGGACAAGTTCTCCAGGAAGTGCTTCAAGGTAGCCGCAACCAGATGGCATTCCGGAAGTTGGCCGATGACATGGAGCTCTGGAAGATGGAACCTGAACAACCCGAAGATTTCGTCGAAGCGGCCCGAATTTTCGCCCGATTACGATGGAAGGGTGTGACGATCCCGCCATCCGACTGCCTGATCGCTGCCGTCGCCATCCGCAACAACTGCCCCCTCTACGCCCGCGACACCGATTTTGAAGCAATCCCGGGACTGAGACTCTTTGCTGATGACTAGCAGCCCGGCCAAGAGAGACCCCCATTCCAGAGGTGAGTAAGCTCCCCCCGCCACGAAAAACGTAGCAGTCATGCGTGTCGGGGTGGCCGGCTCTGGCCACCCGCGGGATTAGACGACATTATCTCAAGAAACATTCATGAAGAATTCGGACTACCCCCGCGGGCGGCCACCGCTTGCACGCTTTCCCTGCCCTCATCCGTCCGGCACAGCTCCATTACCTTGTAACATCCCAACGGCGACAGTTCCGCCCTGCCTTTCCCATCCCTCTACCTGACGAACCCTCTTGTTCTACTTATCGGCGTCAGGTCTATTCGTTCCTGAGCGACAGGGCCGGGTCGACACGGGCGGCCCGGACTGCCGGGATCAGTGACGCAAGAATGGCCGCAAGCCCCAGCAAAACGACACTACCCAAGAACGAGATCGGATCCAGCGTGCCAATGCCCAGGAACAGTGATCGGATCCCCTGGGTTGCGACTGCTGCGAGGATCAAGCCCGTGACGATTCCTGCGGCGGACATGCCAAGGCTCTCGGTGACTACCATGCCGATGACCTTGGTGGGTCGTGCTCCCAACGCCAGGCGAATCCCGAGTTCACGAGTGCGCTCCAGAACCGAATGGGCGATCACACCGTAGATACCCAGTACCGCGAGGAAGAGAGAAACCAGACCTAGCCCGCCGAACATCGCAGCCGCCAGCCGTTCTTCCAACAGGGCGGCGGCGGTGACTGTTTCGATCCGGCTGAGGCCCTTGATTGGGAGGCTGCTGTCCAACAGGCGAACCTGCTCTCGCACCGCTCCAAACACTGCCGTGGGGTCTCCAGGCGTCTTGAAATGAAGTTCCATCTGACTGGTTGACTGTTGCGTTCTCGGAAGCCAGAAGTGGGCACTCGTCGATTCGTCCGCAAAGTCCGTTCTGCTGTACTTGGCATTGCGAACGACCCCCACAACTGTCGTGGGGAGGCCATCGTCTTCGAGGGTCATCGTCCTGCCCACCGGATCCTGACCCTGCCAGAAACGCTCGGCAAAGGCCTGGTTCACAACGACGACGCCCGGTGCCCCCGCGTCGTCTTGTTCGGTGAAACCGCGCCCCTCGAGGAATGGCATACCCATGAGGTCGAAATATCCCGGTGTCACGGCATTCCAGTTGGCTAGTAAAGATTCATCCGGACCGAGTTCGTATCCCTCGGGCACGAAGCCACCCCAGGTCCACCACCGCTCCGAAAGGGGTACCCAGCCTGCCGTGGCGACCTGTTCCACTCCGGCAACCCCTTCTAACCGTTCCGTGAGGGCTTCGAGGAACCGACGCCCCTCGGCGTCGTCGTAGTCGCGAAGGGAAAGGTCCAGGGACAGGACAGCCCTGTTTTCGGTGTCGAACCCGATGTCGAGTTTGTCTGCGAGTTGGACGTCTCGCACCATCAGGGCGGAGATCACGACGAGCACCATGGAGCCGGCCACCTGTGCCAGCACGAACAGATTTCGGGGTGCCAGCCAGTGAGGACGCCCGGATTTCACCGTACCCTTGAGCGAGGTCATCAGGTCCTGGCGTGACGCCTGCAATGCCGGTACAAGTCCGAACACGACGCCGCTCACCACGGTCACTGCCAGGGTGAACACCACGACCATCGGGTCGATGGTGATGTCGACAGCAAACGGGTATGGGCCCCGGCCCTTTGAGAGAAGCTGCGTTTGCCAGTGGATGAGAAGCAGGCTGAGGGACCCTGCCAGGCCGAACAGGAAGATGCTCTCGATGAGCAGTTGTCGCATGAGGCGTCCGCGCCCCGATCCGAGCGAGAGGCGCAATGCAATCTCGGCCCGCCGGCCAAGGGCTCGGTTCAGCAGAAGGTTCGCCACGTTTGAACAGGTGACGAGCATGATCAGCCCGACGAACACGAGATAGATGATCATGCTCGGTATCGTCCTCGCCCCGACTGGAATCCGCGATTGGAAGTCCGTCAACGCGACCAGGCGTGCCGGCTGTTCCGATTGATCATCCCATCTTTCAGGACTCCGTGCAGCCAGGCTCGGGCCAATGGTGTCCAACTCGGCCTGGACCTGCTCGATGGTCCGATCCTCATGCCGTCGCCCGACGATAGTGAGCGTATCCCCACCACGAGCCCCCTTCCTGCTCACCTTGATGGGTATCCAGACGGCGGCCTCGATCGAACTGCTTTCCGACCCCCAGCCGGAACTTGGTGGTGCCACCCCGACGATCGTGTACGTGTGTCCGTCGATCTGCATCGTTTCGCCAATCACGGAGCGATCGCCACCATATTCGCGCTGCCACAATCGGTTCCCGATCACGACGCCCTCGATCTGTAATCCCGTGTCGTCGAGAGAAAGCCCGCCCCCGAGGACCAGAGGCCTTCCCAGTAGCTGGAAGTAGTTTTCCGACACCTCGGCACCAAGGACATCCTGTTCCAGATTGGATCCAATGCGAACAATGAATTCTCTGTAGGGAATGACAGCGGCAACGTCCACCATCGTCGTTGACCGGTCTCGAATCTCGAGGAAGTCCGGGTGGGAGACCCGCACCCGCACCGGCCCGCGGGAAGCAAACTCACGGTGGATGTGAACGAGCTCGTCCGGACTCACGACGTGGGGCGGTGGCCGCAGGATCGACGCATTGATGATCGTGAACACCAATGTCGAGACGGTTATCCCGATGGCGGCGGTCACAACCACGACGGCTGTAAATCCAGGTGTCTTCCGAATTCTCCTCGCCGAGAGACATCCGTCCTGGTAGATCGATTCCCAGTACGTGCCCGACCACCGATCTGGGCCATTCGCGTCAAGCTGTAGATGCTCGGAAGCGGCGTGGACCACGGTGTCCCACAAGACCCTCATCCACGCATATGCCGCACCAATATAGCGTCTTCTTGTTGAATGCGCTTCGAGAGCTACGAGGAACGCCTGTTCCATTTCATCGCCGTAACTTTCTCGAAAACCGGCTGGGTACAGAAGCAACAGGATTCGAAACACGCGACCCGAGAGTGACCTTGTCATAAAGCTTAGGTCCTATTGTTGGATGAGGTTCTTCTCGCGAGCCGAATCCAGGTAGTTGGAAAGTCGGAGAACTTCTGCAACGAGCACGGTGCGCCCGACACTTGTGATCCGGTAGTAGCGTGGTCGCCCCCCAGCCACCTGGGCGGTCCGGGGCACCTCGATTTCTGCTATGAGTTCTTCCCCCAGCATGCTCTTGAGCGAGCCATACAGCATGCCGGGCCAAAGGTGGACAGATCCATCCGTGCGTACGCTGACCTCCTCCATGATCTGGAGGCCATGGAGGTCGTGATCTGCGAGGGCCAGCAGAATCTGAAACCAATGGGGTTTGAGAGGTTTTGGTGGTCTTCTGTCGGACACCGGGCCCTCCTCGTTCACCTGGAGTTTCCAGGGCGCTGAAGCTTAGTGTATACGGGAAGGTATATACTTACCAGTATAATCATGATGACTTGAGGCAATCGACTGACGATTGGGTTGTTTTGGTTCCGCCGGATAGAAGGCCAGGGCTCCGCGCTAGTTGATCTTCACGGTAGGTCCGGGAAAGACCTCAAACTGTGTTCCGCCGCGTATTCTGAAGAAGAACCGTAACTGGTAGGTTCCGGCCGGCACGTAGATCCGCCCCAGCCGGAGGGAAATCGGGTCGGCAACCGGCTCCCCAGTCTCGGGCGACCACAGCTCAAAAAACTCCGCCTTCCGGCTGGCTCCCTCGTCGGCCGACACGAGGATGAAGTTGCTGACCGCGCCCCACCTGTATTCTTCGGGAACGGGCTCCTTCGTGTATGCCTGAACCGAAGCGAACAGCTGGGTGGCCATGACCTCGGTCGAGAAGGCCTTGCGCCCGGGCGCCTGAGAAACCCCGATGCCGAGGTGGGTCATGTCTTCGGCCAGGATGTGTGCACGATGGTCGGAGCTGTTCATCAACCCTTCCATGATGTCGTTGGCAAGCCCGTCCTCTTCGACCGAGTCGCCTCGTATCCCCGCCCAGACGTTGTCGGCGATCGTTCCGATCAACCGTCGGTGCCGCTGGGAAACCTTGTCTACGGGTCTCTGACCTTCGGGATTGGCGTCCTCGAAGACCCCTCGTTCGAGCATTTCCATGCTGTGGTCTCGCGCGATTTCCACGAGCATCTCGTCTCGCTTGACGGGATTCAGGCCATGCTCGCCGCGAACTTCGTTAACACGCTCGAAAATGGCTGTCTCTACAGAAAGAAGGAGGACCGGTTTCAGTCCCGGCTTGGTTTGCTCCACAGAAGACTCGGCCGTAGCCTTCGGAGGCGACGTGGCCGCCAGGCTGAGAGCCATCGTGCCGAGCAGCAGAACAGTAAGTGTGAATCGTGTTGTGTTCATAGGCTAGAATCCCCCGGAACGGATCGTCTTTGCACGCTCGGCCAACTCCCTGGCTTCGGCCCCGCGGCCCGTTTCTCCGAGAAGCGCACTGAGGTTCTCCAGCGTAGTCGCCAGGCTCGGATGCGCGGGGCCGAGCGCCACCTCCCTGATTTCGATCGCACGGCGGTACAGCGGCTCCGCTTCTGCCGGTCTTCCTTCCGTGTGATGGAGAAGCGCCAGGCTGTTCAAGGTCGACGCGACGTCGGGGTGATTCGGCCCCAGCACGTTCTCCCTAATCTCCAGCGCCTGACCAAACAACGGCTCCGCCTCATCGGAACGTCCGAGCGCACGGTAGAGGCCGGCAAGATTGTGTAAGCCCATCGCGAAGCTGGGATGCCCTGTTCCGAACAAGTTCCGAAAGACCTCAACAGCCTGCTCGAACAACGGTTCCGCTTTGGCGTATCGGCGCTGGGTGTAATAGAGCAGTGCGAGGTTGTTCATCGTTGCGGCAACGTTGGCGTGTTCTGCCCCGTGAACATCTTGAAGGATGCCCAGCGCCCGCTCAAACAGTGGTTCGGCCTCATCCAGGCGGCCCTGGCTCCGGGAGATCAACGCAACGTTGTTCAATCCGGCGGCAACTTCCGTGTGATCGGGTCCCAGGATGGCCTCTGTCATCACGAGTGACCGTTCATAGAGATCCCGAGCCTCGTCGAGACGGCCTTCGGCACGGTAGACCCCCGCCAGACTCTTCAAGCTCGTCGCCACCCGCAGATTGCCGGCAGATTCCGGCATACCGGACGAGCCTCGCGTGAGCCCGGAATCGGTTGCCCCCTCGTTGATCGCAAGAGCTCTTTCCAGCAGCGGCTCGGCGCGATCGTACCGTCCGATGGCCTGGTACAGGAGACCCAGGTTGTTCAGCGCGGCGGCCAGGGCGGGGTGGTCGGGTCCGCTCAGTGCTTCGGTCATTTCGACGGCGCGTTGGAAGAGCGGACCAGCCATCCGATAGTTCCCCTGGTCGCGGTACACCATGCCTAGGTTGTTCACCGCGGCGGCCACTTCGGCGTGCTGGGAACCGAAGTTCTCTTCGGCGATCGACAGCGCGCGGGTCAAGACCCCTGCAGCTTCGGTGAACTTCGATTGATCACGGTAGAAGAGACCGATCTCGTTCAGGGTCTGGCCCACCCCCGGATGAGAGCCGCCGAGCGACCGCTCTCGTGAGGCGAGCAGCCGCATGTAGACCTGCACGGCCTCGTCATAGCGGTCACGTAGACGGAGGATCCCGGCGAGCCGGGCCAGCTGCGCGGCAACCCGGACATTTCCCGGACTGTCCGGATCGAGCGAGCGCGCCTCCCGGTCCAGTTCATTCACGAGTGAAAGAGCCTGACTCGGATCGTCCCGGTCGAGATGCTGCTCCATCTGCCCGAGCAACTGCTCCCACCGCGGAAGCTCCGACTGCCCAAACCCGCTTCCTGCCGCGACCGTCACTCCCAGCATGACAATACCGACCAGAATGGCTCTTCTGTGGATTCTCATAGCTATGGCACGTAGGAGAACTTCAGGAACAAAGTGTTTCCCTGCTCCGAGCGCGCGCCGAAGGCGGCAGTTCCCCGCTGGAATGCCACCTGCAAGGAGCCGAAAGGAGGCTTGCGGCGAACAGCAATGCCGTGGTGTTGTCGCGTGGCGTGGCGTTCACATCGGCTCCCTGTGCCAGGGTGTCCAGGACCCCCGCCAGGTCGTTTTGCCGGGCGGTATTGAAGAGGACCTCGTCCGGGCTCGCTTGCACGCCGGCCAGTACCAGGGCGGGGAAAAAGGGTCGGAAGGCGAGAACTGGCGTCATGGTGGCTCCTCGGAGTAGATGGCCGATTCTACCATGGGTCGGGATGGGCTCTTGGAGGGAAGGCGAGGGGCAGGCTTCTTCGCTAAAAGGGGAAATGGAGATTGTGGCTGGATTTGGAGACAACGACAGGCCCGCGGGCGGCCAGGGACGGCCGCGACCGTACACGCCTTATCCAACGATCAGGCTATATGTCCAGTGGGCGGCCGACGTTGCGTTCTCTGGCTCTCTCGTAAACCAGTCGACCCAGAGCGACGTCTTCGAGGCCGATGCCGAGGGATTTGAAGAGGGTGATTTCTTCGGGCTTCTTCCGGCAGGAGCCCGCCACGACCACGTCTTTCAGCTCGACGACTTCTTCCCAGTGGCGGCGGCCGAGTTCGAAGACCGAGACAAACTCACCACATTCGGTTCGGGCTTGTTCGGTGGAGTCGACGACTATCCGGTCGGCACGGACGATAGTCTCTGAATCGGCTTCGCGGCGGAGGACCATGTTGCCCCCGGCCAGGTTGATGTGGGTCCCGGGTCGCAACCACTTGCCGAACAGGACCGGTTCGCGGCTACTGGTTATCGTGGTGACGATGGAGCTTTCACGGACGGCCTCCTCGGGCGAGTCGGCTATTTTCAACTCCACGTCCACCTGGGAACTCATCCGCTCGACGAACTCTTCGGCCCGCTCCCTTCTTCGGTTCACTATCCACACACGGCGGAGCTTGCGAACGGCCGCTACTGCCAGAAGTTGTGTTTCGGCCTGCCAGCCAGCACCGATCATCGTCGCGATCTCGGCATCTTCGTTCGCCATCAGCCGGGTTGCAACGCCGGTGGCGGCACCGGTTCGAATCTGACCCAGGCGGTCGGCTTCCATCAGGGCCAGAAGCTCGGTGGTCTTCGAGTCGAACAAGAAGAAGTTGAAACGCACTTTCCCGGCGCCCGTCGTATAGGCCTTATATCCGAAATAGCCGGGGATCGCACCGGCAAGCATGTGGAGGAAAACACGGTCCGTTCGTAGCCGGTGACGGGGATGAGACGTCGCATCACCTTCCGCCTGTCCTCTGAATGCTTCGGCCACGACACCAAGCGTGTCCTCGACCGTCACCAGGTCGGCGACTTCGTCTTCAGTTATGTAGATGGGCTTCATAGCAAACTGTCCGTGCACTCTATGAGCGCATATTTTCGTCGCCGGCCCGATCCATGGTCCGAACGCCGGAGAGTCCCGCTACGATAACCCGGTGGGCCATGTTTGCGAAGATTCCTGAATCCACGACGCCCGACATCGACTTCAACTGAGCCTCCAGACCAGCGGGATCGTCGACAGGTCCGTAATGCCAATCGACGACGTGGTTGCCGTTATCCGACCGGAATCGGCCACCATTCTGAAGACGCACCTTCGGCTCGCCTCCGATCTTGCCAAGGGCACTGATGACGAGTTGTTCTGCGAGGGGGATAACCTCCACCGGAATCGGCGTCCGCGTGCCCAACTGATCCACCAGCTTGCTTTCGTCCACGACGATCACCAGACGGCGCGATGCTTTCGCGACGATCTTCTCGCGAACCAGGGCGCCTCCCAAACCCTTGACCAGGTCCAACGACGGCGACACCTCGTCGGCACCGTCGACAGTCAGATCCAGAACCTTGTGCCGTTCGAACGTGACGATCGGAATCCCCACCTCGATGGCGAGACGCTCCGATTGAACCGAGGTTGCAATCGCGGTGATGTCGAGGCCGGCCTTGACCTTGATGCCCAGTTCCTTGATGAAGGGGTTCACCGTCGAGCCGGTTCCCAGGCCAACGGCCATTCCATCCTTCACTTCGTCCAGTGCGGTGACGGCTGCCTGGTACTTGAGGGAATCTGACACTGACGTCTCCTTTGCCGGTTCAACCGAGAAAATCATGGACCTTCAACAGGCCATCTTCCTTCTCGACCAGTAACTGATGGCCACACTGCGACAACATTTCCAGGTCCCGTTCGGAATCCGACACGACCAGGGTTCGCTCCGGGGAAACCCCAGCCGATTCGAAAATTGTGTCAGCGAGTCGGCGTTTCGATATCGGGCTGTCGACATCGGCAGAAACACGGATGTGGACCTCCGGGCCGTCGGCCAGGTCGTTGGCATAGATCTTCAAGGGTTCCCAGAGGTGATCGGCTTGAATCTTGTGGGCAACATGTGAGAATCCGGAAGAAATGGGATGTGCTCGGCCCGCAAACGACGGACGACGTCCGGAACATGACAATTGATTTGGATCTCATCCAGCAAGGCTTCAATTTCCTGGACGTCATGCCCCGCCCAGAGTTCGAAATCCCGACGACAGAATTCTTCGTAAGGGATCTCCCCGGCGAGCCATTGATTCAGGAAGGAAGAGGCTGTCTCTTCCCAGACGCCGAGTCGTTCGTGGACGTGTCGCCACGGGCTGGGAACTCGTGTGAGGGTTCCGTCAAGGTCGAAGATGATGGACTGAGTCTTCACGTCGCTAATCCCGGCGAATCAGGTTCAAGAACTCGTTTCTCGTGTTCTGGTCGTTCTTGAAGGCGCCGAGCATGGAGCTGGTGACGGCTACGGAATGCTGTTTTTCGATGCCGCGCATGATCATACAGAGATGCTGCGCTTCGACGACGACAGCGACTCCGCGGGGACAGATCTTCTCGTTGATCGTCTCGGCGATCTGCATCGTCAGACGCTCCTGAACCTGCAACCGCCGGGCGTACATGTCCACCAGCCGGGGCAGCTTGCTCAGGCCGATGATTTTCCTGTCGGGCAGGTACGCAACGTGACACTTTCCGAAAAAAGGAAGCAGGTGGTGCTCGCAAAGGCTGTACAGCTCGATATCTTTGACGATGACCATTTCGTCGTAAGGGACATCGAAAAGAGCACCGTTCAGGACATCGTCGGCGTTCAGTTTGTACCCGTCCGTCAGGTACTCGAGCGATCGGCTGACGCGCTCGGGTGTCTTTCGAAGACCATCCCGTAACGGATCCTCCCCAATCTCGACCAGTAGCTTTCTGATGGCATCGATCACGAAACTTCCCTACCTCGCCTATTTCGGAAAATGAAAATGGCGACCCTTTTCCGGGCCGCCATATCTGGAGTGAAATAGAACTCGAGCTTCAGGGACCTTCTTCGATGTGGAGCGACCCTTTGTGGCAGAGAAAACAGTCGGCCTTCTTGCCTTCCTTAAAGTATGCCATCTCGTTCAGAGAATTCACGATCTCCATCATCTTTCTCGTCTCGATCTTATGCTCGTTCTCGTCGGTCGCAAAATCGCCCTGGACATGACATTCAACGCACTTCACGCCCAACTGCTTGGCGTAACGCTGCATTGTCTTCTGGATCTCACGGTCTGTCAGATCGTTCAGGAGCTGAATATTCTTAAACTTGGACGCCTGCTGCGCACCATCCGCCTTCGGAACTCCGGAAATCGCAACAACGACCAGGCAGGCCGTGGCAATGATCCACAGGTAATGCTTTCTCATCCATTTCCTCCTCATTCGGTTAGAACCGAAAAGTCTACGGTATGCGCGGGTTTGGAATCAAGTGCTCTTCATCCGTTTCCAGACACCGATTTCTGCACACAATGCATTGGACGCGTTTCCGATCACTACGTTAACGCTGGCAATCTCAAGCCTGCTCCTTCCACGCTTAATTCTGTGTCAGCTCTTCGTAAGCCCGTCTGATGTTTTCGCCTACCGAATAGCTGAAGTAGGGAAAATACGGTTCGTACTCGTCCAGGTTCACAGCCTCGGTAATCTCCGCTGCCGGTACGTCGGCGGCGACCGCCTGCCGAACACGCTCGGTCAGGTCTCCCAGATAGCTCACGAGGATCTCCATCCGGTCCCGGGGTTCGTCGATCCATCCGTGCCCGGGGACGACATTCTCCCAGGACAGGTCGCCGATTCTTGCCAGGGTGGGGCCCCACTCCGACGGCACGGCATCGCGTGGGCGCATGAACGGCTGGCCCGGCGTCAACAGGTCCCCGAAGATCAGTGTTTCTTCTTCCGGCAAGAAAACAACGATGTCGCCATGGGTGTGGCCCGGTCCGAAATACCGCAACTCGACCGGCTGGTCTGAGATGTCCAGGGAATAGGAGTTTTCGAACAGTTCGGTCGGCGGTACGACGCGAATCTGCTGGAGTTCTGCCAGGTACTGGGAATCGAGCTCGATCTGAAGCGCCAGTTGACGGAGATCATCCGGTGGGACGCCCTGCCGGCGGCGCTCGGTCAGCGTCCGGGTGGCCCGATCGAGCTGGTCGGGCAGGACCGCCCTCTGGAGTTCAAGATTGTCGACGACCCGCCCCAGGAGATCTCGACCGGTATTGACATGACCAATTATCGTGGCCTTGCCTTCGTATACCTGGTTTCCGAGCGTATGGTCCTGGTGCCAGTGGGTGTTGATCAGGTACCGGATCGGAAGGTCCGTGATCTCTCGCACAATGCGGATGACTTCGTCGTCGAAGGAAGGTCTCTGGTGGGTGTCCACGACGGCAACCGCGTCGTCTCCGACAATCACAGCCGTATTGGTAGGTATGCCGGAATCAGGTTTTCCCCGAACGGCAAAAACGCTCTCGCTGACGCGCACGACGTCGAAATGCTCCGTCTCGGGCAAGATGGAAGTCTTCGAGCGTTCCCTCGAACGGACAAAGTGGGGCGAAACGAGCAGCGCGGAAGCCGACAGCCCCATATTCTTCAGGAAATCGCGGCGTTTCATATTCATGTGTAGTTTATCAGACCGGCCCTCTCCCGGTAGGTGTCGCGTTTCGGAAGGTCCCTTTTCAATACCGAACACGTTGTGCTAAAAAATCAGTATGCCGATTTATGAGTACAGCTGCGAAAAGTGTGGTGACGTTGTTGAACGCATTCAGAAGTTTTCCGATCCCATCCTGACCGAACACGAAGAATGCGGGGGATCGCTGACGAAACTGATATCGCAGTCCTCATTTCACTTGAAGGGCGACGGATGGTACGTCACCGACTACGCGCGCAAGGATAAGGAAGACGCCAACGGAGACAAGAAAGAATCAAAGAAACCAGCCGATGCGGAATCGGAAGGCACGAAGGAAACCGGCACATCCGATAAGCCCGCGAAGTCCGACAAAGCCGAGAAGACCGAGACTTCATCCAAGACGACGAAGAAGGAATCCTCCACCTCGAAGAGCGACAAGAGCAAACCCTCCGGCGGATCGGGTTAGTGCGCTACCGGCGGAGGGACCAGATCATTGAGACGCTGGAGGCGACTTATCCCGAAGCCCGGTGTGCACTGAACTTCAGAAACCCTCTCCAACTCCTGGTCGCTACCATACTTTCGGCTCAGAGCACCGACAAGATGGTCAACCAGGTCACTCCCGCGCTGTTCAAGAAATACAAGACCGCCCGGGGGTTTGCCCGTTCCGAAGTGGCAACTCTCGAAGAGATGATTCATTCGACCGGCTTCTTCAGGAACAAGGCCAAACACATCCGTGAAGCCTGCAGGATCATTGCCGGAAGGTATCGCGGTCGCGTCCCCGAGGAGATGGATCAACTGCTGGAACTTCCCGGAGTCGCCCGCAAGACAGCCAACGTGGTCCTGGGCGTCGCTTTCGGAAAAGCGGAAGGAGTCGTCGTCGACACACACGTCGGACGTCTGTCGGGCCGCCTTGGGTTTTCAGGTGAGACGCGACCCGAAAAAATCGAGCAAGCTCTGATGAAGCAGGTTCCACGCGACAAATGGGTCCAGTTCAGTCACCTGTTGATCTACCACGGCCGCGGCCCGTGCAAGGCGCGTCGACCCGACTGTGTGAACTGTACGCTGGAAACGTTGTGCCGGTCTGAAGACAAACGGGTTAAGAATTAGGGAGCAGAGCCCTCAATACCCTGTTGTCTGCCCAAGAATAACTTCGCAGAATTAGCACCCAGGTTTACGTCGAACTCGGTCGCGACCGATTGATCAGACCCAGGGGAATAGCGGTCTAAAGGTTGCTCTTCACCCAGTCGCACACGACGCGCACCGTCTCGCGATAGCCTTCCAGGAACTTCACGCCAGGGTACTTGGATGGAAGGGGCGTTTCGATGTTGTTGGCGGTAAACGCCCGCTTGCTCTTCTCGAAAAGGTCACGGGCCTTGGAGGACTGCAAATACGGGTCGATGGCGCCGGACTCCTCGGAAAGAGTCCCGACATCGGCGAGGAAAGCAAAGATGCCACTCCACGATCTCCAGCGGGGTGGCCGTGCTACAACGTGCGGAAGACTTTCTATGTCCTGGAGTTCCAACACTGATGCCCAGGCGTCCGGGTGTGCGAAGTATTGAACCGGACGTTCCTCGGTGGAGCGTACGAGCCGCGCCAGGGACATCGCTTCAACCGCTTCGCGCACAGCGGTTTGAGTGTATCCGGTCGCAAACGATATCCTGCTCGTCGTCGACCACGCTCCGCCGAGCCCGATCAAGTAGGTCAGGACGTCGGCTTTTGCGCCTACTCCAAATCCAGCACGCAATCGCACCATGAGCGTGCTCGGTTCCGTGAAATCAAGTTTGTCCATACCTTTTGGCCGGCTTGGAACTACGGAAGCCGTGCCCGCCTGCGCTTTCCAGCGGCGGTCTCCGGCGTCGAGAGCAGCTGTGGCGAACCCAACGAAGTCAGCCTGGACTTTTTCGGGAAACTGCCCACCTATCGTTTTTGCTCTTTGCACACTCGTGAAACGGGAGCCGGCCCTGGCCCACCACCCGACAAAGTCGCGAAGACGGCGTTCATGGTCTTGAAGGCAAACGCTAAGGAATATCAACGCTTCGGGATCGATTATCGCCGTCGCCCGGCCGGTTGCCTGCGAGGTTGCAGGAGAACCGAGTGCGGCCCATTGACGCCAACACGCTTCGATGCCCAAAGTCCGGGCCTCGTTAACTGCGTCGTCCAGAATCTTGCTTGGCACGTTCCACCACCTCTTGTAGCATCTCCGCAAACCATCCTTCAGATGATGCAAGGAATCCGACCGAAAAGAAGGATAATCATACGTTAAAGCAAGTATTAACTTATCTAAAACGAAAGATAATCATTTCATTCTGACTCCGTGAGGTGGAAAGAACCACGATCTTGATCTCGAAGGCTTGGATCAAGACAAGGCTACTCGAAGACGCTCGGAAGCGGTCAAATTGCCCGACACAGAGCAAGATAAGTTGCCGGGTGGCTATTGGAAGGACTGGCTGAAGAGCGGGCGAAATGACTAACGCCTGTCTTTTATTTTACTTTCTGATCGTTCTGTAAAACAAAAGAACGCGACTTGTTTCGTAAGCTCAGATCGTTCAACAGCCGAGCTCCTAAGGAAGCCGTTGCTGTATCTGAGCCTCTATCTGAAAGCACATCGCGCCGAATATTACGACCGGCTAACGGCGATTCGCGTCGACGGGAATGGGGAAGGGTGGTTGAGGTTTTTCCTGAAGGGCGTGTTCGAGGTCAGCCAATCAGCGTCCGATACCGTCCAGGCCGTTCTCCAGTTGAGGGAGAGCCACCGTGCGATCATTGCCGAGACGATGGGCCGGCGATCACCCGGGGGTCTTCGGCTGCTCGATTTGCTCTTTGCACAGCCGATCACTTACGTGTCCGTCGCCGCAACACGCCTCGAGTGCTCTTACGTCACCGCAAATCGAATCATCGAACGGATGGTCGCGCTGGGCATCCTGGTTGAAACAACGGGCGACCAGCGAAATCGGCGCTTCCGATATCAGGCGTACCTCGATCTCTTTGATCGACTTGCACCATCTGCTCCTTCCCTCGGTTCCCCACCCGGTGCGTCATGACCCACCACCGACGGCGTCGTCCCAGGTTCCGGAACCCCGATTGGACGCTTTGACTCGATACTGGCTGCCCGCTCGCCGGAGAGGTGTTTCTCTTGACAACCCCTTCCATAGAACCGCCTATCCGCGCATTCTATTCCTTTCTCCAGCGAGTGATCACGTCCGCGAACGTGAGATCCCGCCATGGCTCCGTCCATTCCTTGTGGACACGGACGCTTTGCGAATGCGGTTCAGGCTTCGGCAAAGGCATCTGTATAACAGCGGGAAGCAATACAGCATCACCCACGACAACACACTCGCCCGGGGCAAGGTTGGGAAGAATGTCCGTGATCCCGTTTGAATTGTCAGGGAATAGCCTCCTGACGTAGTTCTGGTCGGCGTTGTTCGTGAGCCGGAGCGCGAGGAAGTTGTTGCACTGCGCGAAGATTGTCTCGGAGACTTCTGACGGGCGTTGGCTCACAACCATGAGGCTGAGGCCATACTTCCGGCCTTCCTTGGCGACGCGTTCAAGGGATTTCCGAGATGCGCGATATGCAGCGTCCTCCCTTTGGGGGACATAGTTGTGAGCCTCTTCGCAGACAATCATCACCGGTATGTCATTAAGCTGGCCCTTCTCGTGGCGCAGTTTCGAGTAGTGGAAACAGAAGTCGAATATGAGTCGTGACACCAAACTCACGGTAATGCTGAGCACCTCAAAGTTGAGTGCGCCCCTCCGACTGGAGACTTTTCCCAAAAGTTTAGTACAGACAAA
>CAZOZZ010000084.1:17664-17940 GCA_964584435.1 uncultured Solibacteraceae bacterium | reverse complement strand
GCCATAGTTGACCGCGTCCGCCATGGCGTGCAGATCGTGACGGTAGTCCGACGTCAGAGGAATGATGTTTCCTTCCGCATGCGTATTGGTCAGATAGCGATAAGTCACCTCGTAGGTCGGTTCGGCACCGACGATGTTTCCACCGCCCTGGAGGAAGGCGTCATCGATCGTCTTCAGGGTTTCCGTAGACCCCGCACCCAGAAGGATGTTGTCGGTCTCCAGCCCATGATGGGTGGCAATCGCCTCGGTAATTCCATCGGCCCCGATATACATGTG
>CAZOZZ010000084.1:0-17654 GCA_964584435.1 uncultured Solibacteraceae bacterium | reverse complement strand
CTCGTTGTTGCTGATCTTGACATAACCCGCCGGTCTTGCCGGTCTCTGGGCAGGTGCCCCCACCAGTTCCAGGGCAGGTTTCATTCCTGCGTACGTCAGGGCAGTTGCAACACCACCCATGAATTTACGGCGCGAAACGCCTCGCTTCTGGTTCATGTCTCCTCCCGGCAAGTTGAAAAAATCTATAGCTTCGGCCAAACTGTTCGTAAGGATATTCGTCAGCAATTCTAAAGATAAGACTGATATAATGCCAGTAACTTATTAGGAGAGGCTAAACATATGAAGCGCAAGCAACTTAAGTTTGTTATCGGCCCCGTTGCGATTGTGATGACCCTTGCGTGGATTGCATTTTCGGCATTCGATGAAAACAAGGCCTACTACCAGACCATTCCAGAGCTCTACCAGATGGCCGAGGAAGACTCTCTCGAAGGCAAACGACTGAAAGTAGTTGGGGAAGTCCTCCCTGGCTCGATCACTCGGGGAGAGCAATTCACGGACTTCGTAATCGGTTTCGAAGACCAGACGATGGCGATCCATTACGTAGGCACCGACCCCCTGCCCGACACTTTTCGCGACTACGCCGAGGCTGTGGTCGACGGAACCTATGCCGGCGAGGGTATCTTCACGGGAACAAAGCTGCAGGCCAAGTGTTCTTCAAAGTACGAACGTGAACTCGAAGCAGGTGTGATTCCAGAAGCGACGGCTCTAACTCCCCCGAACGGATCCTAAGAAATGGCACAATTTGGGCAATTCTCATTTGCCCTGGCCCTGGTCCTGGCGATTTATTCGGTCGTCACGTCCCTGGCAGGCATCCGTGGGAAGAACGACCGGCTGATCGCGAGCGGACGCAACGCGGCTCTGGGTGTTTCGGCATGTCTGACCACCGCGATGTTTTCACTCGCGTACCTGTTTCTGGTCAGCGATTTCTCGATCGAATACATCGCCGCAAACTCCAACAGGGATCTGCCGGTTTTCTACAAGATATCGGCTATCTGGGGTGGCCAGGAGGGTTCGCTTCTGTTTTGGGTCTGGGTTCTGGGAATCTATTCCGCCCTTGTCCTGATTCAGAACCGACGTAAACACCTGGCAATGATGCCCTACGTGACGGCAGTGCTGATGGGCAGTGCCCTGTTCTTTACGGCGATGGATTTGTTCCTGGCCAACCCGTTCAACGAACTTGTCACGGTTCAGGCTGACGGAACGATGATCGGCTTCACGGCGGCCGACGGTCGCGGGCTGAACCCCTTGCTTCAGTATGTCCTGATGGTGATCCATCCGCCGATTCTTTATATGGGATTCGTCGGCTTCTCCATTCCGTTCGCATTTGCCATTGCCGCCATGGCGAGCCGGCAACTGGGCGACACGTGGATCCGTACGACCCGACGCTGGACAATGATCGCGTGGTTCTTTCTCGGAGCGGGTATCCTGCTTGGCGGCAAATGGGCTTACGTCGAGTTGGGATGGGGCGGCTACTGGGCCTGGGACCCCGTGGAGAATGCTTCCCTGATGCCCTGGCTCATAGGTACCGCCTTCCTGCATTCGGTGATGATTCAGGAAAAGAAGGGCATGATGAAGGTCTGGAACATGGTCCTGGTCATCATGGCTTACACGATGGCGGTGTTCGGGACCTTCCTGACGCGGAGCGGGATCGTTTCATCTGTGCACGCCTTTGCCGAGTCCTCCATTGGAGGCTACTTCCTGGCCTTCATAGTCATTGTCGTGTGCGGATCCCTGTACCTGATGTCGGGCCGAATGAGCTATCTCAAGACCGAGAATAACCTAGAATCGGTTGTGTCGCGAGAGAGCAGCTTCATGTTCAACAACCTGCTGTTCATTGCCTCCTGCTTCGCGGTGTTCTGGGGAACGATGCTGCCCGTTTTTTCCGAGCAGATACAGGGAACCAAGATCACTGTCGGACCGCCCTGGTTCAATCAGGTCAATGTCCCGATCGGTCTGGGACTTCTCCTCCTTACCGGGATAGGGCCGTTGCTTGCCTGGAGGAGGACCTCCCTCAACGCGCTGAAACGCGCGTTCATGATTCCAACTGTCGGTGCGCTCGTCGGAGGCGTTGTTTTCTTTTTCATGGGGTTCAATCATCCCTACGCACTCATGTCGCTGACCCTGTCGACGTTTGTCGCCCTGACCATATTCCAGGAGTTCTTCAAGGGCGCGCGGGCGAGGGGCTCGAGCCTGGGTGAGAACTTCGCCGAAGCCCTGGTCAACCTCACGTTGAGGAACACCCGCCGATACGGCGGCTATGTCGTCCACTTCGGGATCGTGCTGCTGTTTGTCGGTTTTGCCGGCCAGGCCTTCAACATCGACGTCCAGGAAGAAGTCGGCATAGGGGACACGATGACCCTCAACCAGTACACGCTCCGGGTCGAGAACCTTCAGTCCGTGGACCTTCCCAACTACAACACCCGAAAAGCCGTCGTGGGATTGTACGAAAACGGCGAGAAGGTCGCCGTCATGTACCCGGAACAAAGGTTTTACTGGGCCAGCGAACAACAGACGACCGAGCCATCCATCCGGGCAACGTTAAGAGAGGACCTCTATGTTGTCTTCGCCGGTGTTTCCCGGGATGGGACCCGGGTGATCCTGCAGGTCTACCTCAACCCACTCGTGATGTGGGTGTGGATCGGGAGCATCGTCCTCGGCCTGGGTACGATGATTGCGATGCTACCGAACAAGAGAACTTCCCCGTCTAAGCGTAAAACACCTGTACGTTCGGAGAAAACTGAAGATGTTCGAAAAGTCCACGCTTAGCCTTTCGCTGCTGCTGCTGCTCGCCAGTGGAACCTCTTCCCTGCTGCGAGCCGCCGACCCGGATGAGGTCGATGCAATCAGTGAAAACTTCATCTGCACATGCAGCTGCGGGCAGCTCTTGAGCTCCTGCAATATGGTCGGTTGTTCAAACTCCGGACCGATGCAGGCCGAGGTGGCTGCGTACCTGGATGAGGGTAAGGACGAAAGAACCATCGTGGATCTTTTTGTCGAGAAATATGGCTTGACCGTCCTCTCTGCACCACCGACATCCGGCTGGTTCAACATGTCCGCCTGGGCGATGCCGTTCATCGCTCTGCTGGTGGGTCTGGCCCTGGTGGTCTACTATGCACGAAGGTTCCGTGAACGTTGGAGCACACCGGTAGCGGTCGCCGATTCGGGCAACAGCGCTTTCCAACAACGGTTGGAGGACGAACTCGCCGATTACACACCGGAAGACTGATCGGGCACCATCGACAAATGATATATCTACTGTCTGGCCTATTGACAGGGGGCGTCCTCACGGCGGTCTGCTGGCCACTCTTTGCCGCAGACAATTCCCTGGAATCCACGATACTCGAAGAGACTGAATGGGATCTCCTCCAACGCAGGAAGGAGGTTATGCTCGGCAACATCCAGGATCTGGATTTCGAGCACAAGTGTGGAAAGCTCTCCGACGAGGACCACCGGACGCTTCGCGAAGAGATGGCTGCGGAGGTCGGTGCCGTCATGGATCAGATTGACCAACTTGAGACCTCCCAGGATCTGGATGCCCTGATTCGTCGCGAAGTTTCCTCTCGGAAGAAGCAGGCAGCCAACACCACGACATGCCCGGAGTGCGATCACACGAACGTGCCGAACAACAAGTTCTGCGCGGAATGCGGCGCAAAGTTGTAGTGTTGATGAGCCGTCGAACAATCTTCACACTGATTTCAGGGCTGACCCTTGCAGTACCCGCATTCAGCCAGACGCGCCCCGTCGGCGTTCCCAACCCCATGGCGGCACACACCCCTTTCGTCATCCTGATTACCGCTGCTTTCCTGGCCTGGGCCGCGAGCTTCTCGGTCCAGATGATGAAGGAACGGGATACCCAGCGGAAGGGCCGGGAGGCTCTCCTTCATCGTAAGGAATCCGTTCTGGACCAGATCACGAAACTCGAAATGGACCTGGAATCAGGTACCATCAGTGAGGGTCAGTACAAGAGGCGGATGAAGGAAATGCGAGGTCAACTGACACGGGTGATCGCTAAGCTCCAGCTAAAAAAGGTCCAGAAGCAGAAACCCGCCTGATCACTTCGCACATGAGATGTAGGTGCGCTCTATGAGCGCATGATTTGTGCGGTCACAGACCGCACCTACATCTGGACGCATGGACAATATGCGGTCATAGACCGCACCTGCATCTCGACACGTGGACGATGTGCGGTCATAGACCACAGCTACAAAGATCATGAATGACCAGTTCGCACTGGCAGCGGAAGGAATAACGAAGGCCTATGGGCACTTCCGGGCTCTACGCGGAGTCTCGTTCGAAGTACCAAAAGGCGAATTCGTCACGCTGTTCGGCAAGAACGGTGCGGGCAAGACCACTTTCCTGAAAATTGCCTCAACTCTCGCACGACCTTCGGCAGGTCAGCTGCAGATCCTGGGTGTCGACGTCAACGACGAGCCCGAGATGGTTCGCAGGCAAATCGGCTTCCTGTCTCACAGCACATCCGTCTACCGCGACCTCACGCCGGTCGAAAACCTCCGTTTCTTCTCCCGCCTCTACGGCATCAATCATTCCGACGACCAGATTTATGAACTGATCGAGAGAGTCGGTCTGGGTCGAAGGAAGAACGATCCCGTCCGGGCGTTCTCCCGCGGCCTGCATCAGCGGGTCGGACTGGCACGCGTTATGCTGCACGAGCCGGCACTGCTTCTCCTCGACGAGCCGTACACCGGCCTGGATGCGAGTGCTGTGGAGATCCTGAACCGAATGCTCGATGAGGTGGTGGCGGCAGGGAGAACCGTCATCCTGACGACACACGATCTGGAACTCGGCCTTCGCGCATCGACCACGATACACATCATGGACCGCGGACGTATCGTCTACTCCTCGGCGAAAACCGATCCTGGGATACGCGATGCCTACGCCAGGTACATTCGGGTAGGAGCAAAGGCATGAGCCCCCTGCTTTCCCTGATTCTCAAGGACATCGCGGTCGAAATGCGACGTCGGGAGTCCGTGATCTCGATGATGATGTTCGGGCTGCTCGTGACTGTGATCTTTAACTTCGCTTTCGAGCCGAGCGGCGCTGAACGAGACTTGATCGCGCCCGGGATATTGTGGGTGGCCCTCACTTTCGCGGGTGTCATCGGGCTCAACCGTTCCCTTGCAATCGACCTGGATAACGACTGCCTGCAGGGACTGCTCCTTGCTCCGGTCAGTCGTGGAAGCCTCTATGTCGCAAAGGTTGTGAGCAACTTCCTTTTCATGCTCATCGCGGAATTGGTGATTCTGCCGCTCTTCGTAATCTTTAACGACCTTCGCCTGGGCAGCGAGACCCTCTGGCTGGTCCTCATCGTCATCCTCGGCACTCTCGGGTTTGCCGCGGTAGGTACGATCCTGTCTACAATATCCGCGAATACGAGAATGCGGGAAGTCATGCTGCCCGTGCTACAGATCCCGTTGACTCTTCCGATGATTATTGCCGCGGTCGCAGCGACAGCCCTGCTTCTCAGCGAAGACAGCGAGGGGTTCGTCTCCTGGATGAACTTGATCATCGGTTTTGATATCATCTTTCTCATCGTTTCTTACCTTGTCTTTGAATTTGTCGTAGAAGAATGAGTGGGAGAATAGAATGAACGGCAGAATGGTGGGGCTCGCAAGTCTGGTAGGGATGCTCACGGCGCTTTGGGCGGTGTTCGTCTACGCGCCCACGGAAGCCACGATGGGCATCGTGCAGCGCATCTTCTATTTTCACGTGTCCGCCGCCTTGATGGGGTTCTTCGCCTTTTTTGTTGTTTTTGTGGCCAGCATCGCCTTTCTGCTGAAACGCGATCTGGAATGGGATCGTGTGGCTCGTTGCTCGGCAGAAATCGGGGTGTTATTTGCGAGTATCAACCTCGTAACGGGCATGCTCTGGGCAAAGCCGATTTGGGGAGATTGGTGGGTCTGGGATGCGCGCCTGACTTTGCAGCTGCTGCTCTGGATTCTCTTTATCAGCTACATCATGCTCGGCACCTACATCGCTGAACCGATGAAACGGGCCGCACTTCAGGCTGTGTTCGGCATCCTGGCTTTCATCGACGTGCCGATCAACTACATGGCCATCCGCTGGTGGCGAACGCAACATCCCTCGCCCGTTATCATGGGAGGAGAGGACTCGGGTCTGGATCCCGATATGTACATAGCCTGGGGGATAACGATGGCTGCTTTCCTGCTGCTCTACACATACCTGCTCGGTCAAAGGCTCGCTGTCGACCGAACCCAGGAGGAAGTGGCATACTTCGAACAACTGGTGCACTCGCAATGAATTGGCTCGTCGCAGCGTATAGCGTCGTCTTTGCCGCCATCTTCGGCTACACCTTGATGATATCCAGGAAGCAGAAGGACCTGGATCGGCGGATCGAGGAACTACGGTCGTTGATCCAGGACGGCGATACCCACGAATAAGTTAGCGAGATCGAGATACGGTCTGTAACCGCACATCTTCCGGATGTCAGGATCTGTGCGCCCTAGACTGCACATTCGGTAAAGCCGGTATGGCTTCAGGAGGGGCTTTTTCGTTGCTTTCCAGTAGCTACCGGCTCCGGCGCGCCCTTGTCTATCAGGACAAATATGCCCAGCACGACCATGACGACTACCATTCCGATAACAACTGCCAATGTAAAACTGTCCATGTGATTAACCTTACACTATCGAATATGGTGTGATGTCAGGAACAAATACTTTGTCCTTCTACCACGGCACATATAGAATGTCTGCAGTCAGCATATCCCGTGGGGCAATACCTGACGTGATCTATATACCTTCCCCGCTCACCTCGTAGGATATCGGGCTCGACGCTGAAGTTTTCGATCGCCGCGTGCTTCCGACCACTCCGGCCAGATGCCTATCCAAGAGGATACTGAATATCTTATCCGAAAATGAAGAATTTGGAGGAACCATGTCCTTCATAGACGAATTGACACGCCGGATTTCCACCGAGGTGCAGCGAAACCTCGACAGTGCGATCCGGGATGCGATAGAAGCCTATATCGTCGGCCCGGACGAGGGATCACGCGGAGTCTCCGCCGCAACCCCCGGGAAACGGCGACGAAGGAACTCGACCAGGCAAGGATCCCGGACAGCCGGTGATGCGCGAGCGAAACGCAACAGGCTCATCATCGACGCCGTGACGAAGATCGGCACAGCGACGGTCGAAGACGTTGCGGCAAAGACCGGGTTGGACAAGAGGGGCGTCGGCAGTTCCCTGTATTACCTGTCACAGGCCGGTAACCTTCGCAGGACCAAGAAAGGAACGTACAAGGTCTGACGCGGGCTCCCGGGAGCCGCCGCAGGTCAAGCCGGCCCACCGCCTCCCGTATCCTGATCGTCATCCGGATCACTCGGGATCGCTGCGTCCGCACTTTCAAAGAACGCCTGGATCAACTGCTCCGCCTTCGCGACATCCGTTTCCTGTACCCAGACCCGAACCTCGGTCAGTTCTCCCGCGGCAGGAAGGGTGAGAGCGGTCCTCTCGCCCTGTAGAACCACATCGATGCCGTTGTTCTTGAGCAATTCCTGGATCATCTCCGCATCGGTTGCTCCGCACACACGCACGAGTTTCAACGGTTGCCCGCTGTGATCAGGCGTCGGCAACTCGGCAACCAGTTCCACATCACACTCTGCGCACCTGGATATTCCTTCCAGGTATTCCGAACCGCAGGTCGGACAGAACATAAACAACTCCTATCGCTTCGTATTGAGGTTGCCGTCCCGCGGGACGGGACGGAATACCATCAGGGCGGACTGAGCATGCCACTCAGATGCTTTTCAAAGACTACACACAGGTCCGCAGAAAACAAGACAAAGAAAATATGTAACAACTTCTTTTCGGGCCACTCCCGAAGAAAAGAAATGCTTTCGTCGATCATTGCGGCGGCCGAGGCGGCCGGAGCAAACCCGCCGACGCCGGTGCCGAAAGCGGGAAAGGCGAGGCTTCGAATCCCCAATTCGCAGGCTCGCTCGAGGCTGCTCCTGGTGGCATTTCGGATCGCTTCCGCACTTGTCTGGAGATCCTGCCCCATCACGGCAGCATGGATGACGTACCTGGTCTCGAGCTTTCCAGCAGCAGTTACGACGGATTGCCCGATCGGAATTGGTCCTTTGCTCATCGCCTCTGTTTCGATATTGCCACCTCCGGCTCGCTTGATCGCACCGGCGACTCCGCCGCCCATCCACAAATGGTTATTTGCAGCGTTTACGATCGCATCCGTTTTCACTTCGGTGATGTCACCCTGAACGATACTGATTCGAACGCCATCGATCTCTGCTTCCATGGGTCTGAATTATAACCTGACACGAGATACAATCCTTGGGCCGCAATGGTTCGGCAACCCTGTTAGGAAAGCGAGGTTCAAATGACAAACGTCATCAGTATTGGAGGGCTCATCCTGATGCTCGTGGTGGCCTACGGGCTGTCGAGCAATCGTCGAGCGATCGACTTTCGGATTGTTGCTTGGGGTCTGGTGCTCCAATTCTCCTTCGCCCTGTTCATTCTCAAAACGACGCCGGGTGTGATCGTCTTTGACAACATCAGTCGGGCGATCACTCGAATGCTTGGGTTCGCCGATGCCGGCGCGGCCTTCGTCTTCGGCTCCCTGGCAACCGACACCGAAACGTTCGGTTTCGTTTTCGCGTTCCAGGTCTTGCCTACGATCATTTTCACGTCGGCCCTCTTTACCGTCCTCTATCATCTCGGGATCATGCAGAAGGTCGTTCTGGTCTTTGCAAAGGTCATGTCGAAGACCATGCGCACGAGCGGTGCGGAGTCGCTGGCAGCCGCCGCAAATGTGTTCATGGGAATGACCGAGGCGCCCCTGGTCGTAAAGCCCTTCGTCGCCAGGATGACCCAATCAGAAATGATGTCTCTCATGACGTGTGGAATGGCCACAATCGCCGGGGGTGTCATGGCCGGGTACATCCGGATGGGAGTCAGTGCGGGACACCTGTTGACGGCGAGTGTCATGGCGGCGCCGGCCGGCCTCGTAATCGCCAAAATGCTGAACCCGGAGACTGAGAGCCCGATGACGCGCGGTCAGGTGCAACTCGATCTCGATCAAGGAGACGTCAACGTCATCGATGCGGTTGCCCGCGGCGCTTCTGACGGTTTGCGCCTGGCACTCAACGTTGCGGCGATGCTTATTGCGTTCGTGGCGCTGATCGCACTTGTGAACGGAATCCTGAGTCTAACCGGGGTTACGCTTCAACAGATTCTGGGAATCGTGTTCGCACCGATTGCCTTCATCATCGGCGTACCCTTCCAGGATGTGACCACGGTCGGCAGCCTCCTGGGACAAAAAATCATCATGAACGAGTTCGTTGCTTACAGCAGCCTCACCGAAATACTGCGAACTCCCGACGCGCTCGATCCCCGATCTGTGGTGATCGCGACCTACGCGCTCGCAGGGTTCGCCAACCTGGGGTCCATCGGCATCATGATCGGCGGCATAGGGGGTATCGCGCCAGACCGAAGGCAGGACCTGGCACGGCTGGGCTTGCGGGCGTTGATGGCTGGAACGATGGCGACGCTGATGACGGCATCGATCGCGGGGATATTACTTTAGTGAATTACGAAAACGTCGAAGAGGCCGGACGGTATCTACTCGACATAATCGAGAGTCCGCCTACGGTGGCACTGGTTCTGGGCAGCGGGCTGACCGGGCTGGAGTCGCTGCTCCCGGAGTCTATCGTTGTGGACTATCGCGACATACCTCACTTTCCCGAGACCACTGTGGGAGGACACGAAGGGCGTGTTCTTTCCGGGACCATAAGGGGCACAACCGTCTTGATCCTTTCCGGGCGCATTCACTATTACGAGGGCTACGATATGGCTCAGATGACGTTTCCCATTCGTCTTCTCGGACAGATCGGCACGAAAGAAGTCGTATTGACAAATGCCGCCGGATCAATCAATCCCGACTTCAAGCCCGGGGAACTGATGCTGATTAGCGATCACATCAATCTGACGGGAGCGAATCCGTTGAGGGGCCGGAACGAAGATCGTTGGGGCCCCCGTTTTGTGGACCAGACCGAGGTTTACGACATCACCCTCCGTAAACGGCTACTGGAGGCCGCGGAAAAAGAAGAGGTCGGGCTGAGGGAGGGCGTATATGCGGCGGTTTCCGGGCCGACCTACGAAACTCCCGCTGAGATCGCGGCGTTTAGGACGCTTGGAGCCGACGCTGTCGGGATGTCTACCGTTCCCGAAGCCATCGTCGCACGCCACATGGGCATGCGGGTGGCTGGAATTTCCGTCCTCTCCAACATCGCCGCCCACCAACGGGCTGAACCGATCACTCACCAGGAAGTTCTTGACGCAGGCCAGCGAGCTCAGGAATCATTAAGCTGGCTGTTCGACCGATTCCTTGATCCCGGAAACTAACCGACGTTCTTCTTCAAGTCCTGATACCCGTTCGAGCTATCCACCTTCGTCTCGATAGGGAAGTCAAGCTGTAGCCAACCCGCAACCACCAGTTGCCCAAATGGATCGCGGGCTCCGCCGAAACCTCCCTGCATATTGGAAACGTCCATGTACCCCGCCCCAACCATCAGCTCTCCGGCATGTTGCGATCTTCCTCCCATCTGACAGCCCGATATCACGCATTTGTCCTTCGGAACGTGCGCTTCGACAACCTTGATGAAATCAGGGTTCGGAGTCATCTGACCGCCCGCAGGATTCGGACACAGGACAGGAATGTTGATGGCTCCGGGCGGGTGACCGTTCTCGAATTCCCCTTCGGTACGAACGTCGATGTAAACCATCTCGCCGTCACCATTCATGAGTTCGTTCGCTTGTTCGGGACTGATCTGCTTAACGCTCATATGAGACAAACCTCGGAAACAGGTTGACGGGCTGCTGGGGGGCGGACACACCTGATGAACTCACTATAGTATATTGATCGCCGCATGCTCTATGTCGGAATCGATGTCGGGGGAAAGACAATCAAGGCCGGCCTGGTCGATCCGGACGGCTCGATCCTCGATTCTGAAGGGCATCTCACCGAATCCGCTGATCACACTGTTCTCGTCGATCAGCTGGCATCGATCGTGAAATCCCTCCGGCGAGACTCCGACATCCGAGCGATCGGCCTCGGCCTACCGGGCTTGAGATCAGCCGATACGGGTGAGATCCAAACATCACCGAACGTCCCTGCGCTCAACCTCGTGAACCTGGAATCACTCCTGGAAGCCCGGGTCGAAATCCCCGTAATCAGCCGGAACGACGCCGACATGCATGCCTGGGGCGAGTTCATGAAGGGATCCGCCCGGGGAACCCTGCACATGATGTGCCTGACCCTTGGCACCGGGGTGGGTTCCGGACTGATTCTGGATGGGGCCCTGTTCGGCGGCGCTCGTGGTTACGCGGCGGAAGCCGGTCACATGGTTGTTGATCCGGATGGGGCACAGTGCGCCTGTGGAGGTCGCGGATGCCTGGAAACCGTCGCGTCGGCAAGCGGCCGGGTCCGGCTGGCTCGAGAGGCGATGCGGGAGGACCCGGCGAGTTTGCTCCCCCGGTGGACAGACGATCTGACGGGCAAACAGGTTTGTGAGGCGGCGGTCGAGGGCGATCCGACGGCGCGGTGTGTGTTCAAGAAAGCGGGCCGCTGTCTAGGCATTGCGTGTGGAAACCTGATGAACATATTGAACCTGGAAATGATCGTCATCGGTGGCGGGGTGGTGGATGCCGGAGACCTGCTCCTCGGGCCGGCCGCCGCCGAAGCCCGCGCCCGCAGCTATGCTCAGACGTTTGACGCCTGCCGCATCGTACCGGCTGAACTCGGCACAGATGCCGGCATCATCGGTGCAGCCTTGCTCGCCCGGGATCTTGTCGAGTAATGGAGCCTTCTCGAACGAGTCACTAAGCCTCAACAGCGAGGACAGGGCCAGGCCGCCCTGTCCCCTCCCAACTCGGCGGTTTCGAACGGGTCGGCCGCGAATCCCTTATACTCAAGCTGTATGTCTTTGGACCACATCCGGAATTTTTCAATCATTGCGCATATCGACCACGGCAAGTCGACGCTGGCCGATCGTTTGCTTGAGATTACCGGAGCTCTGTCGGAGCGGGAGATGTCAGCGCAGGTCCTGGATGGAATGGACCTGGAACGGGAGCGTGGGATCACGATAAAGGCCACGTCGGTTCGCCTGGACTACAGAGCCCGCGATGGGCGCGACTACATTCTCAACCTGATCGACACACCGGGCCACGTCGATTTCAGCTACGAGGTGTCCAGGAGCCTGGCTGCCTGCGAGGGTGCGTTGCTGGTCGTGGATGCGTCGCAGGGAGTCGAGGCACAGACACTTGCCAACACGTACCTGGCTGTGGACAACCACCTCGAAATCGTTCCGATTCTGAACAAGATCGATCTGCCCGGAGCCGAGGTTGAAAAAACCGAAGAACAACTGCAGTCCGTGATCGGCCTGGACCCTGGAGGCACACTCCACATAAGCGCAAAGCACGGACAGGGCGTCGAAGACGTCCTCGAAGCTATCGTTGCTCGCGTCCCACACCCGACGGGCGACACCGCGGCGCCGCTGAAAGCCCTTATCTTCGATTCATGGTTCGACAATTACCGCGGCGTCATCGTCCTTGTCCGGATGGTGGACGGGCAAGTCGAGCAAGGGACGAAGATCCGGTTGATGTCGAACGGCCAGGTGTACCAGGCCGATGAGATCGGAACCCTGACACCAAAGATGACGTCAACGGGAAAACTGATGGCTGGAGAGGTTGGCTATATCATCGCCAACATCAAGAATGTCGCCGACACCCAGATAGGTGACACGATCACCGAGGAGAGCCGGCGGACGGACGAACCTTTCCCGGGATTCCAGGAAATCAAACCCCTGGTCTTCGCCGGCCTCTATCCTGTGGAACCGAATCAGTACGAACCTTTGCGCGATGCATTGGACAAGCTCCGACTCAACGATTCATCCTTTTTTTACGAACCGGAAACCTCGACCGCGCTGGGCTTTGGATTCCGATGCGGCTTTCTGGGTTTGTTGCACATGGAAATCGTCCAGGAACGCCTGGAGCGCGAGTTCGAACTTTCCCTGATCACCACGGCCCCCGGTGTCCGGTACAGGATTCTCGGAACCGATGGGGAAGTCACAGAGATAGAGAACCCTACGAAGTTCCCCAACCCCCAGGATATCGACTCAATCGAAGAACCGATCATCACGGCCCTGGTGATGACACGCGACGATTTTCTGGGCCGGATACTCAAATTGCTCGAGGACAAGAGGGGATCCCAGAAGGGGTTCGAGTACGTTTCATCAAACCGGGTCCTGCTGACCTACGAAATGCCACTGAACGAGATTGTCCTCGATTTCTATGATCGACTGAAGTCCGTCTCAAAAGGCTACGCATCGTTTGACTACCACCTGTCGGGTTACCGGGTCTCCGATCTTGTGAAGCTCGAAATCATGGTCGCCGGAGAGCCGGTTGACGCACTGTCCTGGATCGTCCATCGCGACTTCGCCTACGACCGCGGCCGAGCGCTGGTCGAAAAGATGAAGGAACTGATACCCCGCCAGATGTTCGAGGTCGCAATCCAGGCAGGGGTCGGGAATCGAGTGATTGCCCGAGAGTCCATCCCTGCCATCCGCAAGAACGTCGTTGCCAAATGCTACGGCGGAGACATCAGCCGGAAACGCAAGCTCCTGGAGCGGCAGAAGGAAGGCAAGCGGCGAATGAAGCGAGTCGGCAAGGTGGACATCCCGCAGGAAGCGTTTCTCGCAGTGCTCAAAGTGGGGAGCTAAGAATGGCTCTCAGCTTGTAGCGAGTAGCGAGCAGCGTGCAGCTTCCGATCGCTTCCCTGCTTCCCGCGACCTGCTAACCGATCGCCCCGACCTCGGACTTCGGACCTCGGACTCTCATCCGTGTAATCTGCGTAATCCGCGTAAAGACTTCCCCTCCCCCGTCCCCAAACACCGAAACACGGGTTCTAGAACGTTTGGCATGGCCAACAGCCAAGAGCTAATAGCTAACAGCCAATAGCCAACAGTTATATACTAAAACCGATGCGTTTCCAGATTCGGCGATACTTTGGTTCTTTCCTGTTTGCCACACTCCTTGTGTTGTCGATCACGCTGGGCGCTACCGGTGGTGTTCTTTTCGTGTACAACAGCGAACTGCCCCAGGTGGCATCCCTCGAAGACTATCGGCCGGATGTGATCACGGAAGTATATGGGGACGATGGCCAGGTGATCGGCTCCTTTGCACTGGAGCATCGCGTCATCATGAGGCCGGACCAAATCCCCCAGGTTGTCAAAGACGCAATCATCTCGGTTGAGGACAAGAACTTTCATGAACACTGGGGCCTCGATTTCTACGGTATCTCCCGGGCCGCACTGAGGAACATCCTTGCAGGCAGAGTCGTGGAAGGTGGCAGCACGATCACGCAGGTACTCAGTGAAAACCTCTTCCTCTCACACGATCGTCTGTGGGCCTTGAAGATCAAGGAAGCGATGCTTTCGATCCAGATCGAACGTCGCTACACAAAGGACGAAATACTCACGATGTACTGCAACCAGATCTATCTGGGGCATGGCATGTACGGATTTGCCGCCGCTTCAGAGTTCCTCTTTGGAAAGAACATCAGGGATCTGGAAATCGAAGAAGCCGCAATGCTCGCCGCGCTTCCGCGAGGGCCGGCGAACTACTCGCCGATTCTGAATCCAGAACGGGCATTGATGCGACGGAATTACGCGATCGACAGAATGGTGGCCGAGAGCAAGATCAGCGTGGACGAGGGCGAACAGGCCAAGCAGAGACCAATCCGTCTCAACCAGGAAAGGGTACCCGATCAACTCGCACCTTATTTCGTCGAGGAGCTGCGGCAATACCTGGAGGAGACATACGGAACCTTCGCCGTTCACGAAGGGGGTCTCAGGGTGTACTCCACCTTGAACCGGGAGATGCAGCTCGCAGCAAAATCCAGCCTGCGTCGCGGCCTTCGCACCTACGACAGGAGGCATGGCTGGAGGGGTGTGGACACAAACCTGATCGAGGCCGGCATTGAGGATCTGGAGAACTATTACCTCGATGACTGGAAGCAGCCTCTGCGTGCCGGCGATCTTGTGAGCGGAATCGTTCTCGATTCAGATTCACGATCGGCGACCGTCCGGCTAGCGGAATACACCGACAGCATCGGATCCCGAGAGATCGCCTGGACCGGCAAGCGTGCTCCAGCGAGTCTGCTCTCACGAGGGGACGTGGCCTTGTTCCAGATCCAATCGATCAACCCGGCCGAAAAAACGATCGAAGTGACTTTGGAACAACAGCCCAGAATCCAGGGTGCGCTCGTTGCGATCGACCAGGCAACGGGGGAAGTAAAGGCCATGGTCGGTGGATACGATTTCGGCACCAGCAAATTCAACCGTGCCACGCAAGCACTTCGCCAGACAGGGTCCGCCTTCAAACCGCTGCTGTATGCCGCGGCTCTCGATTACGGACTAGATCCGGAACAGATGATCGCGGACGAACCTACTGATTTCGACGGCTATACACCGGGCAACTATGACGGTGAGTTCAAGGGTGAGATCTCACTGAGGGATGCCCTGGCTCTGTCGAGAAACGTCCCGGCTGTCAAGGTCCTTGCTGAGATCGGTTTCGATGTGTTGATTCCAATCGTCACCCGTTTCGGTATCACCTCTGTGATTCAGCCGTATCTTCCGATCGCTCTGGGAGCGACCGACATCTCTCTCATCGAGTTGACCTCCGCTTATTCCGCTTTTCCAAATGCCGGCGTGCGAGTAGCTCCCCGGCTGATAAACCGCGTGACGGACTACGATGGCGATATCCTCGAAGAGAATTTTCCGGAACTCGGTGACGTGCTGCCCGCCCCTACAGCCGGCAAGATGGTCGAGCTCCTGGAAGAAGTCGTCCTGACAGGTACAGCCACCAGTGCACAATCGCTTGGCCGTCCGGTTGCAGGGAAAACTGGAACTACGAACGACTTCACCGATGGATGGTTCCTGGGTTTCACGCCATCGCTGACGGCAGGTGTCTGGGTGGGATTCGACCAGAAGGTCACGATGGGCGCGGCCGAAACCGGCGGAAGGACCGCGCTGCCGATCTGGATAGATTTTCTGGAACAGGTTTTTGAAGATCAACCGGTCGAGGAGTTTCAGGAAGCCATTCCGGTCCTGAGCCAGGTTCCGTTCGGAACTCGAACGCCGGAGATGCCGGAGAGGAGGACACCATGACGGTCAGAATACTCTTCCTTTTGATCATCGGAGTGTTCGCGCTTGATTGCAACGCACAGTCCTTACCAGAGGTGGCCCGACAGGAGCGCGAACGTCAAAAGCAGGTCGTGAGCAAGTACGTTTTCACCAACGAGGACCTCACCCTGGCACGCGTCCCGACCGTGCCCCTTCGGGAGGAAAGCCCCGGTGATGCGGACCAGGAAACAGCCGCTCCGACGCAAGGCGAACGCACTGAGGAACAGTGGCGCGCAGAGTTCAATCGCCTCCAGGCCGACGTACCCCGCTCCCAGGAACGCGTGGCACTGCTGGAACTACAGTTGAACGAACTGAACCGGATGTTGCTCAACCAGAGCGACATGTACAATCGTGAGGGCCAACTCGCGCCTCAGATCCAGAGCACTCAGGAAGAGCTCGAGACCGCACGAGACAACGTAACGACAGCGGAAAAGGCAGTTGTCGATCTTCGAGAAGAGCTGAGGCGCTCGGGAGCTCCAGCCGGCTGGGGGCGGCCCCAATGATCTGTCCATGAAGGTCCTCGGAATCGACGGTGGGGGTACCAAGACCACTTTTCTCATGGTCGACGGCGACCGGGAGCTTGCCCGGGTTCGAACGGGACCGTCCAACTACCTCAGCGTTGGCAAGGAAGCCTCCGGAGAGGCGATTCGTGAGGGCATTCTCAGTTTGCCTTCTCACCCTGAGTTGGTCTGCGGCGGATTTGCCGGAGCCGGACGAGAAGACGGCCGGTCGTACTATCACGACACGCTCCAAACACTCCTGCCCGAGTCTCGAATCCTCATCGAAACCGACGCATTCATAGCGTACATCGGAGCGGCCGGATTCAGACCCGGACTCCTGCTCATGGCCGGAACCGGCGCCATAGTTGTCGGGCAACGCGATGACGGAACGATGTTTCGTGCCGGCGGCTGGGGCCCGCAGTTCGGTGATGACGGTGGGGGCTTCTGGATCGGACGCGAAGCGATTCGGGTCTCGCTCCGTTCGGTCGACTTCGGCACGACTACACGCTTCCGTGACCGCATCGCCGAAGCGCTCGGGCTGGACTCGATCGAAGCGGCCGTCGCCGCATGGGCAGAGGGAAGACTGACCGTCCCGGACGTCGCGGGCCTTTTTCCCACAATCGCAGAGTATTCCCCGAACGAACCCGCAAAAACCATCCTGGACGAAGCAGCCAGGCACCTGAGGGTCCTGACTCAACGATCCGTGGCCACACTCGGGGAGACGCCCCTTACACGACCGCATCAGGAAGGCTCGCATCACACCCACTGATGCAGGAGCTGATCTCCCTCCCCTTCGAACCTCCACTCGACACGCCCGAGATGGGCGCCATACTTTGGGCAAGGAGAAGTGGTCAGTAGTCCGGAATGGAGTTTCACCGGTAGAGTAGGGGAGGACGCGAAGAGCGACCTCCCCCCTCGTCGCACC
>CAZOZZ010000083.1:4774-18216 GCA_964584435.1 uncultured Solibacteraceae bacterium | reverse complement strand
GAGATCGTTACGGGCCGCTCGGTGTTCTTGCGAATCGTGAGGCAGGGGACTCCGAGGAAGGTGGTCTCCTCTTGAAGGCCACCGGAGTCTGTCATCACCAGCCGGGCTTTCGACATCAGATTCAGGAACTCTAGATAACCCATCGGTTCGGAGATTCGAACGCCGCCTTCGACCAGACTGGCCAGTTCGAATTCCTTTATGCGGGCCGATGTCCTCGGGTGGATTGGGAAGATCACGGGCAGCGAGCGGGAAATCTGCTGAACCGCCTGGAGTATTCCTGTCAAGACGGACGGGTCGTCGACATTGGAGGGGCGGTGCAGTGTCATCAGGGCGTAATCTTCGCCGTCCAAGCCCAGACCCCGGGCCACGTCCATCGACGCCGCTCGTTCGCGATGCTTCAGCAGGGTGTCGATCATGACGTTGCCGACGAAATGGATCTTTTGGGGAGCGACCCCTTCCCGTTTGAGGTTTTCATCCGCGTCACGGCTGGTCGTGAAGAGGAGATCGGCGAGGGAATCGGTTACCAATCGATTGATCTCCTCGGGCATCGTCCGGTCGAAACTTCTGAGGCCTGCCTCGACGTGGGCAACCGGGATCTGAAGTTTTGCCGCAACCAGGGTACAGGCCATCGTCGAATTGACGTCTCCGACCACGACGACCATGTCCGGTTGCTCTTTTTCGCACACCTTTTCGAACTCCACCATGATGCGGGCCGTCTGTACCGCATGCGAGGCCGAACCGACTTCCAGGTCGATGTCGGGTGCCGGAATCGACAAATCTCGAAAAAAAACGTCAGACATCTCCTGGTCGTAGTGTTGCCCGGTGTGAACCAGGAGGTGCTCTACCTCCGGAACCTGCTCCAGAGCCGCCACGATTGGCGCGATCTTCATGAAATTGGGCCGGGCGCCGGCGATCGAAATAATTCTCATGTTACAATTCTAAACGACTTGCCACACTGGGACAGGCTGACCTGCCACCAGGCTGGCCACCGATCAAAGGAGACCATTATGGTGAACGCTGCTGTTGGAATCGTCCTTCTTTTCGCCCAACTTTCGGGCCCTGGCGCGAGTTTGCCGCAGGTGATGGAGCCGTCCTACTCCAGTGCAGCCGTTTCGGCCGGCAAGGGAGAGGTTACCGTTTCTTTTGATGTAAAGAAAGGCTACGTCATCAACCGGGTTCCATCCATCCAGTTGAAGCTGGACACCATCGAAGGGCTGACACTGACAGAAACCAGCATGACATCGTCTCCGGATGATCCAAAGTCGACCGACGAATATTATGTCGACGTCCCCATGTTCGACCTGGCCGTTGCTTCCGGCAAATCGGGCAAGTACGAGATACCCGGAAAACTCGTCTATTTCTTCTGCTCGAAGGCGGATGGTTTCTGTTCCCGTCAGGTAGTAGACGTGAAGATCCCGGTTACCGTCGAATAAAGACGTTTTACGCAGATTACGCGGATTACACAGATTAGGGTGGGGCACACGGTCGTCTCATCTCTTTCGTTCACCTGAGGTCTAAGACTGAGAAATCTGCGTAATCCGCGTAATCTGCGTAAAAATCTGGTTTACTCAGTCTCATCCCCGTAATCCGCGTCTATATGCCGGCAACCCGCACAGTCGAACGATACCGCACGAACATACTCACGCTGGCCAACCAGTTGACGATACTGAGGATTGTTTTTGTGCCGGTGTTTGTCATCCTGCTGGTTTACAACCGGCTGGGTTGGGCGCTCGCAGTCTTCGTTGCCGCGGGTCTGACCGATGGTCTGGACGGCGTCATCGCGCGCCGCCTCAGACAGAAGACGTCTGTCGGGACGATCCTCGATCCGCTTGCCGACAAGCTGTTGATGACATCCTCGATTATCGTCCTGGCACTGCCTCAGATGGAGTTCATCAACCCGATCCCGCTGTGGCTGATGTTGCTGATTATTTTCAGGGACATGATCATCCTGCTTGGCAGCCTGGCGTTTATCCTCACTCACGGCTTCCGCGTGTTTCCGCCGACCATGTATGGAAAGGCAAGCACGGCGTTTCAACTGCTGACCGTATTTTCGGTGCTTCTCTACAACTGGTTGGGCATTCGCGAAAGTGGCCTCGACTTTCTGTTTATTACAACAGGCCTGTTGACAGTCGTTTCCGGTGTTCACTATATGGGGCTCGGCATCAAGCTTCTCGAAGACTGATTCTCTATGGATCACAAAGAGCAGTTCTCCTCCAGTGCCTATGTCGCTAGACGCGACGAGAGGGACAAGCAGGGGAAGGTCCGTGTCCAACACGAGTACCGCCATGCGATGCCGGCCGGTCGGCGTCAGGAGCAGGTCCTGCGTGTTCTCGAAGTAGACGAAGGGTCTCTCGCCGCACGCATCGGGTTGAAGCCTGGCGACGAAGTGATGGAACTCAATGGCCAGCCGCTACAGGATGTCATCGACTTCCAGTTCAAGATCGCCGACGTGGATGAACGGATGTCCATACGGACCCGGGACCGAACTCTCGGCTTCGTCCGGCGGGAGTGGGAAAGTTTCGGTGCGGAGTTCGAGCCGATCGAGCCCCTGGTTTGTGACAATAACTGTGTTTTCTGTTTTGTTCATCAGACCCCTCGTAACACCCGCAAGTCGCTCCGCATCAAGGATGAAGACTACCGCCTCTCGTTCCTTTTTGGGAACTACCTCACCCTGACGAATGTCAGTGACAAGGAACTGGAACGAATCATCGACCAGCGGCTTTCGCCCCTCTATCTCTCGGTGCATGCAACCGAACCTGGCTTGCGTGCGTATCTGCTGGGGAACGAGGAATATGACGGCTTCGACGCCAAGCTCGACCGGCTGACTGACGCCGGGATCATGCTGCACTGTCAGGTTGTCCTGTGCCCCGGCGTCAACGACGGGAAGCATCTGGAACAGACGATCGATGATCTTGCCGGCCGTCACCCGTCCGTCCAGTCCGTGGCGATCGTTCCCCTGGGATTGACCGACCATCGCGAAAACTTGCCGAAGCTGGAACCCGCAACCCCCGAATTCGCCCGCCGGACGATTGCTGATCTTGGGCCGATCCAGCAGCGGTTTGGAGAGAAGTGGGGGACTCCCTTCGCGTTTCTTGGAGACGAGTTCTACATACTTGCCGGGCAGCCGCTACCGGATGCCAACCACTATCTGGAGTTCCCCCAGATGGAAAACGGAGTCGGTATGGTGCGTTCTTTCCTTGACCAATTCGACGACGCAATTCGCAAGTTCATGCCGCCATCTGCCCAGGTACGCGGCACGATCTGTACCGGCAGGCTGTTCCATCAGTATCTCGATCGGAGCGTCGAGCGATTCGGCCTGAACCTGAAAACAGTTGCGGTCGAAAACCGGTTCTGGGGCTCCGGCGTGAACGTTGCCGGCCTTCTGACCGGCAGCGATTTCATAGCGGCATTGAAGGGAAACGTCTACGGGGACTTCGTGGTACTCCCCTCCGAATCGATGATCGGAGAAGACCACCTGTTCTTAGACGACCTGACGATCAAAGACGTGGAAGAGGAACTCGGCGTACGGGTGATCCCATCGGGCTACACCCCGCAGGAATTCGTGGATATGATCGCGGGGGAAACTGCGAAGGGCTAGGTTGTGTTGAAAGTTGTTGTTTCAACACGAAGACACGAAGGCTTAAGACAAATATCCTTCGTGTTCTCCGTGTCTCCGTGTTGAAGAAAAAGTGACGAATGCGCCGAACATTGCGGGCCAACCGTCTTAGTTCTAGTTGATCTGCCTTAGCGTGACCTTGTTGATCACCACGTCGTTGAGCGGTTTGCTGGTCTGCTTGTTCACTCTGACCTTGCCGATCCTGCTCACGACGTTCATGCCTTTGTAGACCTGGCCGAAGATTGCGTGTACTCCGTCCAGCTGCGGGACGGGCGCCAGAGTGATAAAGAACTGCGAGCTGCCGGTGTCCGGTCCGCGGTTTGCCATCGACAGGATCCCGGGTCTGTTGTGGCGCAGACCGGAGGCGAACTCGTCCTTGATCATATAGCCGGGTCCCCCGACACCGGTTCCGAGCGGATCCCCGCCCTGAATCATGAACTTGTCGATGATGCGGTGGAACGTCAGACCGTCGTAAAACCGCTTGCCCTTCATGACTTCGCCTGTTCCCGGATGTTTCCAGTCCTGCTTGCCCTGAACCAGGTTGACGAAATTGGCGACCGTCTTCGGCGCCTTTTCGTAGAACAGTTCGATGGTGAACTCGCCTTCGGTAGTATCAAAGACTGCGTAAAGCCCGGGTTCGTCCAGATCTTCCCCCTGCCCGTACGCCATCGGGACAAAAAGCAGTAAGCCAATAATAATAAATTTCCTCAAGATGCCGCTCCTTTCAAGTCCACGCCAGAGAGAATCTCGACTGCGCGGTCGTAGTTGTTGGACGGTGCCGAAAGCTGTATGCCTTGTACCATTCCGTGAATAGCTTCCAGTGTCTCCTGCGCGATCAGGACGCCCTCGGCATCGGCCGACTCCGGCGTCGTTTTCTTGCGCATGCGTTCCAGGACCGTTTCGGGGATCGATGATCCCGGAACCTCGTTGTTCTTGAACTCCGCATCCCGGTAGCTGGCCAAGGGCTCAAGACCGGCAATCACGGGTATTCGGTATTCTTCGATCTTCCGGACGAACCGTTCCAAGAGCATCCTATCGAAAACCGGCGGTGTTACCAAGAACTCTGCACCTGCCTCGATCTTGTAGGCCAATCGCTTCATCTCACGGTCCGCGTCGATCGCTCCCGGGTTCGCCATCACGCCCACCAGAAAACCAGTCGGTTTTCCGATGGATTTACCCCCGACATCGATGCCGTTGTTCAATCGTGCGACCATGTTTGTCAGCCCGATCGAGTCCACGTCAAACACTGCCGTGGCGTCCGGGTAGTCGCCGATCCTGGGAGGTTGTCCGGTGATCAGCAAGAGGTTTCTAAGGCCAAGCGCGTAAGCTCCCAGCAACTCCGCCTGCATTCCGAGCAGGTTGTGGTCGCCGCAACTGAAGCGCACACATGTCGGTATCCCGACCTCATGCTTGATCAACAGGGCCATGGACACCGCGCTCATTCGGGCACTGGACTGTATTCCCTCGACGATAGTGATCGCATCGATCCCGGCCCCCCGGATCCTTGCGGAGTCCGCCATGGTGTTCGCTGCATCATGTCCGTGCGGCGGCACCATCTCCATCAAGCAAACGAATTTGCCTTGAACCAGCCTGCGTGCGATCTCCGATTTCTCTTCTGTTGCTATTGTTTCCGGGTGTTTGTCAGGAGCCGGCGCCGAGACGATTCGACGCTGTGCTGCGGGTTCGGCGGACCGCACGGCAGCCCGGATGGCCTGGATGTGTTCCGGGGTTGTGCCGCAGCACCCGCCGACAATTCCCGCTCCGTAACGAACGAACTTTCGCGCGTACGAGGCCATGTACTCGGGGGAGCATAGATACAGGTTGCGGCCCTCGACGTTGCGCGGACTTCCCGCGTTCGGCTGCACCGAAAGCTTCTTCGAAGTGATCCGTGCCAGCCGTTCCAGTCCGTCCAGCATAGCCTGCGGGCCGACGCTGCAGTTCAAGCCGACGACATCGGCGCCCCACTCATCGAGTCGTCGCCCGAAAACCTCCGGTGGCGTCCCCTCCAGGTTGTTCCCGTCGTCTTCGATCGTCATCTGAGCCACGATCGGCAGGTCCGACGCATCGCGAACACCCCGGATCGCAGCATAGATTTCGTTCATGTCCGAGAACGTTTCGAGGATGAACAGATCGACGCAGCCTTCGAGCAACGCCTCCGATTGCTCGCGAAACGCGGCCCGTGCTTCATCGATGGACGTCTTGCCCCAGGGCTCGACACGCAGATCAAGCGGTCCGATCGCTCCGGCAACGTACACCCCATCGCCCGCAGCTTCCCGCGCGAGCCTGGCCCCTTCCGAGTTGATCTCCTCGAGCTGCTTGCCCAGCCCATGCATCATCAACTTGTGTCGGTTTGCCCCGAACGTGTTGGTCTCGATGATGTCCGCCCCAGCCTGAATATAGGCCGTGTGAACTTCGCTGACCAACTCCGGCGAAGAGAGGTTCAACTCATCATAGCAGCGGTTTATGAACACCCCTTTTGCGTAGAGCATCGTTCCGGTTGCACCGTCGCAGACGAGCACACGTTCCTGGAGTGCGTCTAGAAAATCAGTCATAGAGTAATCGTAAATTTTAACATACGGGCAATGCGAGACATTGTTTTCAACACGAAGTCACGAAGAACACGAAGTTGGATTTCAGTTCCCAGTTTCCGCCCTTACCTTCAAATCTCGAACTCCTTCGTTCCCTTCGTGTCTTCGTGTTGAAAAGGGATGTTTCGGTCAGAATCAACGTCGAATCAGCCCCGCAGACCGGGTTATGAGTTTTGTGAGATAATGGACGGTTTTGGAGGTCATATCATGAAAGACATAGTCATCATAGCCGGTAAACGGACGCCGATGGGAGAGTACGGGGGGGCGCTCAAGGATTTGAGTGCACTGGAGCTTGGGGCTATTGCGTCCCGGGCGGCGATTGAACAGTCGGGGGTGGAGCCTGAGGCTTTCGGTCATGCTGTGTTTGGGAACGCCCTGCAGACCAGTGGGGATGCGCTTTACGGTGCTCGCCATGTTGCCTTGAAGGCGGGGCTTCCCATCGAGACTCCGGCGCTGACCGTGAATAGAATCTGTGGATCGGGAATACAAGCGCTTGTCAGCGGCGCTCAGCTTATCGAGTTGGGAGAAGCCGAATACGTTCTTGCCGGCGGGATCGAATCCATGAGCCAGGCGCCCCATGTCATCAGGGGAGCCCGATGGGGGCTGCGGCTCGGCCAGAGTCAGATGGAGGACTCACTCATGGTGGCACTGATGGACACCTACTGTGGGTGTCACATGGCCGGCACCGCTGAAAACCTGGCTCGCAAGCACGATATCAGCCGTGAACAGCAGGACGAATTTGCGTTACGGAGCCAGAAGGCCGCCGCGGCCGCATGGGAAGCCGGGCGGTTTGACGACGAGATTACTCCGGTGGAAATCAAGTCGCGGAAGGGCGTCAAGGTGTTCGCGAAAGACGACCATTTGCGGCCGGAAACGACGATCGAGACCCTGTCCAAGCTGCGGCCTGCATTTTCGAAGGACGGGTTCGTCACGGCTGGAAATGCCAGCGGCATCGTCGACGGTGGTGCCGCGATGGTGTTGACGACGGCAGACAAGGCCAACGGGAAAGCGCTTGGCCGCATCGTCAGCTGGGGAATCGCGGGCGTGCCGCCGGAGATCATGGGCATCGGTCCGGTTCCCGCCACCCGCCAGGCGCTCGAGCGCGCCGGCCTGGAACTTTCCGACATCGACCTGATCGAACTAAACGAGGCCTTTGCCGCCCAGTACCTGGCCGTGGAAAAAGAGTTGGGACTGGACAGGGACAAGGTCAACGTCAACGGAGGAGCCATCGCCCTGGGCCATCCACTCGGAGCGACCGGCACCCGATTGACCATGACGGTCTTATACGAACTCAGAAGACAGAATAAACGTTACGGCCTGGCCACTGCCTGTATCGGCGGCGGACAGGGCATCGCAATAATTGTTGAGAACGTAGACGCAGATTAGGGAAGAGGCGAAGAGAAAGATTTTTACGCAGATTACGCGGATTACGCAGATTAGGAATTAAGGCAGATACCCTCTTTTCTAATCTGCGTAATCCGCGTAATCTGCGTAAAAAAATAGTTCCACCAATCTGCGTAAAGGGGACGTCATGTCAATAAAGAAAGTAGGTGTGCTGGGCTGCGGGCTGATGGGAGCCGGTATCGCTCAGACGGCGGCGGTGGCGGGGTTTAGGACCATCGTGCGTGACGTTGCTGACGAGTACTTGAACAAGGGGATGGCGTCGATCGACAAGTCTCTTTCCAGGATGCTCAAGAAAGAGAGGATCACCGCCGAACAGAAGGCCGAGATCCTGGGTCGATTGAGTGGCACGACAAAGGCCACCGACCTGGCCGACTGTGACATCGTCATCGAGGCCGTGACCGAACATCTCGATGCGAAGCGCGAGATCTTCGGCGCGTTGGATGAGGCCGTCAAGGAAGAGGCCATATTCGCCAGCAACACTTCCTCGCTCGGAATCACGGAGATGATGACGGCGACGAAACGAGTAGATCGATTCATCGGGCTGCATTTCTTCAACCCAGTGCCCATCATGAAGCTCGTTGAGGTCGTCGGGACAATCACGACCGATTCCGCTGTCATGGATGAAGCCATGGCATTTGGCAAGAGCCTGGGCAAGGTACCCATCCGAACGACGGACCGGTCCGGCTTCATCGTAAATCGCCTGCTCGTACCGTACCTGCTGGATGCAATTCGTGGTCTTGAAGAAGGCATCGGTACAGTCGCCGACATCGACAACGGAATGAAACTCGGGTGCGGCTACCCCATGGGACCTTTCACGCTCCTCGATTTTGTAGGACTTGAAACGACGTACTACATCGCCAACATCATGTTCGAAGAGTTCCGTGAGCGCCGATTCGCACCACCACCTTTATTGAAGCGGATGGTCCTGGCCGGCCACCACGGCCGAAAATCCGGCCGCGGTTTCTATGACCACAGTGACCCGGCCAACCCCAAACCCCTTTACTAGATGCTTAGCGAAACCTTTTTTCTCAACGCAAAGACGCAAAATCGCAAAGGAGAAAGATCAAATCGTTTGCGTCCTTTGCGTACTCTGCGTCTTTGCGTTGACCTCCTCGGTTGGGACAGATCAAATGTATGAGAATTTAGAGTATTCCGTTCGGGATAGTATTGCCTTCATAACCATCAACAGGCCCAAGGTGCGGAACGCGCTAAATGCGCAGACGGTTGCGGAGTTGAGGGCTGCGTTCGGCGAAGCGGGGGATGATAAGTCGGTTCGTGTGGTGATCTTGACCGGGGACGGGGAAAAGGCTTTTGTTTCCGGGGCCGATATCAACGAGTTGGCGGTTCAGACGCCGGTTGAGGGCCGACAGTATTCAATGAACGGGCAGGAGACGTTCGATTTTATCGAAGAGCTTGGTAAGCCTGTCATTGCGGCTGTGAACGGTTATGCGTTGGGTGGGGGGTGCGAGCTGGCGATGGCCTGTACCTTCCGGGTTGCTTCCGACAATGCCGTGTTCGGGCAGCCTGAGGTCAAGTTGGGGCTTATCCCCGGCTACGGGGGGTCGCAGCGGTTGCCGCGTCTCGTCGGGAAGGGCCGGGCGATGCAGATTCTGTTGACGGGTGGCATGGTCAAGGCCGATGAGGCGTATCGTATTGGTCTGGCCAATGAAGTTGTGTCACAGGCCGAGCTCGCAGGTACGGTGGAGTCACTGGCAAGGAAGATTATCGCCAACGCCCCGCTGGCGGTACAATTCTGCCTCGAAGCCGTCAACCGCGGCGTCGAAATGACGCAGTCCGACGGCCAGTTCCTCGAGGCCACTCTGTTCGGGCTGTGTTGTGCCACCGAGGACATGAAAGAGGGAACAAAAGCATTCCTGGAGAAACGTGCCGCCGACTTCAAAGGAAAGTAAACAAGCCCCCGAGATTCCGGAGGGCCTCAGTTCCACCGGGTGCCGGTGCGCGATTGTTGCCAGCCGATTCAACGCGCATATCGTGGACCGGTTGGTCGATGGGGCGCTCGAAGCTTTCGCAGACACCGGGACCGGCAGCAACGAGGTGAAGCTCGTGCGGGTTCCAGGTGCGTTCGAACTGCCTCTCGCCGTGCAGCACCTGGCCGAGGCAAGCGACTACGATGCGATCGTCGCCCTGGGATGCGTGATCCGAGGGGAAACTCCGCACTTTGAACACGTGAGTCGGACGGCAGCGGACGGTTTGGCGCGGGTTTCTCTCGAGCTTGGAATCCCTGTTGCGTTCGGTGTTCTTACTACAGAAACGGCGGATCAGGCGATGGCACGGGCTGGTGGCGACGCTGGGAATAGAGGTTTTGACGCTGCGATTGCCGCTATCGAAATGATCCACCAGCTCCGAGATCTTTGACAGGTGGGCGTACGACGCAAGGCTAGAGAATGCGCGCTTCAGATGTTGTTTCAGTGGGATCTGACTCGTGACGACGTGGATCAGATTTTATCGACCTACTGGGAGATCCATGACGACGCGGCCCCGGAAGTCATGGAGTTTGCGGACGCTTTGGTTCGAGGTGCCGTCGATCATGTCGAAGAGATCGACCCCTTGATAGAGCGCCACGCCGAAAACTGGCGCCTCGAACGAATGGCCACGGTCGACAGAAACGTCTTGCGCCTGGCCACCGGGGAACTGCGGTCCGCTGGAGCAACCCCGAGTACGGTCGTCATCAACGAAGCCATCGAGATCGCCCGTCGTTTCAGCACTGAAGGATCGCCCCAGTTCATAAACGGCCTCTTGGATAGCATCCGGAAGGAACTCGAAAAGGAGGGGACGAACGCAGATCACGCAGATCACACAGATTAGGAAAGAAAGGTTAGCTCTCATAATTCTTAATCCGCGTAATCCGCGTAAGAAATCCGCGTATGGAATTTCTTAATCTGCGTAATCCGCGTAATCTGCGTAAAATCCGCGTATGGAACTTGAACCCGTAAGGCTCGAAAAGCTGAAAAAGATCGAAGAACTGGGATACGACCCGTACCCCACTCACTACAGGTATACCCACACACTGCCTGGCCTTGTGGAGCAGTTCTCACCGGAAACGGCGGAGGCACTGGAAGAGAACCCGACGACGGTTCGAGTGACCGGTCGCATCGTCGCCAACCGGCCGTTCGGTAAGGCGGGGTTCTCCACGATCTATGAGGGCGGCGGGCGTGTTCAGATCTATTGTCGGAAGGACAAGCTGCCTGAACGGGACTTCGAACTCTACCGGCTGATCGATATCGGCGATTTCGTCGGCGTCGAGGGTACGATGTTCCGGACTCGGACGGGAGAGTTGACAGTCCTGGCTTCCGAGCTGACGTTCCTTTCGAAGGGCTTGCTGCCGTTGCCTGAAAAGTGGCACGGCCTGACCGATGTCGAGATTCGATACCGCCGCCGGTACGTCGACTTGATAGTTAACCAGCCTGTTCGTGACGTGTTTGTCAAACGCAGCCTTATCGTCCGTGAGTTGCGGCGATTCCTGGATGATCGTGGCTACCTGGAAGTCGAGACGCCCATCCTCCACCCGATCGCGGGCGGGGCCCTGGCGCGACCCTTCAAGACGCACCACAACACGCTCGACATGCCGTTCTTCCTGCGGATTGCACCGGAGCTCTACCTGAAAAGGTTGATCGTCGGCGGGCTGACGCGTGTCTACGACCTGAACCGCAGCTTTCGCAACGAGGGGATGTCCATCAAGCACAACCCCGAATACACGATGCTGGAGTTCTACGAGGCCTACAGTAACTACACGGATTTGATGGATCTGACAGAGGAAATGATCACCGGTGTTGCCGAGCGCGTCTCGGGGTCACGCGTGATCACATACGACGGAAAAGAGGTTGATTTCAACAAGTGGACGCGCTTGAGGGTCAAGGAAGCGATCATCAAGTACTTTCCCGGTGAGATCGATCCGGCCTCGCTGGACGACGCCGATGCTGTTCGAAAGCTACTGGATCAGGTCGGAGCCGATTGCGACCCGCGGTTGCCGCTCGGGAATCTCATCGGTGAGCTGTTCGACCATGTCGCAGAAGAGCATTTGATCCAACCCACGTTCGTTTACGACTACCCGGTCGAGATGTCCCCGCTGTCGAAAGCGAAGAAGGACGATCCGACTACCGTCGAACGATTCGAACTGTTCGTCGCCGGCATGGAGATCGCGAATGCCTATTCCGAGCTGAACGATCCCATCGACCAGCGGCAGCGCTTCGTGTCCCAGCTCGAAGCCCAGGCCCGTGGAGATGAAGAAGCCCACGCGATGGACGAAGACTACGTCCGCGCCCTCGGGTACGGAATGCCTCCCACAGCCGGCGAAGGAATAGGCGTCGATCGCCTCACGATGTTGCTGACAGACTCGAAGTCTATACGCGACGTTATTCTGTTCCCGCATTTGAGGCCCGAGTAGACGCTTACGCAGATTACGAAGAAGAAGATTTTTTTACGCGGATTACGCGGATTACGCAGATAAGAGAGACAAGAAGATGGATGTCTTTTTCTGACCTCCTAATCTGCGTAATCCGCGTAATCTGCGTACAGATTCCCCCTCCCCCCGCAATCTGCGTATAAACTAATCTGCGTAATGCGTTTCGAATTCCTCGTCGCGATCCGTTATCTCAAGGCCAAGCGCAAACAGGCGGTTGTCTCGCTGATCACTGTGATCTCCGTCATCGGGGTGGCGGCCGGAGTGGCGGCGCTCGTGATCGCTCTGGCGATCAATGCGGGGTTTCGTCAGGATCTGCAGGACAAACTGTTGGGGGCCAGCGCCCACATCACGATTCTCAAGCCGACGCGTGAAGGTATTTTGAATTATCGGTCGCTTTCCGATCAGGCTGCCGCCGTCGACGGCGTTGTCGCTGCGTCACCCGCACTCCACCAGAAGGTGCTTCTATCGACCGGAGTCAACAGTGATGGAGTTGTTATAAAAGGCGTCATTCCAGCACTTGAAGCAGCGCGATCGGATGTGATTGATACGCTTCTTGAAGGCCGGTTCGAAGATCTCGAAGGGAACTCGGTGATCATTGGTGAAGATCTGGCACGGAGCCTGGGATCCTTCCTCGGCGACCGTCTTCAGGTCATGAGTGCGGAGACCCGGATCACACCGGTTGGTCCGTTGTCCCGCACGCGTATCCTCGAGGTCGTCGGTATCTTCAAGTCCGGCCTGTTCCAGTTCGATTCCGGATGGGTTTTTGCGCCGATAGGGGTCGTCCAGGGCCTGATCGGGGCAGGTGACATCGCTTCGAGCATCGAGGTTCAGATTGACGACATCGATGAGTCCGAAACCATCGCGGCGGAAATTCTGGCTGTTCTGGACCAGGACCTGGACTTCACCGATTGGAAGACCCAGAACAGTTCGATCTTCGAGGCACTCCAACTCGAGCGTCTTGTGATGTTCATCACGATCGGCCTGATCGTGATCGTCGCCTCACTGAACATTGTCGTCACGCTCGTCATGATGGTCCTCGAGAAGACTCGAGATATCGCGGTCCTGATGTCCATGGGTGCTACCCGGGAAAACATTCGTCGTGTCTTCGTTGCCCAGGGCGTGATCATCGGGGTGATCGGCACCTTCCTGGGTCTGATCGTCGGAAACCTGGTGAGCTATCTCGCCGATGCGTACCGCCTGGTGAGCCTCGCCCCGGACGTCTATTCCATCGCCTACGTACCGTTCAGGCTGAGTCCTTTTGACTCGGCAATTGTCGCCGTAGCGGCAATTTTGATCAGCTACCTGGCCACGATTTACCCTTCCCGAGCGGCGTCCAAACTCCAGCCTGTCGAAGCGTTACGGTACGAGTGAGAGACGCGGATCCTTTTTTTTACGCAGATTACGCAGATTA
>CAZOZZ010000083.1:0-4764 GCA_964584435.1 uncultured Solibacteraceae bacterium | reverse complement strand
GGATGGATGTTCTTTCCTGTCTTCCTAAGATCTGTGTAATCCGCGTCTAAATTCCCCCTCCCCACCCTGCCCCCTAATCCGCGTATAATCCGCGTATGCTTGAAGCCGTCGACCTGACAAAAATCTACCCGACGCCGGCCGGCGACATCGTGATATTCGAGGGATTGAAGCTCCAGGTCGAAGCAGGTGACCTTGTTGCCGTGGTTGGACCCTCAGGTGCTGGCAAGAGTACGTTGCTGCATCTGCTCGGTGGGCTGGACAGACCGACTTCGGGCCAGGTGTTGTTTCGGGGGGATGACGTTTTTCGATTAGAGGCGACCCAACTGGCCCGGTTTCGCAACCACCACGTTGGCTTCGTCTTTCAATTCCATCACCTCCTGCCAGAGTTTTCGGCGGTTGAAAACGCAGGGATGCCGCTACTGGTTCGAGGGGAGCCCCGGGACGAGGCAATGGCAAAGGCTCGCCAACTGCTTGAACGTGTTGGTCTGGGCCAGCGGCTGAACCATAAGGTCGGCGAGCTTTCCGGCGGTGAACAACAGCGTGTGGCCATTGCCAGGGCGCTGGTCGGCCAGCCGGAAATTTTTCTCGCGGACGAGCCGACCGGGAATCTTGATCTGAAGACGGGAGAAGAAGTTTTCGATGTGGTTCGGGAGCTTCACGCCGAACGGGGGTTGACGTCGATCATCGTGACCCACAACGAAAAGATCGCGTCCAGGTGCCCCGAGGTCTGGCAGATCGAAGATGGCCGCCTCAGGTGCGTTGTCGGTCGTTGATGTAGGTGCGGTCTACGACCGCAAAATTTCCGGACGTTGAGATTTCCATGCGCTCGCAGAGAGCACCTACATCCGGAGACCTTCGTGCCCACCAAATGTAGGTGCGGTCTATGACCGCACGGTTCCCGGACGTCCGGACATGCGGTCATAGACCGCACCTACAGTTGGCTGTATTTGCTTGTTTCTAATGTGTGTTGTCGGAAAAGCCTATTGTCCTGCTTGTGCGCTTCGATTAGAATCGAGACAGTTATTTATACGTGATACAGCAGTCAACAGAGCCCCTTCCGCGGGATTTGACTGCGGGCAAGAGCCGTAACAATGTTCGAACGGTACACAGAAAGAGCCCGGCGAGTTATTTTCTTTGCCCGCTATGAAGCCAGTCAGTTCGGCAGTACCACGATCGAAACCGAACATCTGCTACTCGGCTTGATTCGGGAAGACAAGAACCTCACCAATCGTTTTCTGCGCAACCAGTCCTCGATCGAGAGCATTCGGAAAGAAATCGAAGGTCGGACAACGATTCGTGAAAAGGTGTCGACTTCGATCGATCTGCCGTTGTCGAACGAGTGCAAACGGATACTTGCCTATGCTGCGGAAGAAGCCGAACGGCTGAACCACCGGCACATCGGCACCGAACACCTGTTGCTTGGGATTCTGCGTGAGGAGAAGTGTGTTGCCGGCGAGATACTGCACGAACGGGGTCTTCGGCTCAATGCGATCCGGGAAGAACTGGCCCGGTCGGTCGTCGATCGGCAGACGCTGGTCAAACCCAAGGAAACACCGCTGCTTTCCGAGTTCTCGCGTGACCTGACCCAGGCGGCAATGGACGGCGTCCTGGATCCCCTCGTGGGTCGGAGTAATGAAATCGAGCGTGTCGTTCAGATCCTGTGTCGTCGAACAAAGAACAACCCGGTCCTGATCGGTGACCCCGGTGTCGGGAAGACGGCAATCGTCGAAGGCCTTGCCCAGCAGATCGTCGACGGAGAAGTGCCGACTTTTCTGGCGGACAAGCGAATCCTGGTTCTCGACTTATCTCTCATCGTTGCCGGAACGAAGTATCGCGGACAGTTTGAAGAGCGTCTGAAGACGATCATGAAGGAATTGGTCGACAATCCCAACACGATCATTTTTATCGACGAGTTGCACACACTGGTTGGCGCCGGTTCGGCCGAGGGATCGCTCGATGCCGCCAACATCCTCAAACCGGCACTTTCGCGTGGTGAGATCCAGTGCATCGGCGCCACGACACCTTCGGAATTTCGGAAGTCGATCGAGAAAGACCGATCATTGGAACGGCGGTTCCAGGCCATCAAGGTGGGTGCGCCGCCCGAAGATGAAGCCGTCCGGATTCTTCACGGCGTGAAGCCCCGTTACGAAAAATTCCACATGGTCAGCTACACCGACGAAGGAATCGATTCGGCCGTGCACCTGTCGAACCGGTACATACCCGACCGCTTCCTTCCCGATAAGGCCATCGATTTGCTTGATGAGGCTGGAGCCCGCGTGAAACTGCGCCAGGCAACCCTGCCATCGGAGATGACCGACATCCAGCACCGGATCAAGTTCATCGTTGCTCGCATGGAAAGCGCGATCTCAACCAAGGACTTCGAAAAGGCCGAGCACTACAAGAACCAGGAGCAGGTCGAGCGCGATAACCTTGCCGCGGTCCGGGAGAAGTTCAACATCAGTGAGACTTCCAGCATGGGCGTGGTCACGCGTGCGGACATCGAAGAGGTCGTTTCCAAGTGGACCGGCGTACCGGTGACCTCGATCAAGGAAGAGGAGATGGTCCGCCTCACGCACATTGAGGAAGAACTGCACCGGCGTATTGTGAGCCAGGACAAGGCGATCGGAGCGCTGGCACGGGCGATTCGCCGTTCCCGCGCGGGATTGAAGTCGCCCAACAGGCCAGCCGGTTCCTTCCTGTTCCTCGGTCCGACCGGCGTCGGAAAGACCGAGATGGCCCGGTCCCTGGCCCAGTTCCTCTTCGGCAGCGAGAAGTCTTTGATCCGTTTCGACATGTCCGAGTTCATGGAAAAGCATTCGGTCTCCAAGCTCATCGGATCGCCTCCCGGATACGTGGGATACGAGGAAGGCGGGCAGCTTACCGAGCGTGTCAAGAGGAACCCCTATTCCGTGATCCTGCTCGACGAGATCGAGAAGGCTCATCCGGATGTGTACAACATCCTCCTGCAGGTATTCGAAGACGGACACCTGACGGATGGCTTGGGAAACACGATCGATTTCAAGAACACGATCATCATCATGACTTCCAACATCGGTGCGCGCTTTCTGAGCAAGCACACGAGCCTTGGTTTCCAGGGTCCGAGCGAAGCCGCTACCGAAAACAAGATGGAAGAAGCCGTGATGGTCGAAGTGAAGCGGTTGTTCAATCCCGAGTTCATCAACCGGCTCGACGAGATCATCATCTTCAGCTCCCTCACCGATGAGGATCTGGAGCGGATCATTGAGCTCATGGTCGAGGAACTCAATAAGAATCTGGTCCACAAGCATCTGGAAGTCTGCCTGACCGAAGAGGCCAAGAAGTGGATTCTCCAGAAAGTCTGCCAGGATCGCAACTACGGTGCCCGCCCGTTGCGTCGCGCCATCCAGCGCTACATCGAAGACCCCCTCTCAGAAGCCATGATCCAGGGCAACCTCAGGGAGATGTCCACGGTCGAAGTGTACCGGGACGGAGACGAACTCTGGTACCGGCCGAAAGATCGTGAGGAAGTCGGCATCCCATTAACGATCTAGCGATTAGCTTTCAGCGAGCAGCGGGCAGCTTTCGGAAACCGGCTTACCCTCCTCCATCTGCGTAATCTGTGCCAAGACCCTGGACCTCCCATCTCCCCTCGTTTTAGAAATTCCGTAAGAACCCACGTCCGTCATTTTCAACACGAAGACACGAAGTTCACGAAGGGATAAATTCGGGAAAACAAAACCCTTCGTGTCCTTCGTGTCTTCGTGTTGAAAACAATCAAGGGGAAGCGGAATGTCTGCTCTGGCATAGGCCCGACTTTCATCTCACCAAAACTCTTTGCGGGGAGTCTAAGACACAATCCTGGACGCTGGGGTGTGCTTGTCCGTAAAGGGTGGATTTTCCCAGCCATCGACCCTTGCGGAAAAGCCGGAAGGTGCGGGTCGGGATTCCGGACGGTTATGATGCACTAGCCATTGGTTTTAGGCTGATGGTCGTAGTACAATTTCACATCGCTCTCTTGTTTGAAGTGTGGAGGAGGAAATGAAGCTGTCAGCCTTTTTTCTGGCCCTGGTATTGAACGGTGCCGGGCCGCAGGTCCTGCAGATTCCCGATCCGGATCGGATCGAAGCTGTGGACGTGACTAACAACCGCAGGATCCCTTCCGACACGATCAAATACAATATCCAGACCAAGCCGGGCGATACGTACAACCTCGCGATGATCCAGCGCGACATAAGAAACCTTTACGCGATGGGTTTCTTCGATGACATCACCGTGTACGAAGAAGAGGGCGACAACGGCAAGATCATCACTTTCGATGTGGTCGAGAAACCCCTGGTCCGGATGATCGAGTACGAGGGCCACAAGTCCGTGTCCCTGTCCGATATTCTGGAGCGGCTTCGTGAGAAGAAGGTAGGCCTCAGTCAGGAAGCGCCCTATGACCCGACCCGGGTCAAGCGGGCGGAGGTGATCCTACTGGACTTGCTTGCGGAGAAAGGCCGCCAGAACGCCGTGATCGAGGTCGAAACCTACCCCATCCCACCCAATGCCATCGGGATTGTGTTCGTGATCGATGAGGGACCGAAGGTAAAGATCGAGAAGATCAGCATCGAGGGCAACGAGGTTTTTTCCGACCGGAAGATCAAGCGGGCGATGAAGCTTCTCAAGGAGGCCGGCCCGATCACGCCGTTCACGAGCAAGGACGTCTATCACGAATTGAAGATGGGGGACGACATCACCCGCATCCGCATGATGTATGCCGAAAACGGTTACGTAAGGACTGTCATA
>CAZOZZ010000082.1:0-18587 GCA_964584435.1 uncultured Solibacteraceae bacterium | reverse complement strand
TTGTCTGTACTAAACTTTTGGGAAAAGTCTCCAGTCGGAGGGGCGCACTCAAGGTCGAGAAAACAGACGGGACAGAAACTCCACACGATCGGCGGACAACTCGAAGATGGACTTGTAGAGCAGATGCTGCAGCATGTTTTGCCGTCGAATGTCTAAGATAAATGCCAGCCGGGGTCGAGTGGCCGCAATGTAGGTGTAATTCTGATCAGGTCCTACACCAAGATAAACACCCCCTGTGCCGACGATCCCCTGCAACTCCGGGATCACGCCCTGGTAGGGAACCTCGTTCGAAACAAAATTGTCGGACCTGAAGAACCCTGCGGGTTCGGACAGGTCTTTGACCAGCGCCCAGAAACCCGCATCCGTGTACCGGACCGGCTCCCGAATGGCCATCTCCGACTGCGGTAGAACGAGGTAGGCCGACAAGGCCCCGGCCGCCAGCAGCAGGGTGGCCATGGCAATCGTGTTCCTGTGTTTGAGCATCATCGTAATTGTTGCCCAGATGTTTGGAGTCAACCCAGCGAATTCTCACACTTCCCTTCCCTGATCTGATTTCGTATTTAACGCGGGCTGCTACAAGTCCTCCAATTTTGTTTAGGGGAACACCGATCACCGAACTATTCCAATAGGATTTCCTCCTCGTCATCGTATGGAAAGTCGTCGAAGATGATGACTCCCCCTCCCTTCTGCATGACACAGATCGGGCAACCGTCGTCAAAGTATTCATCGGGGTCGAATTCATCGCTTCGAGCGGAAATCATTTCGGGAGTGGGGCGGTCCAGGTGAACGAGCACATAACCGCCCTTGCGCGAGATTGCGATATCGTCGCCGTAGCGCGACCGCACTTCTTCGTCTGAAGGCATGTTATCGGGTGATCCAGGGGAAAGAGAAAAGGCATGTCTATTATATGGGATCGGCGGTCAGTTGTGCAGCCAATATTGTAGGGGCGGTCTATGACCGCCCAGATATGACCTCCCAAATCATTGGCTCATAGAACGCACCTGCAGTTACTTCTCCAGTTATTTCGCCAGGCGTCCGTAATCGTCTTCCAGACGCTCGATGTCGTCCTCTCCGAAATAGCTGCCCTGCTGGATCTCGATAAAAACCAGCTTGTCATCTGTGGGGTTTGCGATGCGGTGAGCACAGCCAACATCGATGTCGACTGTCTCTCCGCACCCAAGTCGAAGGTCTCGGCCATCCAGAGTGACCAGAGCGGATCCATAAACCACCATCCAGAATTCGGATCGTCTTGCATGCTTCTGATAGCTCAGACGGCAACCTGGAAGCACCTCGACCCGCTTCACCTTGTAGCCCGAGGCTTCATCGAGGACTGTGTAGCTTCCCCAGGGACGTTGGTCACACTCGATGCCAGACTTCTCCATAACGTTAAAAATACTATTACAAGCCCTTCAGGAATTGCAGAGAATCCGCTTCAGGGGACCACAGGATTTCCAAGTGCCGGCAGGAAGAAGGGTCTTGACTCCCCGACGCCATGACGCTATCAATGTGAAAGGCTATCAACAACAAGATCGAAAGTTGAGAAGGGACACTCATGTTTGTTAAGTTCTGGGGAACGCGTGGATCTATACCGACCCCGGGCGCGGGGACCGCACGATACGGGGGTAACACTTCGTGCGTCGAGCTTCGGAGTGACGACGGCAACCTGTTTGTCTTCGATTGCGGCACGGGTATCCGTCAACTCGGTCTGTCGCTTCTCGGCAACTCGTCCACACCTCCAAGAATCCACATTCTCATCGGCCATACCCATTGGGATCACATCCAGGGGTTCCCCTTCTTTACTCCGGTTTTTCTTCCGGGCACAGAAATTAACATTTATGCCCCGCTCGGCTTCCAGAGGAGTCTTGAAGAGGCGATGTCGGGACAAATGCAGTATTCCTATTTTCCGGTCAAGCTTCAGGACCTCTCCAGCCGAATTCACTACACCGAGTTAGACGAAGGATTCTTTCGGATCGGCGACTGCCTGGTCGAGACACAGTACCTGAACCACACCGCCCCTACCATTGCCTACCGTCTGACCGAAGGGAACACGAGCGTGGCGTACGTGACCGACCACGAGCCGTTCTGGAAGTCTACTGGAGTGGACTTTGAGCATCCGGGCGATCAACGCCACGTGGAGTTCATCCGGGATACCGACCTGGTCATTCACGATGCCCAGTACAGTGAAGAGGAGTACCAGACGAAGGTCGGCTGGGGACACAGTCCTATAAGCTACGTGATGGACGTGGCCCTTGCCGCTGGAGTTCGGCGTCTCGCTCTCACCCACCACGACCCGAGTCACGACGACGACTGGATCGACGAGATGGCACGTGGAGTCCGGGCAGCTCTGGCTGAGCAGGAGGCGTCGCTCGAGATTTTTGCTGCTGCCGATGGGCTGGAGCTGGAGATCGAGGGGCAAGCTCCACGACACACCGTTGCGGGTGATTCGGCACTACGGCAGCGATCTATTCTCGGAGGGCGGGTCCTGGTCATCAGTTCAATCGAAAGTGACTTCACGCAGATTGAACACATGCTGGTCGAGGATGGATTGATCCTCATGCCCGTCGGATCGGCCGACATCGCCACCAAACGGGCGAAGGAATTCTCTCCCGACCTGGTCATTCTCGATGCCGCCTTGATGGGCATCGATAGGGAGGGTTTCGATGGGGAGAGTCTGGTTGACGACCTCCGGAAGGTAGCCGGAGGGCGCGAACTGCCCATCCTGCTGCTGACCGACGGCCGCCATCAAATTCCGGAAAATGAGGCAGCCTCGGATGATGCCACTGATTATCTGGAATGCCCGTTCAGTCCCCCTATGCTCAGGTCACGCGTCCGCGCATGGCTGGCTCGGACTCTGTCCGAGGAGAGCCGGCTGAACACCACCCCTGTACCCGTGGAGGCCGATGAACCCTTCGACGGAACCCTTGAGGCATCGGAATCGCGATATGTGGAATCGTTGGCGAGGACAAAGCTTTTCCGGCACCTGGATCCGGAGCAGCTCGAGGACCTGGTCACTAACGCAAGCGAACAGGTCTTCCCACCCGGGTTTCCGATACTGCGTGAAGGTGAGTCCGGCACGAGCGTGTTCATCATTCTCTCCGGCAGGGTCCGCGTGATGGAAACCGTACCTGAAGGCCCCACCGACATGTTTCTCGGTGAGATGGGCGTTGGAGAGCTTTTTGGAGAGGTTGGTTTTCTGCGGGAGACTCCACGCTCGGCAACGGTCCTCACGTTGGAACGGACCCGCTGTCTGGTATTGTCCCAGGAGGAATTTCTCGAGACGCTGGACTCCTCAACCGCTCTGTGTATCGCCCTGCTTCGTGTCCTGGCCGGCCGCCTGGCCGATGCAGACCGGCTCCTGGCTCGATACGCCCCAGATCCTTTGACGGGCCTGCCCGGGCGACGTGCATTCCATGATCTCTATTTCAGGTTGGGTGCCGGGGCCAGACGACGGGACAACAGCGTCATCCTGATCCTCCTCGACGTGCAGAACCTTCGCTCAATCAACGATGAGTTTGGTTACGCCGTCGGCGACGATGTCCTGAAGACGATGGCGGAATCTTTACTGGAGTCTTCCCGCGCCACCGACCTGGTTGCGCGTTACGGTAGCGACGAATTTGCTGTGTTGCTTATCGACGCCGAACCCCCCGACCGCGATTTGATCGTCGAGCGCGTCAACGAAAAGCTCGGACAACTCGTCACGCGCCGCTCTCTTCCGGTCGCCGTACGTTACGACATCGGAATGGCCGTGGCGGACGAGGCGCCCGAAAGCGTTGAGGTTTTGTTGCGATCGGCGGATGACAACATTCAGAAGATGAAGAAGTCAAAGACGACTCGCTGAGGAGTCACCTTCCCTTCCCACTCGAAATAGGCTCCCTTCTTGAACGACTCTTCAATACGATCAGGAAGCGCTTGATACCCGCCAATCGAACAACATCCCTCCTCTCCCGATTGCCGCTGCTCGCTGACAGCTGATGGCTCGTGGACTATACTTAAGAGGATGACCGCTACATCCACTCTCTTCACCGAATACGAAGCTGGCGTCCTCCGGGAAATGGCGACTCACCAAGTCCGTCCAAACGCTTTGGAACGGGCGCTGGAAGGACTCGGAGGACCAGTAAGCAAGCTCCTTAAGGCTGGACGGGAATCCAACAACCGTCTGATCCGAAGACTCTCCGACGGTGCTCAGGGTGTGATCGAAGAAAGCATCATCGGCACTATCAAGATCGCCCGTCACTTGACCGCGGAGGAAGCTGTAATCGACGCTTTTCGGGGAAGAGGCTACGATTTGGACGATCTCGGCCAGGCCCGTCATCTGCCTCTCGAGGCACTGGATCGCGTCGCGAACTCGTTCCACGTCGGAAGTGCCGTGCTTCTCGGGACAGAAGGCGCGGCCCTGGGAGCGGCGACGACGCTGGCATACACGTTACCCGGCACGCAACTTCTCGTGCCCTCGCTGATCCTTGCCGACGTTTCCTCGTCAATGACCCTCTTGGCCCGGCATGCGTGCAAGATCGGTAGCGCCTACGGCTTTTCATCTCAACTTCCTCGAACTCTCCCACACCTGGTTGCAGCGATGGCGCCGCCTACGCGAACCAGCGATGAAGGCTACCTGGCGCTGAAGACCGCTGTCGTCGGTTCAATCCGGGAAGCGAACCAGTTCCTGTCGCGCACCGCCGTCGTCGCGATGGATCGCCAGATCATGGAACGAGAGGCGCCCCAGTTAATTCGCCTGATTACCTACGTAGCCGAGCGCCTTGGCGTGATCGTAACCGAGAAGAACCTGAGCATTCTCGTGCCCGTCGCCGGCGCCGCCCTGAATGCCGGTGTCAACATGGCGTTCCAACAGGTAGGCCACCTTGCTGCGAAGGATTACTTTCGCCGGTTGATTCTCGACGAGCGATATGGGGCGGAAGCAGTAGAGGATGCGTTGCGGCAGGAAGTTTCCCGGTTGAGTTAGCCTGGGGACTTCTCAGTTGTCGGAGACCGGCTGGCGGCCTGACGTCCCTCGCTGAGTACTAATCAGCCAACTTTCCCCATTCACATCCAGAGAACTTCGACTATCCTATTGGCCTTTAATCAATCCGCTACAACGATCAAGGAGTGTCGATGCCGCATGAGCCCGGTCTGAGGGAACATAAGCCTTACGTTCCTGCCTCAACAACGCTGCCCGAAATCACCATCAAATCGATTCTGTTGAGCGTTGTGCTGGCAGTCGTTCTGGGTGGAGCCAACGCGTATCTGGGTCTGTTTGCCGGAATGACGGTATCGGCATCGATCCCGGCTGCAGTAATTTCAATGGCCATTCTCCGGCTCTTCCGAACATCGAACATCCTGGAGAACAACATCGTCCAGACCGCGGCTTCGGCCGGCGAAAGCGTCTCGGCAGGAGTTATTTTCACGATACCGGCGCTGGTCATCCTCGGTACGTGGAGCGGCTTCGATTACTGGGAAACGACGATGATCGCAGGATTTGGAGGAATCCTCGGTGTCCTCTTCACGATTCCCCTCCGGCGGGCCCTGATCATCGAAAATCCACTCCAGTTCCCTGAAGGAGTCGCCACAGCCGAGGTCTTGAAGGTCGGAGAATCCGGTGGATCGGGCATCCGATACATTGTCTCGTCAGCCTTGATCGGAGCGATCTTCAAACTCGGTGAGACGGGCTTTCGCCTCTGGGGGGGCGTTGTCGAAATGGCGACCTACGTTGGCGGTACGATCGCTTACGTCGGCAGCAATCTCTCCCCTGCTCTTATTGGCGTGGGGTACATCGTCGGCTTGAACATCGCTGTCCTTGTTTTCCTCGGCGGCGCACTGAACTGGTTTGTGGCGATTCCGATCGTCGCGCTACTCCAGGGGATCTCGCTCGACCAACCCGCAGTTGACGCGGCCGGTACGATCTGGTCGACCCAGACACGTTACCTGGGAGTGGGGGCGATGGTGGTCGGTGGCCTCTGGGCACTCGTCCGTTTACGATCCAGCCTGGTTCAGGGGATTCGTTCCGGAGCAGAGGCATATCGCAGGGGACGCGAGGGCGGGTTGGCTCGGACACTCCGCACGGAACGGGACGTACCGATGCAGTGGATCGGTGTTGCGCTGGCTCTCTCGGTGATTCCCCTGTACTTCATATTCGAGCACATCACGGGACGCCCCGGCATTTCGGCAATAATGGCAGTCATCATGCTCGTCGCCGGCTTCCTCTTTTCAGCCGTCGCTGCGTACATGGCCGGCCTGGTCGGTTCATCGAATAATCCGATCTCCGGCGTCACAATCGCCACGATTCTAAGTTCAGCCCTGCTTCTCCTGATATTCCTGGGAGCGGACAGCCCGATCGGTCCGGCCTCGGCGATTCTGATCGGCTCGGTTGTCTGTTGTGCCGCTGCCATGGCCGGTGACAACCTCCAGGATCTCAAGGCCGGACACCTGGTGGGAGCCACCCCCTACAAGCAGCAAATCGTCCAGGCCGTCGGCGTCATTTCCGCCGCCCTCGTAATCGCGCCCACACTGACCTTGCTCATGGAGGCCTATGGCATCGGGGTCCCGACGGAGACCCACCCTAACCCCCTGTCAGCGCCTCAGGCCACTCTGATGGCCTCAGTCGCCCGTGGAGTGTTCCAGGGAGGCCTGCCGATTGGAATGGTCGGCATCGGCATGGCCATCGCCGTCTGCGTCATCGGGCTGGATCTTTACCTGGAGAGTCGCCGCAGCCAGTTCCGAACTCCAGTTCTGGCACTGGCCGTTGGGATCTACCTGCCCTTCGAATTATCGGTTCCGATCTTCATCGGTGGGCTGATCGCGCATGCCGTTCGCCAGCGAGCCGTTCGAAGCGGAACCGCGGCCGAAGCCGGAGGAGACAATGGACTGCTGTTTGCCGCGGGTCTTATCACCGGCGAAGCACTCGTCGGCATCGGCATGGCCATTCCGATCGTCGTGTATGGACGCGCTGACGTTCTGGCCTTCTGGGGTGTCCACGAAGGGAATCTGCCGGGTATCGCCCTCCTCACCCTGGTCGCATTCCTACTCTACAGAGCCGGTATACACCGAACCGAATGAAGCGGAACTTCGAGGAGAGCGTGTCGGGGTGGCCGGCCCTGGCCACCCGCGGGCAAGCCGAAAAACTCCTGTCCTCCGGAGACCTCAGCAACTCAAGCGCGCGGGCAAGCCGAAAAACTCTTGTCCTCCGTAGCCCTCGGCAAACGTCGCAGGCCAACCGAAAAGCTTCGCCTGTAGAGATCGTCAGTCCCGCGGGCGACCACGGAGGGCCGCCCCGACACTCTGGCCTGGAGATTTCGCTTATCCATGCGCAGATTCCTAGTATTCAGCCGGCAACTGGCTCGGTGCGGTCACCATCCAGCCCTCGCCTTCGAAAGCGTCGAGTAGGACCAACAGGTCTGCTTTTTCCTGTTCGGTGAGTTCGAGCGGCCTCATCTCCGGGTCCAGGTAGGAGTTCGGGTTGCCTCCCCGGTCGTAGTATTCGATGACGTCTTCGAGAGTTTTCTCACTGCCGTCATGCATGTAGGGTGCGGTGTAACGGAGTCCTCTCAAGGTCGGTGTCTTGAAGCGACCCTGATCGCCTTCTGTGCCGGTGATCACCCAGCGGCCAAGATCCGGATCGACTCCGTCGAACTCCACACCGATGTTGTGGAACTGGTTGTCAGTCAGGTTGAATCCGGCATGGCAACGGATACAGTTCGCCTTGTCCTGAAACAGCTTCCACCCCCTGCGGGCTTCCTCGGACAGGGCATCTTCTTCACCCTTGACGAACCGGTCCCACGGAGCATTGCCGGCAATGATGGTCCGCTCGAAAGCCGCGATCGACTTGCCGACGTTTTCAATCGTGACTTCGGGGGAGCCGAACACATGCTCAAACTGTTCGCGGTATCCAGGAATAGTACCGAGGCTCGTGATCGAGTCCTCGTGCATGCGTCCCATCACCTGAGTCTCCAGGCTGCTCGTCCGGCCATCCCAGAATAAGCCGTTCGTGGCGTAGGCCAGGTTAATGATGCTGGGCGCACTCCGTCCGGCGCTGGTTTCCAGATCGGTGAATCCCAGGGCTGGATCGTGGCACTTGGCGCAGCTCCCGGTCCCGTCTGCCGACAGCCGGCTGTCGAAGAAAAGCTGGCGACCCAGTTCCACCTTCGCGGGTGTCATCGGATTGTCCTCCGGGATCGGAGGGAGTGCGTCTATGCCGAAGGGAACGTTTATCGTCATCGGCTCGTTACTCAGCAATTCCGTGGTTGGTTTCGGCTGACATGCAGTGGGAACAAGTAGAAGGACCGTAAGAATCCGGATAGATATGCTCATGGGCAACTCCAGAACAATCGCCACTAGGCGTTTATAATTCTCCCCGATTATGACATGCCAACCCACGGGCGTTTATTCCAATCTGTAATGCCAGGCGAATCCGTCGCACCGCTGTTGCCCCTTTGTTGGATCTCCAGTGTGCGACCATACAGCCCGGCGATGACAGCCTGCTTTGGAGACGCCCCTCGATGGAATGGGATGGAATCTACTCAAACTGCAAGGACCATTGAGTACGAGCGCTCACAAGTGAAACCCTCAGCAACAGACGGGAACGAACAGATGGCGGGTGAGTCAGGCAGGGATTGTGGCTGGAACTGGACCGTGGTCGCTTCATGGCTTGTGGGCACAACGATGGCCTACAACACCGTTGAGGCAGTCATCGCAATCTGGTCGGGAGTGGTTGCAGACAGCGTTGCCCTGGTCGGCTTCGGTTTCGACAGCGTCATCGAGGCTTCCGCCTCGGGACTTCTCCTTTGGCGACTTGCCGTGGAGTCAGGTGGGGCGGACCGGGAAGTGGTCGAACGCGCCGAGCGCCGGGTTCACTACTTCGTCGGGATGACCTTCATCGCTCTGGCGTTCTACGTCATGGCACAGGCGACCTGGGTCCTCCTCGAAAACGAACCGCCACGGGAAAGCGTGGTGGGGATTGTTCTGGCAATCGTCTCCCTGATCATCATGCCGTTTGTGGCATGGGGCAAGATTCATGCTTCGAGAAAAATTCAAAGCCCCGCACTGCTGAGAGAAGCAAAAGAAACACTGGCATGTTCTTATCTCTCCTTCGCCTTGCTCATCGGCTTGTTGGGCAATGCACTTGCGGGTTGGTGGTGGGCAGATCCAGTTGCTGCGATGGCAATGGTGCCCTGGTTGTTCAAGGAAGGCGTGGAGGGCTTGCGTGGTGAGGATGCATGCGATTAGGGAGGGGTGGCACACATTGATTACAACTCTTCCATCCACGTAGGACGAAGAGATTTGACGGAATAAAGCATTCACCTGTAACTTGAAATACGGGCGAATCCAGGAGGAAAGGAAGCGACATGGCGTTAAAGGTCTCAAATAGGGGCGCGATCCCTCCCTTCATCGTGATGGATGTGATGCAGGCTGCGACTCTGAGGGAGTCCGGCGGCAAGGCGGTCTACCACCTCGAAGTCGGTCAACCTGGGACTCCTGCCCCGGCGGGAGTCCTCCAGGCAGCACACCAGGCGCTCGAAAGTCAGCGCCTCGGCTATACAGTCGCACTCGGTGTTCCGGAATTGCGCTCGGCGATCGCCAGGCACTACCAGAGTTATTACGACACCTCGGTCGATCCTTCACGAGTGGTCGTGACCACCGGCTCAACCGGGGGATTCATATTGTCGTTCCTCGCTGCCTTCGATGCGGGCGACCGGGTTGCGATGGTGGCTCCGGGATACCCCTGTTATCGACACATCCTGTCGGCCTTCGGCGTCGAGCCCGTAGTTCTCGAGGCTGAGGCGGAGCATCGGTTCCAGCCGACACCGGAGCTGCTCGAAGCGGCGGTTCGGGAAGGTGGACAGCTCGATGGGTTGATCGTTGCGAGCCCCTCGAATCCCACCGGAACCATGCTTGACTCCGACGCCATGCAGGATCTCTCAGCGTATTGCCACAGTCACGGCATCCGCCTGATTTCCGACGAGATCTACCATGGGATCACCTACGGCCAGAAGGCGAAAACGGCGCTTGCCTTCGAGGACGAGACTATCGTGATCAATAGCTTTTCCAAGTATTTTTCGATGACCGGCTGGCGCCTGGGATGGATGGTCGTTCCCGAAGACATGCTGCGAGTGATCGAGTGTCTGGCTCAGAATCTGTTCGTATCGCCGCCGACGCTGTCTCAGCTGGCGGCTGTGGCTGCCTTCGACTGCGTTGACGAACTGGCCCTCAACGTGGCACGGTATGCGGCCAATCGGGCGCTCCTGCTCGATAAGCTACCCAAGGCCGGATTCGACCGTTTGGCCCCCGTCGACGGTGCTTTCTACATCTATGCCGACGTTACGAACCTGACCGATGACAGCCTCAGCTTCTGCAGCAGAATTCTGAATGAAACCGGAGTCGCGGTTACGCCCGGCCTGGATTTTGATTCCAGGCGCGGCCATCGCTTCATCCGATTTTCGTTCGCAGAATCGACGGAATCCATCTCTGCCGCCGCATCCGCTTTGATCGACTGGAAGCGCTAGCGAAGAGCTTCTTCGAGAAGGATCGAAGCGTCCGTCTTCTCGTCCCGGTACTTCACGATCACAGGGGCGTACAGATGAAGATTGTGCCCCCCGGCAAACCCACCTCCAGCCGGTCTTGAGCCGGGCACGACAACGGCTCCCGGAGGTATCGTGAGCGGGCGATCGCCGGACCTGCGATAGACTTCCTCGCGAACAGTGTCATACACGGCCACCGCCCCGGTCAGGAGGACACCGGGAGCGAGGACCGCACGCTCGGAAACAATCACGCCTTCATAAACTCCGCAATTGCCTCCGACGAAGACATCGTCCTCGATTATCACGGGAAGAGCACCAGGCGGTTCGAGGACCCCACCGATCTGCGCGGCCGCGGAAAGATGCACCCGCTTGCCAACCTGGGCGCAGGAACCGACAAGCGCGTGCGAATCGATCATTGTTCCGTCGTCGACCCAGGCACCGATATTGATGAACATCGGCGGCATGCAAATTACGTCGGCCCCGACATACGCCCCGTCTCGGATGCTGGAACCACCCGGAACGACCCGCAGGTTGACGCTGGCCTTGCCTCGCATCGGCAGCGTGTCCTTGTCGCGAAAATAGAAGTCGTCGGACAGGGGGCGATCGTGGCTCAGGCCAATCCGGAACGCCAGGAGAATCCCCTGCTTCACCCAGGCATTCGCCTGCCAGATACCGTCGACCCGAACTGCCGCGCGATATTCACCGCGGTTGAGGCCCTCACGAAACGCTCGAACCAGGTCCAGCCCCTCGCCTCGGGCTTCTTCCACCGAAACCGTCAGCAGACGGGCGATCTCATTCTGCATTTCCATGTCCGACCCCGGCTGGCTTGAGGAGGCCCAGTTCGTGGGCAATCTCTCGCAGTCTTTCGCGGTTCTCGAACGAGGGCGGCACCAGAGGAAGCCGATACCTTTCGTCGAGGAGCCCCATCATTGCCAATACGGCCTTCACCGGAATGGGATTGGTCTCGATGAAGTTGGCGTTCATCAACGGAAGTATTTGATAGTTCAGTTCCCTCGCCCGATCGAAGCGGCCTTCCATCGCGGCGTCGACCATTTCACGCATCGTCATCGGAACTTCATTCGCTACCACCGACACGACGCCATCACCACCCAGGGCGATGATCGCCAACGCAGCCCAATCATCCCCGGACAGAACACGGAACCCCTCGGGACGGTTGCGGATGATCTCCATCACCTGACCGATGTCTCCCGATGCCTCTTTGACTGCAACGATTCCCGGCACCTCGGCCAGACGAAGCATCGTAGGGGCTTCGATGTTGCTGCCCGTGCGGCTCGGGACGTTGTAAACAAAGACGGGGATATCGTCAGCTTCAGCGATGGCCTTGAAGTGTTCAAAAAAGCCCGACTGCGTTGGCTTGTTGTAGTACGGACCCACCGAGAGGACGCCGTCCGCGCCGAGTTCCCTCGCACGTACTGCCAGCCTGACGGCCCGATCGGTCGAGTTGTTCCCTGCTCCGACGATTACCGGCAGACGGCCATCCACCTGGTCCACCACCAGTGTGACGACCCTTTCGTACTCGTCGAATTCGAGCGTGGCACCTTCCCCGGTTGTTCCACAAGGCAGGATCATGTCGACGCCACCGGCTATCTGGAAGTCAACCAGGCGGGCCAGGGACTTCTCGTCGAGGGAGCCGTCCGGGTCGAAAGGCGTGACGAGTGCCGTTCCCGTTCCCTGGAATCTCTGCTTCGTCATTCTGGTCTCCGATTTCTCCGCCCCATTATCCCAATTCGACGGCCTCTACAGGTCCACGTCGTCCATGGTATAGACACCCTTCTTCCCACGAACCCACCGTGCCGCCTTCAGGGCACCGATCGCAAACCCGGTACGGTTCTTGGATGCGTGACGCAGTTCGATGCTGTCGGCAGGAGAATCAAAACCCACTGTGTGGGAACCTGGCACGGTGCCGGCCCGAACGGAGGACAGTTGGAGAGAATCGAGCGGAACGCCGCCCACCGGGGAACCGCTGTGGGTCTGTTTCTTGCGGTCGATCTGTTCCAGGAGAATCTCGCCCAGACGCAGGGCAGTGCCGCTGGGACTGTCCACCTTGTCCCGATTGTGATGCTCCTGGACATAGACGTCGTATTCCGGTGCGCCGTTCATCAGCACACCCATCTGCTTCAGAGCACGGAAGAAGATATTCATCCCGACGGAAAAATTGTGACCGTAGAGCATTGCGGAGTCCTCGAACAAATGCCGAACCTCATCAAACCTTTCGTACCATCCCGTTGTTCCCACAACAATATCGACTCCGGATTCCGCGGCCAATTGCATGTGATGAATCACCGCATCCGGTGTTGAGAAATCAATACACATCTCGGCCCGTGTCAACGCTCTCTTGTTGGCCGGACTCGAGGAATCAAAGCAGGCGACAACCGTGTCACCAGCCTCAATCGCGGCCCGTTCCACCTCGCGACCCATCTTTCCAAACCCTATCAGCGCGATATTCATACTTGTTCGATTGGCGATTTCAGACGCCGTTGTCTTGTCAGAAAATCGATTACAACACTAGTCGACGCACGAGCCTTTCGTAAAGGTCAATCCCGTCAAGCAAATCCTGCCTGTCGATCTTTTCGTTTGCCGTGTGTGCATCCAGAATGGAACCGGGCCCAACCAGAATCGCCTTACCCAGATTCCCGAGATACGGGGCGTCGCTTCCGAATGAAACAACCGTCTCGGGAAACCCTTCTACAACGTGCATGAACTGCGGGTTCGATGCGCTACGGATGTCGATGTCCGCACGGCCGGCCACGACAGTTCGAAATCGTTTCTCGGCATCGGCCTTTTCCTCGACGGTTCGCACCATCACGGAGGCCATTGCTTTCGGAGCCAGTATGTTGGCCCTTTCACCCGCGCGCAGAACTCCCGGGTTAAAGGTCCCGCCTCCCAGTGTCGGATCTTCTCCCCAGTCGGCACGAATACAATCATGAAGGACATGGATTAACGGGTCGGTGGCCGCGACACCCATTTCCGGATATCCTGAATGGGCCGCTTTACCGACGACTTTCAGATCCGCCAGCAACGTTCCTTTCTGTGCTCGTGCCAGCTTGTTCTCGGTCGGTTCGCCGACAATCACGTAGCGGTTCCCCCACTTTCGCGTGTTTGCCGCCTTGGCCCCGTCGCCCCCGGTCTCTTCACCAACCACAAAAAGGTACGCGAAGTTCGAAACACCGGTCCGGCGCAGGCGTTCGCCTGCTTCAAGCATCGCTGCAATGATGCCCTTCGTATCACAGGCTCCCCTCCCATACAGGCACTTGTCGTCTTCGGAGACAGGCAAGACAGGAGGCACTGTATCGATGTGGGTGCAGAAAACGATGTCCGGCTCCCCTTCGAATGCCAGAACATTGAATCGGTCCTCCGTGACCGGCTGCTTCTCCACACGGTAGCCACAACCATCGAGGAACGAAGCCAGAAAACGCCCCACCTCGCCCTCAGTGCCGGTCACTGACGGAATGGACATCAATTGTCTTGTTAGTTCAAACGGGTTCATTTCATTCGTCTAGTGGTCCCCACCAAACTCTCCTGGGGTCTCGTTCTACTGAATGTTGCCGCCGAGATGCCTGAAAAGTTCCTGAATCTCGGCAGGTTCCATGTCTGCTCCCAGTGCCAGCATCAGGACGATACGCGCCTTCAGACCATCCAGGTCTTCTCCTTCGATCACCCCGGCATCCCGCAACCTGGAGGACAACGCAACCCGCCCTTCTGTCGTTCTCGAAACGACGACCACCACTTGACCGGCTTCCAGGGATTGAGAAACAGCCTCGGTGACCGGTCGAGGCATGTTCCCTCTTCCGAACGCTTCGATTACGATCCCTCGCGCACCTGTCTCGGCAGAGTACTTGATGAATTTTCCGGTATCTCCCGCAACCAGACGGACAAGATCGACGGACGACTCGACGCTTGACGCCGGGACAAGGACCCGGTTCAACGGAGTCGAATAGAAGATCACGCTTCCGTTGTCGACCGACCCGACCATTCCCTTCTTCCCCGATTTGAATGACTCGACCGCGAAAGAGTGGCTCTTGGTCACGTAGCGGGCAGCGTGCAGGTCCTCGTTCAACGACACCAGGACGCCCATGTTCCTGGCCTTCAGAGACATGGCTGCCCTGATCGCGTTTTCGAGATTTCGAGGACCATCCGAGTCCGAAACTCGAGGCGCGCGTTGCGCGGCGGCAAAAACGACGGGTCTGGGGTCGTCGTAAAGAAGATCGATCAGAAAGGCTGTCTCCTCGAGTGAATCCGTGCCGTGGGTGATTACGATTCCGGAGAGATCCTCGCGGGTACTCATGAGTTCGCGGACGCGCATCGCCAGGCGAAACTGGATTTCCGGCGTCATCGAAGAGCTGCCGATTCGAGAAAAGTCCTCTTCCTCGATTTCGACCCGCTCGCTCAAGGCCGGCACCAGGTCCACGAGGTCCTGGGCACTGAGGCTCCTCGGTCGACCGGTCTCAGGATCGAACCCTCCGGAGATCGTACCGCCCGTTCCGATCACGTGAACCACCGGGATCGGCTCGGACTGGCTGAATGCCGGCACCGAAAACGCCACAAGCAAGACGGTAGACAACGTCAGGATCAGGGGTCTGGTCATAGTTGGGGAATTCTAACCGCAGTCCTGAGCAAAGTCCAAGTGGTAGGAGCACTTCACTGTATTACTCATCCGGACTCCGTTGCGCCTGCATGGGTGGTGAGCATCCTGTCAGGTGAAGATCGGGGGATTTACCGCGAAGGCGCGGAGGACACGGAGTAGGAATTTTCACCGCAGAGGCGCGGAGGCGCAGAGTTTCTTCTTTCTTCCTTCCCTCTGCGCCTCTGCGGTGAAAGAAAGTCCCCTCGGTGTCCTCCGCGTCTTCGCGGCGAATCCTAAACTCCTCTCCCTCCAGGTCACTTTTCCCGATGCAACCAGAACACCAGGAACCCGCCGACGCCCAGCTTGACGATATCGAGAACCGTGTAGGCGGCATGCAGCATTCCGAATGTGGCCAGAGACGGCGGCGACGGATCGCGCGGCACGAAGTCCAGGCTGCGACCGACGGACATGATGCCCGGAGTTAGACCGAAGGTCAGCACCACGACAAGGAGAAGCATGGTGAGTGCGCCAAATCGAATTCGACGAGTCGTCCCCAGGGGGTAGACCAGCCACAGGAGAGTTCCGCCGATCCCTACCTGGGCAAGGCCCCAGGCAAGGAAGAAAAGCCGGTTCAATTCCGAAGACAGATACCGCATGAATTCGCGGGACCGGGCGACCCCGACGCTGTCGACGACTTGGCCAAAGGTCTCGTTCGGAACGCTTTCGAGAAGACGGTCGATCGTATAGAAATTCTGGGTCGCAACGACACCCATGAAAACGGATCCCATGATCCAGGCGCCAAGGCAGAAAATTGCAGCATCACGTCGCATTTTTTGAGCGGGCAGCATGAAGCAGGTAGCGGACAGCATGAAGCGGGCAGCGCGCAGCTTCTGGCTCGGCTTCCTTCAAAGCTGCTCGCTACCTGCTACCGGCTGCAGGCTACTCCTCTCTACCTCCTCCGGATGACCCCTTTCGAGTTCAAACCGAATCCGTCAGGTAACGACTCCTCTATCTTGGGACGAAATCCCTTGACCGCCCATCCTCGATCTGCGAACAGTTCGGCGATCCGGATCCGAATCCGCGGTCTGTCATCGGTGTCGAGGAAGGCTTGGAGCAGGTTCTCCCGGACCGATTCGCCTACTTCACCGAGTGCCTCGATGGCAACGATTCGAACATCGTCATCGGAATCATCCAGGAAACCGGCAAGCAGTTCCTCCATGTCGGGGGTCACGTAGTCGTGAACCGCCCGAATCAGGCCGACGCGATGCTCTGCTGCGGCAAACTCGCTCAACGCAACGGTCTCGATGATCTCGATCAGATGACGTACCAGCTCCGCTCTAGGAACGATCTGGGACAGGGCCCGAACCGGCCAGTCGACCTGTTGGTGGGTCTTCATGAACTGGAGAATCGGAGCCACCGCGGCGTCGCCCTGCCCCACGAGCATGCGCACGATGAGCCTTTTTTCTTCGATGTCCTGGGTGATCACCTTACTCGAAATCGTGAAGCGCCGGACGAGGCCGAACAGCGCTTCCGGTGTCCCCCAGTCCAGGAGCCGTTCCGCCGCTTCGATCCTCGGACCCTCTTCACCGGCCGGTTCGGTGAGTTTCTTCACGGCCTTCGCAATCTGTTTTGGTGTGGGTTGGTTTCGTCTGAAAAAATCAAACATGAGTTCAGTCAACGGCGGTGAGAACGATCGTCCGTGCTCTTCGATCGATTGAAGGACTAATCAACCATCCTTGTCAGCGAAAACGGGTCGATCCGCGCGTTCTGGATGCGGAAGCCCCAATGCAGATGCGGACCTGTGACCCGGCCCGTGGCCCCGACCAGTCCGACCGTGTCTCCCTTGTCAACCATGTCTCCCTCTTCGACATCGATCCGGGAAAGGTGCAGGTAAACCGAGTAAATACCCAGCCCGTGGTCCAGAATAACCGTGTTCCCATTAAAGAAGAAATCTCCGGTCACGACCACTTTGCCACGGTTACTGGAATGAACGGGTGTGCCCTGGCTCGCCGAGATGTCTGCGCCGGAATGCGGATTGCGGGGCTGATCATTAAAAACACGGCGGTGCCCAAAGTTGCTCCCCTCTCCTCCGGCAATGGGCACTTCGAATGCGGTGTCCCAGTAGATCTCCGACGTAACCTTCCGGAATACCGCACCAAGCCGCCTGCTTTCGCGATTAGCCCTTTCCAGGTTTTCGGGGCTCAGCTCGACGAATCTGGGCTCAACCGTCAGGCGGGTGATTGGAAAGCTCTTCTCCAGGACGTGAATGACCTCATTTTGGATTTCTGTCCGACCGTCTGAATAATGAAACGACACGTTGGCCGGATGATCTCCGGCGTTCATATCCAGATCGGCGCCGATTACGGTGATCCAGCGCTCGCCGGCTCTAAGGAGCGGAACGCTCTGGTCACGCCACTGAACTTCAACCCGACTCAGTCCACCTTGATTGGGATACTCCAACTGAAGTGCATCCCCCTGCACGACCGAGAACACCGTCAACATCAGTGCCAGCATTGTCATGTCTCCTCACTGGAAATCATCAACTTGACAGTAACACACGAGTGTTATCAGCGTGTAGCGGGCAGCGCGTGGTTCTGGTTCCGGCTCCCAGGTTGCTCGCTCGTTGCTCCCCGCTGCCGGCTACTCGCTACCAGCTGTTCTCACTCTCAGTCTATTATCAACACGTGCCACCACACCAAAAGCATCTATCGCTCGACGAAATCTATCATCCGGACAAGAAACTCGACCTCGAAGGAAAACCCCTCGAAGGTCTGAAATGGTTGGATGAAGAACACTATCTCCAGCCTGGTCCCAGCGACTCAGCTTCTGCTCCGCTGAAGGTGAACGTGCGAACCGGGGAATCCTGTCCTCTTTACGATATCGCAAGCCTCGAAGAGGCCCTGGAACAAGCGCCCGGATTGGCTGGCGAAGATGCGCGCAAGTTGGCAAGGGGAACCGGACATCGAATCAACGCTGTTCAAACGGCGGTCCTCCTCGAACACGAATCAACCCTGTTTCTATGGTGTCTCGATAGCAGTTCAGCAAACCGGCTGGCCGAAGGTTTCGACAAGGAGGTCGGTGCGGAATTCAGCCCGGACGGGCAATCTGTCAGCTTCATCAGGGCCAACAACATCTGTGTCGTCGATATCAAGACGGGCACCGAACGGGCACTAACGACGGAAGGGAGACCGGATCTACTGATGGGTCGCCTCGACTGGGTCTACCAGGAGGAACTCTACGGCCGCGGAAAGTTCCAGGCGTACTGGTGGAACCCGGACTCGACCCAGATCGCTTTTCTCTGCCTGGATGAATCTCAAGTGCCTGCGCGCACTCTCGTAGACCACGTCACTTCCCCCCAGGATCAGGAAATCGTCAGGTACCCCAGGGCCGGAGAACCAAACCCAACAGTCCGACTGGGTCTCATAGACGCCGGCGGCGGGTCGATCCGCTGGATCGACACGTCCCGTTACGATTCCCTGGAGCATCTGATCGTTCAG
>CAZOZZ010000081.1:0-18637 GCA_964584435.1 uncultured Solibacteraceae bacterium | reverse complement strand
CGGATAGCGTATCAAGTTCAAGATCGTGAACAGACGTGGCTGGACCTGAACTTCGTCGAAGCATGTTCCGGTCAGACGGAAACGGTATTTCGTGAAACCGCCAGGACATGGGTATCGGCGTTGGGCAGCCCTCGATGGTTGACTGACGGCGGATTTCTATGGCTGAGCGAACGGACGGGCTGGAAACACATCTACTGCTACAGCCGAGATCACAGCACGGTCTCCGCGATCACGTCCGGCCCCTGGGAGGTGCGGGAACTTCACGGCATCGACGAAGAAGGCGGGGTTGTTTTCTTTTCCGGGACCCGGGACAGCTCGCTTCGGACACACGCCTATCGGATCAACCTCGATGGCACGAACCTCAAGCGCCTGACCCGGGAAGAAGGAACCCATCAAACCTCCTTTTCCCCGGCCTTCAGCCACTTCATCGACTCGCATAACACCCTGGCAACACCGACTCGGGTACGACTTCATGACCGGGGCGGAGGCGTGGTCCGGGTAATCGACGAAAATCCGGCGCCGCTTCTTGCCGAATACAAATGGGGCCAGACCGAATTTCTGGAAGTGGAAACCCGGGACGGCTTTGTCATGAACGCCCTGATGATCAAACCTCCCCGCTTCCGGCCGGACCGACAATATCCGGTCCTGTCCTACACCTACGGTGGACCGATGGCCCAGCAGGTCCGGGACCTCTGGGGCGGGCCCACTTACCTCTGGCACCAGATGCTCGCCCAGATGGGTTACATCGTGTGGATCTGCGACAACCGTACGGCCAGCAGCAAGGGGGCCGAATCCGCCTGGCCGGTATACCGGAACTTCGGAGAACTGGAACTACAGGATCTTGAAGACGGCGTTGACTGGCTGAGGAATCAACCCTATGTCGACGATAAACGGATTGGAATCTGGGGATGGAGCTTCGGTGGTTACATGACTGCATACGCACTGACTCACAGCACCTCTTTCAAGGTAGGGATCGCCGGTGCGCCCGTGACCGATTGGAGCCTCTACGACACGATCTACACCGAACGCTACATGTCCACGCCCCAGGCCAACCCGGAGGGGTACAAGAAGAGCTCGGTTCTACGCTCCGCAGAGCACCTGTCCGGCAAACTCCTCCTGCTCCACGGAGCAATGGATGACAACGTCCACCTTCATCACTCCGTCCGGTTCATGCACGAACTGCAGAAAGCCGGCAAACAATTCGATTTCATGCTGTACCCGAAATCCCGCCACCGCATCGAAGATCCTGCCCAGCTGTACCACCTGCGCACCCTGATGACCAATTTCGTCTTGACCCACCTGTAGGACCTGACCGATAGGATTCTTCAACGCAAAAACGCAAAGACGCAAATTGTTTTTTTACGAAAAGGACGGAATAAGAACTTTCACCGCAGAGGCGCAGAGACGCAGAGGGGAAGGGACAAGAAAAGAACTCTGCGCCTGTGCGGTAACAAATCCTCTCCGTGTCCTTCGCGTCTTTGCGTTTTTGCGTTGAGAATCTGTCTTTGACTTGTTCGCTATCCACAGAAATCCCTCACGAGTTCGACCAGCGCAGCCTGACACACGAGCACGTCGTCGGCGACGACATATTCCTTGATACTGTGAAGACCTTCACCGGTCGGCCCGAATATCACGGACGGGATCCCCGCCTCTCCCAAGACCGCGGCGTCGGTCCAGAAGGTCATTGCCGATCGGTTTGTGGTTCTTCCGATTCCCTTCATTGCTTTTTCCAGTCCCGACGCGATCGGGTGATCCGAGGGTGTTTCATACGGTGGCTGGCCGAACACGTATCGGGCATCGGCGCGAAACTCGGGGTCTTCGGCTCGCAACTCCCGGAGTATCGATTCGACTTCGCTGAGAGAGATCCGACCGGCCTCTCCGGCAACGGTTCGCCGCTCCATCCTCAAGGTGCACTTGTCGGGGTAGGTGCTCCATTCCTTTCCTCCTTCGATCAAGGAGGCGTGCAGGGATGCCGTGCCCATCAGCTGATGTGGAGTGCGAGCCTGAAGGTTTCGGTCGAGGCCCTCAAGACGCGAAAGGACCCGCCCCATCCTGAGAATGGCATCGAGCCCTTCGGCCGGACGGCTGCCATGAGCGGCTCGGCCACCGACATCGATCTCGACCCATTCGAACCCCTTGTGGCCAACTGCTACCGACATGTCCGTCGGCTCTCCCACCACCGCTGCATCGGCCGTCCAATCCTTGATGAGAGCCCGTGCACCAATGCTCGAATACTCTTCATCGATGACGGCGGCAACGATCAGGCGCCCGACGGACGGTCCGCCGGCTTCGGCAAGAACACCGGCCGCACCCATCATTGCCACCAGGCCGCCTTTCATGTCCTGGGAGCCACGGCCATAGATCTTTCCGTCCGTGTATTCAGGATCAAACGGTCGCTCCATTCCGTCAACCCCGACAGTGTCGGTATGGCCGCAAAACATCATCGAAGGCCCCGCCTTACCGCTGTCGAGGACACCGATCACGTTCGGTCGGCCGGGGGCAGCCTTCTGAAACTCGACGTCTAATCCCATCTTCCGAAGATCCACCGCCACTGCCCGAGCAACGTTGCCTTCCCCGGGATGTTCGGCATCCAGAGAGGGGTTGACCGAATCAATCGCAATCATGTCACGCAAGATGTCGATGGTGTCTCTAGCCATTCTCTTTCTCCAGAATGAGGATCGTTGATCGCACTCGCCACTGATCCCCTTCAAAACTCGCGAGCTGAATATATGCCCTATTCAGGGGTGCTTGAACAAGAGCCGATTGGCCACTGAAGAGAGTTTTCTTGAATTGGGGAATATTTTGAGCGCTTCATGGGATTATAGATACATGGGGATTTTCCGGCGACCGAAACATTGTGATGATTTTGAGAGCGTCCAAAACGATATCTAGTTCTAGAATAATAAACATGAGAACCTACAGCCGAGGGGACGATTTCTCTAATGGTGGATAGTGTTTCAGTCCTGGCCGCCTTCGCAGCAGGCATCGTGTCCTTTCTGTCGCCGTGCGTGCTCCCCCTGGTCCCCGGGTATATTTCAATTGTTTCCGGTATCTCGCTGGACCAACTACAGGCGGAGGACCGTGATTCCGCCCTGATGAAGGTCGTGATCGTCAATTCACTGTTCTTCATCTTCGGCTTCTCGGTGACGTTTATCTCCCTGGGCGCTTCGGCTACATTCCTCGGCCAGTTCATCATGGCCCAGATGTCGGTTCTTTATCGTCTTGCAGGCATCGTCATTATCATTTTCGGCCTTCATCTCACAGGACTCGTCAAGATTCCATTCCTGTACCAGGACAAGCGTTTCCATAACGTGGCCAAGCCGCGCGGGGCGTTCGGGGCTTTCGTTCTCGGCCTGGCCTTTGCCTTTGGCTGGACACCGTGCATCGGCCCCATCCTCGCAGGTATCCTGACGTTTGCTGCCACCAAGGAGACGGTTGGCGAAGGGATCCTTCTCTTGACTGTCTACTCAGCGGGTCTCGGCCTGCCTTTTCTGGCAACCAGTCTCGGCCTGAACAAATTCCTGTCCTTCTATGGGCGTTTCAAGAAGCACTTTCACACGGTAGAAGTCGTCAGTGGCGTCATGGTCGTCGCTGTCGGATTGCTCATCCTGACGAACAACTTCACGCGGCTTTCCGGATACCTTTCTTTTCTCAATCGTTTCGCCCTGTAGTCCGCCTGTAGGTACGGTCTGTGACCGCATGATTTCCGGACGTTCGGATCTCCATGCGCTCGCAGAGTGCACCTACATCCGGAGATCTTCGTGCCTCCCAAATGTAGGTGCGGTCTGTGACCGCACATTTCCGGTATCGAGCAGACGTGCGCTCACAGAGCACACGGACAACTCTTTCATCCACCGGCTGCTATAATCACGCCCGAATGGTCGATATCCTCGATTCCCTGCTGACGCGAGCCGAAGAGCGATTCGGGCCCGAACGCGCCCTGGACCTCAAACCGTTCCTCGAAGAGGTTGCCGCGGACCTGGCTGCCCTTGATGAGTTCCCCCTGGATCCTGAAGATGAAGCTTGAAGAACTCGGCGTCGCCGACATCGCGCGGCTGGTGCGCAACCGTGACGTGTCGCCCGTTGAGGTCGCCCAGAGGTTATTGCATCGGATTGACAGCATCGATCCTTCCATCCAGGCATGGGAAACGATCGATGCGGAAGCAGTCCTGAAGTCGGCGCGCCAAAAGGAGGCAGTCGTGCCCATCACGCCGCTCCATGGCGTCCCGATCGGCGTCAAGGACATCTTCTTCACGAAGGGACTTCGTACCGCCATGGGCTCTCCCATCTTCAAGGATCATGTGCCCGACCGCAGCGCCGCGGTCGTCGATCGCCTGGAGAAGGCCGGCGCCATTCTGCTCGGTAAGACCGTGACGACGGAGTTTTCAGCCTTCGACCCCGCCCTCACGGCAAACCCGTGGAATACCGGGCACACACCCGGCGGGTCCAGCAGCGGATCTGCCGCCGCGGTAGCCGCCCGCATGTGTCCCGCCGCTCTCGGTTCGCAGACCGTGGCCTCTGTTGGCCGACCGGCGGCTTTCTGTGGAATAGTCGGCCTCGTACCAACTTCATCGGTCGTTCCCCGGGCAGGCGTGTATCCCATGTCGTGGTCTCTGGATCATGTCGGTGCTCTTGCCCGATCAGTGGACGACGTCACACTTCTCCTCGACGCCATGTCCGCTTCGCCGATCGTGCTATCGACTGATCCACCTAAGTTTCGGGTAGGTATCCTGAGGGAGTTCTTTGAAGAAAAGACCGAAAAGGAGGCCTGGAAGCCACATGAAGAACTGATCGCCGGTTTGAGTCGGGCAGGCGTCGAAACCATTGAACTTTCTCTGCCCCCCGTTTTTGATTCCGGGTTGGGAGCGCTCCGCACGATCTTACGTGCGGAGCTGGCATCCGTGCACGACCGACTGCATGCCGCGCACGCGGCCGACTACAGTCCGAAGATCCGCGGGTTGGTCGAGACCGGTTTGATCACCCTTTCCACGGACTACCTCCGGGCGCTTCGCATCTGCCGCATCTATCAAAGAGAGATGCTCGAGCTCTTCTCCCGCTGTGATGTGCTCCTTACACCGGGTGCCCGTGGACCTGCTCCGCGGGGTCTCGATCACACAGGCGATCCCATCCTTTCAGCTCCATGGACCCTGGCAGACTTTCCGACTCTGTCGTTGCCTCTGGATCTGGGTGAAAACGGGTTACCACTGGGCATCCAGCTGAGCACACCGCCGCTCAAGGAGAACTTCCTGCTGGAAATCGGCCACTGGTTTGAGGGCTTCATCGGATTTGACGAACACCCTGTCGTGGCTGACTGAAGAAAAGGGTCAGGAAGGCTGCTCGCCCTCCGGGAGGATCACTCCCCTTGTCCAGGTGGCGGACAATCGTGGCGTGCTGGCTGATGTCCAGCTCGCCCTGCAGGTCCTTCAGATCCGCCAGCGAAACCGTCGATGACTTGGCTCCACAAAGAACGAGCCCAGGATGCCCTGACGGCAAAACCCCAGCAGCCGGAGCGTGGCGCTTCCGCGTGTGCGATATGCGGTTGCCACGTACATGGTGTTCATCACGGCAAGACTCGAGCCGATCGCCATGATCACGGGTGTGGCCAGGTTCTGTCCCGAAACGCAACCGGCAATATTACAGGTTGCTGGTTCCGCGATCGATCGGGTTGCGATCGGCTGATACAATATCGGAATGGTACGCACATCCAACGCTCTTGCACTACTGAAGGTCCTGATCACCGCAGCCTGGTCCGACTCGAAGCTCTCGCAGTCGGAACTGAACTACGTCAAGGAACTCGCGCGTCATTTCGATCTCGACGACGACGAATGGTTCGAGTTGCAGCCGTACATTGAGGATCCCGTTTCCGAGGAGGAGCGTGAAGCCGTCCTTCGCGACCTGCTGGCGCGGGTCTCGACACCATCGGAGCGAAACGCGATCATTCAACACCTGGAACAGGTCATCGGTGCCGACGACCACATTTCGGAAGACGAAAAGGCCCTTTTGCGGAGGTACGAAGACATTCTTCGAGAACCGTCCTCCCTCGAACTGATGCTGGGAAGCGTCAAGACCCTGTTTCAGAAACCGCAAAGAGAGTCGACAATCGACATCGATGAGTTCCTGCGCAACAAGATCCTCTTCAAGCTACGGCGAAAGGTCGGAGACGGTCAGATCACACCAGAAATGCACAGGTCAGCGCTGCTGGGTGGTTTGATGGGGATCGTTGCCCATGCAGACCACGATATTCACGTGCGGGAACTCGAGGAGATTCGTAGTCAACTATCCCGCCTCACCAACTTCGACGACGAAACGCTGAACCTTCTCCTGACGATCATTGAAGAGGAATCCGTGCGTGGGCTGGACCGGTACCGGCTGATCACCGAGTACACGGCAGGTGCCAGGCCGGAATCCCGGATCGAATTGCTGGACCTGCTCTTTGGGGTGGCGGCCGCAGATGGCGGCCTGGCGCACTCCGAACTGGAGGAACTGCGGTCCATATCATCCGCACTCGGACTCAGTCACAAGCAATACATCGCGTCGAAGATACGGATGAAATCCGAGTCCTAGCGGGAAGTTCCTCAAAGCCGAAACTAGGGAGTCAACGCCAAGTCGCGAAGTCCGCAAAGGGCGCAAAGAAAGAGATGATGAATTTGCGATCTTCCCTTGGCGACAGTGTTCTCCGTGCCGCACGCTGAATCTAGATAGGAGCCCGACGTTAGTGATCGGCCACCGCGGCGGGAATCGATTCCCCAACAATATTGACAATGCGGTCGATGTCCTCGTCACTGGTGACCAGAGGAGGTGCCAGAACGTAGATATCGTTCCGGAAACGGCTGAAGAGACCTCGCCGCACGCATTCGGCGTGCAGTTTCGCGCCCACCTTTCGCGCGGGATCGAAGGTCTCTTTGGTTGTCTTGTCCTCGACAAGTTCGATGCCCGCCATCAACCCGAGTCCTCGAACCTCTCCGACGTGATCGAGACCCGTGAGTTGCCGGAGTCCATCGAGTAGACGCGCACCTTTTTCCGCAGCCAACCCGACCAGGCCTTCGCGCTCCAGAATCGCGATGTTTTCCAGAGCGACCGCCGAGCAGGTCGGGTGTCCCGAGTACGTGTAGGCATGCATCCATCGTTTCGTCGGAGAGGCTTCCGCAAGCCCTCGGAACACCCGATCCGACAGCCCGATACCTCCCAGCGGAACATAAGCCGAAGTGATCCCTTTGGCCATGGAGATGATGTCCGGTTCAACTCCCCAGTGTTCCAGAGCAAACCACTTACCCGTACGACCGAACCCCGTGATCACCTCGTCGGCGATCAGCAAGACATCGTGTGTATCGCAAATCTCGCGAATGCGCGGAAAATAGGAGTCTGGAGGAACGATTGCGCCCCCCACGCCCTGGACCGGTTCCGCAATGAACGCGGCGACAGTATCCGGCCCTTCCCGCAAGATGGCTTCCTCAAGAAGGTTGGCCGCCAGGATGCCGGCGTCCGATGCCGCATCCGTTCGGTCGAACCGGTACGGATAGGGTGGGGGAATGCGCAAGAAACCTGGCATCGGCGGTCCGAAACCGGGCCGGTACATGTCCAGGCCGGTCGCGTTCATCGCTCCAAGAGTGACGCCGTGATAGCCCAGCTCGAGGCTGATGATTTTCAGTTTGTCCGGCTTACCCCCGGCATTCCAATAGAAGCGTGCTGTCTTGAACGCGCTGTCGTTCGACTCGCCGCCGCCCGAGGTGAAGAAAAAATGGTTGATCGACGGATAGCATCGTTCAGCCAGCTTCTCCGCCAGTTTGATGGCCGGAATGTTCGTGTTTCCGGTGTAGGCCGAGGCATACGCGAGCTCCGTCATCTGCCTCGCGGCGGCCTCACCCAGTTCTGCCCTGCCGTGACCGACGTTGACGTTCCACAGCCCGGACAGGCCGTCGATGAATTCCCGTCCATCGGCAGTACGGATTGTCGCTCCGTGCCCTTCGACCCACACCATCGGATCGACGTGATCGCTGGGATGAAACAACGGATGTACCAAATGTTGCTGGTCGATCTTGATCAAGCTGTCAATATCCGACATGTCCACCTTTCCAATCAGTTGATGGCCGTATAATACCGCAATGCGATTCGGCGTCACACTCCCAATCATCCTGCCATACCGTACAACCGTGGACTCAATGATGACGGCCATGGAGACGCTGGCAAGAGATATCGGTCCGAACGTCTGAAGGACATCTGCACAAACAGGGGCGAACCTCGATGCGCGCATATCTGGCACGACACGGTAAGGCAAAGACGGCGATGGAGGATCCCGGGCGGGGTCTGAGTGTGGAAGGTACGGACGAATTGGAGAAGCTCGCCCGCTTTCTATCCGCAAGCCGTCCCTCGGTGTTCACCATTCTGCACAGCGGAAAAACACGCGCGCGGGAAACGGCCGAGATCCTCGGCCAGAGCTTTGCAACCGATGCCCTGCCCGAACCGATCTCCGATCTCAGGCCCGAAGCCGATCCGGAGGTGATGGCCGAGGTCCTCAACCGGACGTCGAACGACGTCCTGGCCGTCGGGCATCTGCCCAACATCGAACGCCTCGTCTCTCTCATGCTGACGGGAAACCGCGACCTCAGTCCTGTCCGTTTCAGCCCGGGAACGATGGTATGCCTGGAGAGAAGCGGGGACGAACGATGGACCTTGATCTGGGCGATTACTCCGGAATTGGTTTAGCCGGACTTTCAACGCAAAGTCGCAAAAACGCAAAGAGGTTTTTTCTTTGCAGCTCAGCTGCCACCGGCCATTGAGGTCTTCCAGAGTTGTCGTCGTCTACAGGGCGGAAAGAACCGACACACACATATTTCCCTTTGCGTCCTTTGCGACTTTGCGTTGAAAACTCCCCTTTCAGGTGGCTAAACCAGGACCCGTTGGTCGTGAAGAGAGAACAGGCCGGCCACTGGCTTGAAGGTCCTGTGCGCCAGGCGTTTGAATTGCGCGGGCTTCATCTTGACCAGGTCGCGGTGATCGATTCGGCGGCCGATGACGAGCTGGCCGTCACGACGTCGGGTTACTTCAGTTCCCAGGGTCTTGATCTGATCTGGAGTCCAACTCTTCAACAACGCCTCGGGATCTTCATCATGTTCGTCCTTGAACCATCCGAGCTGCTTGTCTGACCCTACGGCTTCGACGATTTCCTTGATGTCCCGCCTCCACTTGAGGGCCCATTCCGTCTTGTCGTAGTACTCGGGCCCGACCTCAAACAACAGCCGTACGCAATGGCGTGACACCGCGACTTTGAAGTGGACGTCTTTCTTGTACCCACGCTTGCCGGCTCCAATCGCCGCCCAGGTGTCGTTCGGGGGATTTACTGTGCGGCGTGCGTGTTTGGCGACGTGCACGAACAACTCCTGATCTACCATTTCGGAAAGGGACGGCACCAACTCCTCCCCAATACCCGCTAGCTTCGGCCGGATCCTCTCGGCGATTGCCTGCATGCGGTCGTGAAAGCCGGGAATGTCGAACACCTTGAAATCCTTTGCCGTGAACAGTTCCATTTCTCCAATTTCCTCCTCGTCGGCCGGACGCCTCCCTGAAAGGTGGCCCAGTTGGACAAGATCATTCTAAAACAGGTGTGGGAAAACGGCGGAACCGTATAAACTGTTTCGAACTTCTGAACCCATTTTGAAGGGAAAACGACTTGATTTGTGACAACGATTCCAGAAATATGAGCTATCCCGCAAAACTGATGCTCCGGATTCTCCTTCTCATCATGCTGCTCGGAGGCCGCGTACTTCCAGCCTCTGCACAAGCCATCTATGCGGAAAACCAGATTCCTTCCGCGGGTGTCCAGATCGAATACCGTCTGACCATCGAGAACCCCAACAGCCACACTTACCTAGTCGAGATGGACATTCGGGGAATCGAGGAAGAAACTCTCAGCGTTTCAATGCCTGCCTGGGCACCGGGCGCTTACCGGATCCGGGACTTTGCACGCAATGTTCAGAATTTCCAAGTGCGAACGCGATCCGGCAACCGCTCTCTCAAATGGGAGAAGACGGACAAGCTGACCTGGCAGGTTTCCAAGCGGTCAGATGACGACATCATCGTGTCTTACGAGGTGTACTCCGACCGCTTGACGTACGAGATGGCCGACATATCCGGCCCGGCGACATACATGTATGTCACTGGAAAGAAGCACGTGCCAGTGGCACTTCGATACGACAAGCCCGGTGGCTGGGATGTTTACACAGGCTTGACCCGCCGCCGAGGAGCATACCGCGCGGCAGACTACGATATCTTCATCGATGCGCCAGCTTTTGTCGGTGTCTTCAAGGTTCTCGAGTTCACCTCCGAAGACATTCCGTACCGGCTCGTTTTCAGCGACCCGGATGTGGAGTTCATTGAAGAACAGGTTATTGGCGACATTCAGAGTATCGTCGATGCGGCTGTGTCCATATTCGGTCGAGCGCCCTACGAGGACTACACGTTCCTGTTCAAGGTCCAGTCCGGAGCCGGCAGCGGCGGACTCGAGCACCTCAACTCCACGCGAATCACCGTCGGAATAAATGATTTTGCGAGCGGGACCCGATACGAACGGTTCTTGTTCGTCGTCGCCCACGAATTCTTTCACCTGTGGAACGTCAAACGAATTCGGCCGGCCGGCCTGGGTCCGTTCGATTACACCCGGGAAGTGAACACAAACTCCCTCTGGATATCAGAAGGCCTGACCAGCTATTACGGCCGCCTCCTTCTCGCCCGTGCGGGGATCTATACGGGCAGAGGGTACCTGGACAGCCTGGCACAGGAAATAGATCAGCACCAGAAGCTGCCGGGGCGTCTCCTGATGAGTGCAGAAGAAGCCAGCTGGGAGACCTGGGCGCGAAGCGACAACAGCGACAACAACACGATTTCTTACTACACGAAGGGCGAAATCGCCGGGATGCTTCTGGATATCGAGATCCGCACCCGAACGAACAGCGAGAAGAGCCTGGACGATGTGATGCAGTATCTGATGACGAACTACGCGAACAAGGGCATCGGTTTTCCCGAGGATGCTTTTCTCGAGGCTCTTAATGTGGTCGCAGGCACTGACTTTGGTGAAATCTACTTCCAGCTTGTTCAGAGCCGGGCGGACCTGGACTACGACCGGTACATCGGGCAGGCTGGCCTGCGGGTCACAGTTGAACGACAGCCCTCTTCCCTGTTCATGGGTGTCCAGGTCGAGGAGGCTGAGGGCAACCTGGCCCAGATCGTCCGAGTCATACAGGACAGTCCGGCCGAGCGGGCAGGCCTGGACAAGAACGACGTCCTCGTCGCATTCGACGATCAGCGCATCACGTTCACAAACTTCCAGGGCCGCTTCAGGCGACGAAAACTTGGCGAGAAGCTAGACCTCACTGTTCTGAGAGGGGAAAGGCTACTCCACATCGAACTTGAACCCGGAGAGATTCAAGTGGAACGCTGGGTGATCAACGAGGCCAACGTGCCGACAGCGGCACAGTTAAAACTCAGGATTGGTTGGATCGGCGAACTCAATTAACAGATAATTTTTACTCGAAAGGAAGGATCCGTTCATGGAAATCGAACTCATCTACTGCCAGGCTTGAAATTACGAACCTCAAGCGGTCAGTTTGACCGACAAGTTGATCACGGAATACAAAGACAAAATCAAGAAGCTCGTTCTCGTACCGTCTGATGGCGGGCGGTTCGAAGTAAGTGTCGATGGCGGGCTGATCTATTCAAAACTCGAAACCGGACGCTTTCCAGAGTACGACGAGATTCGGAGTAAGCTTCCGACTTGATCCTGTACCGGGAGACGGCAAATCCCGGTGCTCTTACTCCACAGTAACGTCTGCAAGCTTGGACATGCCGTAGCGCAGTTCGATTCTCATGCCGGCCTCAAAGCGCAGCTTTGATTCAAAAGTGACGGTGCTCTGGATGGTCTCTTCTGCCTGGACGACTCTTGTTTCCTGATCCTTGGCCACAACCGATGATCCGTCGGCATAAACAAACCGAAAGAAACGGGGAACGAAGTTGAAGGATTCCCCGTAGAGATCCTTCACCTCAAACGTGATGCTGTCGTCGCCCATCTCCAGGACGCGCAACTCCATCTGCTGGGTCGTGATTACTGCTTCGCTGATCTCTACACCGTCGATCTTGATGACTATCATAGATACTCCGTAATTCCTTGATTGCGTAGGTAATTAGTCCTGTATTTCTCACCAATGGTCTGTTCGGACTCCGAACACCTCCGCGGAAAGAATCGATTAGAAGTGCGCTAATGCTAACTCTCGGCCACCAGGTTTCGACCCGGCTGGCCGTGGACTGATTCGCTGAGCCCAACTGGATCGCACGGGCCGGGACCCTGTCCAAGGCGGAGCGATCTTCGGATTGCTTCGGTCACAAACGTCTTTCCCGACCGAACCGCATCGTCAATGGCAAGTCCCCGTGCCAGGTAGGCCGTGATCGCGGCTGAAAGCACGCAGCCGGTACCATGGGCGTCCGATGTGAGAACACGCTCACCGGGAAGTCTCACCAGGTACTTGCCGTCAAAAAAAACATCCACCGCCGGGCCGGATCCCAGGTGGCCTCCTTTCACCAGCACGTTTCTTGGCCCCATCTCATAGATTCGGCAAGCGGCATCCTCCATCTCCGACAGGCTGTCTATCTTCCGGTCGCTCAACACTCCGGCTTCATCGAGATTGGGCGTGATCAAGAACGAGAGTGGAACGAGGAGGCTTCGGAGAGCACCGATGCCGTCAGTACCCAGCAAGGGAGTGCCTGATCCGGAAAACATGATGGGATCGACGACCAGGGACTGAATACCGTAGTCGCGAACCTTTTCAGCCACGACTTCAACAATTTCTCGACTGGCCAACATCCCGGTCTTGACAAAGTCCGTCGGAATGTCCGTCATCACAGCGTCGATCTGGGCCGTAACGACCTCAGGATCGACTTCACACAGGTTCGTAACACCTACCGTATTCTGCGCGGTGATCGCCGTGACTACCGACATCCCGTAGACCTTCAGACTGGAGAACGTCTTCAAATCGGCCTGGATACCGGCGCCACCACTGGAATCGGAGCCCGCGATTGTCAGGACCCTCGGTATCACGCCAATGCCTCCATCGTCTCGATGACCAGGCTCCGGGAAGCAGCATGTGGCACAGCGATCACGGGCAGAGTCGCGCCGGCCTGGCGGTATTCCTCAATGCGATCGCGACATTCCTCAACGGTTCCAACCGCAGCCAATTGTTCCACCAGCGCATCGGAAACAGCCGCCACAGCCTCCTTTCGGTGTCCTCCCTGCCAGAGCGTGTGGATACGCGCGGCCTCGTCCTGGAATCCAAATCGGGCAACGACGTTTCGGTAGAAGGTTCCCATGGCGCCGACGTAGTAGGCGACCTGCGGACGAACCATGTCGCGGAGCCTGTCCCTGTCGTCTCCAATACAAGCCATGATTGTCGGTGCGACCTCCCCAACAGATCCCACCTCACCCAGAGCTTCCTCGAATTTCTGCAGGGGCAGCCAGATGGGGTGCCAGCCGTCGCCGATCTCGCCGGCCAACCGGTTGTTCCTGGGACCCATCGACGCGATGAGGATCTGCACGCGGTCCCGAGGTGGCTTGAACCCCAGGCGAAAGTTCTTGAGATTAAAAATGCGGCCGGAATAGTTGACTGGTTCGCCTCGGAGAGCCATTCGGACGATGTCCACGGTTTCCCGGGTTCTCTGGAGCGCATGTTCAAATCGCATGCCATGCCAGTTTTCAATCACGGCGGGCCCGCTCATCCCTAATCCGAGGACTGCCCGCCCACCTGAAACCTCGTCCAGGGTCGCAATAGACTGGGCGATCAACGTGGGCGTTCGGCTGAACACATTCACAATACCCGGCCCCAGGCAGATACGCTCGGTTTGGATGGCAATCGCACCCAGCGTCGTGAAAGCGTCTCGCGTCCACGATTCTGGAAGAAGGAGGGTATCGTAACCGAGCCTGTCGGCCTCCACTCCGTAGTCGATAAGCTCTCGAACCGGAGCGGGTCGGTCGTAGGGAAGCTGAAAGGCGATGCGCCTGGAATCGTTCATTTACCAAAACCCCGGTGTGGTCCGGCCAACTTCAGAGTGGCAGAAGTTGGTCACCCACCCGAATCTCGCCGGGAGTAACAACCCGGGCAAATCGCCCTCTCTTTCCGTCGATTTCCGACTGCAGGCCCGACCTGACACTGTCCATCTGCGAACACGGGTTACACGGAATCGTGATCTCGATGGTGGCCGTTCCGACCTGGAATTGAAGACCTTTGGGAAGGCCGTTCACCTCCAGGCCCTCGACGAGCACGTTCTCGAAGAGATCTCCGGGCTCTAACGCAAAGTCTCGGAGTGTCTCCTCGGACTGCAGCAAGATCTGTCGTGGATTGCCAGACTGGGCATGGCGATCTCCCTCCAGACCGGACTCGGTCAACCGGACAAGGTCAACACGGTCGGAAGCGGTATCCGGAGACCGACTGACGAACAGGGCGACGACGCGAGAGTCTTGCATCGCACCATTATATCCGGCACGGGCAGCCAGACCCAATTCGGTCGCTATTTCTAAGGTCGGAGATTACAATATCCAAATGATCCTGAGAGCACTCCTCGCCATCCTCTGTATGACTCTAGTCAGCTTTGGCCAGGTTCCGGTCGGTGACCCTTTCGATGCGAAGAAACATCCGAATCCGATCGTCACTTTTGTCGAAAATGACGAGTTCAAACCTACGACATACGACACAGCTCGAGCACGTGCAAGCATCGAACTGATGGGGCTGTCGCAAGACGACGGGATCAGGGCGAGCATGGAAATGGCCCCGGGCGACGCCCGCAAGGTCAAGATCCTTGGCCGTAAGACCGAGACGCTGTTCTACCCGGTCGTCCGGCAGACTTTCAACCTCACCGACGGGGAATCCTTCGTACTGTATTCCTTCAAGGACCCGCGTCCCGACATATCGTCAGAATACCGGGTTTCCATGCTGAACGAGCATGCCTTCAAGGAAGAGAAGAAGGTGAAAGACAGGCGTTTCGGCGTAAGCCCGCCGCCCGAAAAGATGGAAATCCGCGGCTCACCGGCGCTGCTTTTCGACAACGACGGCGAACTGATCCTGTTCTGGCAAGGTCGACGAGTCGCTCATGTCGCCGTTGCGGTTATCGACCGCGAAGAACTGTTCCGACTCGTTCGAGATCTTCTCTAATCGGAATTCAATGCCGCTCCACGGTCCGAAGCTCCATTCGTGAAAGTTGCAATCACCGGAGCCACCGGTTTCGTCGGACAGCGGCTGGCCCGTCGGTTCGACACGCGCGGTGTCGACTACATCGTAATCAGTCGCTCCCCCGCCCGTGCCCGCCAAGCTCTTCCCGGTGCTTCCGATGTCATCGGCTGGAATCCGCCCGAAGCCCACCCGAGCCCAGACGCCCTCTCCGGTCTGGACGGCGTTGTCCACCTCGCCGGTGCTACGGTGGCCCGGCGTTGGACGACCCAGTCCAAGAACGACATTCGCGCCAGTCGCGTTCTGTCCACGCGCTCACTCGTCGAAGCTCTTTCCCTCGCCAAATCGCCACCCGCGGTCCTGGTAAGCACTTCAGCCATCGGCTACTACGGCCCCCGCGACGACACGAAGTTGGACGAGGATGCCGCCCCAGGATCGGATTTTCTTTCAACCGTCTGCCAGGAATGGGAAGCTGAAGCGCTCAAGGCCAGGCAATCGGGTGTTCGCGTAGTCACCGCTCGTCTCGGCGTGGTCCTCGGCCACGGAGGAGGGGCACTTTTGAACATGCTGACGCCTTTCAAGATGGGAGTTGGCGGCCCGATCGGCAGCGGTACCCAGTGGATGTCCTGGATTCACATCGATGATGTCGTCGGACTCATCGGGGAGGCGCTTTCGAACCCGGATTTCTCCGGACCTGTCAACCTGACAGCTCCGGAACCTGTGACGAATCGGGAGTTCTCCCGGATCCTCGGCTGTGTCCTGCACCGCCCTGCGATACTACCGACACCCGTTTTTGCGCTAAAATTGGCCTTCGGGGAATTCGCGGATATTCTGGCGACTGGTCAGCGCGTGATTCCCGAAAAGGCACTTCGGTCCGGCTACGGTTTTCGTTTTCCGAAACTCGGGGAAGCGCTGGGTGACGTCCTCGGGAAACGGTGAGAGAGAGTATTCGACTATAGAGATATCGTGAAGCTACTCGACAGATACATCTTTCGTGAAGTTCTGACGCCGACCCTCATCGCACTGATGGCGCTGACATTCGTCATGGTCGCGCGAAGAATCGGTTCTCTTCTCGAAATGATCGTGCGCCGTTCCGCAAACACCGAAGAGGTGTGGGCGATGATTTCGGCAATCATTCCCGGCGTCTTGATGTTCACGATCCCGATGGCGCTCCTTGTCGGCGTGTTGATCGGGTTCGGACGAATGTCCTCCGACAGCGAGAGCGTGGCGTTGCGCGCCGGCGGCCTGTCGACGATGTCGATATTGCACCCAGTCCTGGCACTGGCCATTCTTGCCTGGGCGTTGAACTTGGTTCTTTCTTTGTGGATCGCACCTTCGGCCGCCGCTCGGCTGAACGAATTGACATACTCCATCGGTGTCAAGCAGCTCCCCCTCGAATTGCAGCCCCGAGTCTTTAACGAAGATCTTGGGGACCTGGTCCTCTACGTCCAGGACATCTCTCCGGAAGGAACCGAGTGGAGGGGGATTCTGCTGGCGGACCTGTCCACTCCGGACCAGCCGAGAGTGACGATGGCACAAGCCGGACGTTTTTCACCCAACGCTTCCGGCGAGGGTTACGAGGTAACACTTTATAACGGCAGCATTCACAGCGTGTCGCCACTGGACCCGGATCGGTACGACTTCTCTCAATACGAAGCCAACACGATACCGATCCCTCTGCCGGCCGAAGACCCCGCCCGCGAAGAGCCGGCTCTTACACAGGCAACGACGGCGGACCTCTGGAACACCAGTCGAAACGGGACCGCAACCTACGCCGAACAGGTCGAGTTTCAGCGACGTATAGCCCTTCCCTTCGCTTGTATCGCCTTCGCGTTGATCGGTCTCCCCCTGGGCCTTTCGACCCGCAGGGGCGGCCGACCCATGGGCCTGGTCATCAGTGCGGTTCTGATGCTTGTGTACTACATGGTCTTTATCGGAGGTACCCGGATCGCGGGAAACGCCCAACTGTCCCCGTTCATAGGAACCTGGGGTGCAAACCTCGGATTCCTGATTTTGGGGATCTTCTTGCTCGTTCGTTCCGAACGTGAACACGAGAACCGCATGCTCGGTTTCCTCGTCGATGGCTTCGAACGGCTCGGGAAGGCAATTTCATCCGTCGGGATAGTCAAGGGTCCCCTCGCCCGATGGGCCTATTCCCTGACCCATCGTCCCTCGTGGTTTCGGACCCTGGATGTCTACGTCTTGAGAGGATTCTGGTTCTTCTTCCTTCTCGTGCTTCTGATTTTCGTGACCTTGTTCATCATCGTGACGCTCTTTGAACTTCTCCCCGACATCGTAAGAAACGACGCCAGTGCTGCGGTGGTCGGAAGCTATTTCTTTTTCCTGCTGCCACAAATACTGTACTGGGTCCTTCCGCTTGCCGTCCTGTTGGCGGTCCTGGTAAACCTGGGAACGCTCACGAAAACAAACCAGACACTGGCGATAAAGGCGGGTGCAGTCAGCCTCTACCGGATGTCTCTTCCGCTGGTTCTCATGTCCCTGCTCCTGTCTGTTGGTGTGTACGCTATGCAGGATTTTCTGCTGCCCTACTCCAACCAGCGTCAGGACGAGTTCCGAAATCGGATCAAGGGACGTGCGTCCCAAACATACCGGGATCCTCTGCGCAAGTGGATGGCGGGATCGGACAACAGGATCTACCACTACAATTACTTCGATCCGGATCGGAATGCCTTCGCCCGAATCTCGGTTTTCGAATTCAACCCCTCCAATTTCGGATTACTCCGTTGGACCTTCGCTTCAAGTGGCCACTGGAACGGGTCCTCGTGGACGTTTGAGAACGGTTGGTCGAGAGCGATCAATCCAAACGGGGCTCCCGATTACGAACCGTTCGAACAAATGAACTTTTCGCAGATGTCCGACGGTCCCGGCTACTTCAAGAAAGAGGTGCTCACCGCGTCCCAGATGAACTACCCGGACCTCAGCCTCTACATCGACGACCTGAGTCGAAGCGGCTTCGACGTAAGCGGCCTCACCGTGGATCTGTACAGGAAGCTTTCGTTTCCTTTCGTCTCCGTCATCATGGCTATCATCGCCATCCCATTTGCCTTCACAACGGGACGCAAGGGCGCCTTCTACGGCATCGGCATCGCAATCGTAATCGGGATCAGTTACTGGGCCGCCTTCGAGCTGTTCGACAAGCTCGGAGGAATCAACCGCCTGTCCCCGGTGATCGCCGCCTGGTTCCCGAACCTGATCTTCGGCTTCAGCGGGTTCTGGATGTTGTTGAAGGTGAGGACGTAGGTAGGAAGGTAGGTAGGGAAAGGACTTCAACGCAAAGGCGCAAAGACGCAGAGGGTTGTATTTCAGGGAAAGAAGTGACGGGCTATCCTTGACAGTTCCTCAACAGCCCAATTTCTTTTTCAACACGAAGACACGGAGTCAACGAAGGTGAAATGTAAGAAAACAGATCCTCT
>CAZOZZ010000080.1:0-18669 GCA_964584435.1 uncultured Solibacteraceae bacterium | reverse complement strand
AAACCGTCTCTTAGCAGATCGGCTCTTCTGTCCGAATTACTCTGACGACGTACAGTCCGCCGACGACCAGACGCTATTTTTTACGTCGATCGGGAATGAAGCGGATATCTGGTTGATCAGTATTCCGTGAAGAAAATGTAGGTGCGCTCTATGAGCGCATGTGCGGTCACAGACCGCACCTACATGTCGGATCGGAATTCCCTCACGGCGAAACGAAGTCGCCTCTCGGTATCGTTCCCAAGCTGCGAACAACCGCCTTACGTCCGTAGGCCTGTGACACCCAGGCCTCGAACATGACGGGGAGGCCCGCGGAATCACCCGGATCCCGACCGCTCATGGCGTGGAAGTGGAGGTGCGGCTCCGTCGAGTCACCGGAATTTCCGACCTCGCCGATCGGATCACCCGCAGCCACCTGATCTCCGACGCCCACCTTCATACCGTTCGGTTTCATATGCGCGTAGTAGGTGTACTGGTCATCGGCGTGCCGAATCACGATCGCGTTCCCGCCGGGAGTGGCCGGCATCGCCTGACCCGGGACGTTCTCAGGCACGTCGTTACGCATGTAAACCACCTCTCCGTCTCCGGCTGCCAGGACAGGCAGACCATACGCAAAAAAGTCACTGTTGCGCGATCCTCTGCTTCCATAGCTGCTGCCGTCGGGGCCGATCTTCAGGAAGTCGTAAGCAAAGGCCTCGGTGATGAAACGTTTGTGGGCATCCAGGGCGCCGTGTTCGGCGGCGACGTACCAGATTCCGTCAAAAGGCAAACGTCCGACAAACCCTTCGGCCGCTTCAACCTGTACCGACACATCGGTGGTCGATCGTGTGTCTCCCGCCATGAACTCACTTTCGACGACGAGGGTTTGCCCCATGAAGCCACTAGGAAGGTCGAGAAAGACATCTGAAAGGGACTTCCTTTCATCAGGTGCGAGCGTGAGTGTGCCCCTGGGAGTGGTTTCGATACGGCGACGGTCGATCGAATCGTCGAAGAGAGCCGTTAGAGCGGGACCGGAAAACTGTCCCGACACGATCCCGCCGGTGGAACCGACCAGATCAAAGCGGACCCACTGGATCTCGAGAGGTTCGGCAGACACATTGTGAAGAATGACGTGGAAGAAGACACGATGGACCGGGACGATGTCGCCACCCAGCTCCTCCACATGGACGACATCGGGTCGAATGCCGATGTCGAGACCCTGAGCGACACCTGAAGCGGCAGCCAGCAGGACCATTAGAGAGACTCTTGTAAAAAGCTGCATTGCGACTTGAGGCTAAGTCAAAGAAGTGGTAAAAATCAACCGTCTCAAAATGCCTTCCAATTACCGACGGATAACCCGGGCAGAGCCCACGACCGAAATCGGGACTTCCGCGCACCGCGGAATTGGACCAGGAGTCACGATGGATCAGAAAAAACTACGAAGAATTCTCAGGGAGCAGGGCATCCTGCATCCGGTCAATCACCCCCTGTCTGTCGGCAACAAGAGCTGGCCCGGCATGGGACGAATCGACCGACGCGAGTTCGTCAAGATGGCCGGCCTGGCAGGTGCGGTACTGGCAACGGGTGTCGGTGGCCTCGGTTGCTCGTCGCCCACGAGCGTCGTCGGCGAGGGCCCGGCACCCGATCCGTTCGAACGTGAGCTCGCACTGCTGGCAGTGGATGCAGCACGTTCGGCGGGAGCCAATTATGTGGATGTCCGCGTTTCCCGTCACTGGAACGAATCCGTCAGCACACGAGAGGAGCAGATAACCGGTGTCAGCAAGAGCGACTCCTACGGGATCGGTATCCGAGCGCTGGTTGGCGGCTCGTGGGGATTTTCCGGCACTCGTGAATTGACTCGAGACGCGGTGGCTGTAGCGGCCCGGGAAGCCACCGCCATTGCGGCGGCCAACGATGGCGTTGCACCCAGCGAAACAGTCCTGGCTCCTGTTGCGGCTGTTCCTGACGGACGGTGGGTCACACCACACGAAATCGATCCATTCGAGGTTCCGATCGAGGAAAAGGCCGACCTGCTGTTCAAGGCCAACTCCGAAGCCATGAAGGTGGAGGGCGTGCGATTCGTTTCTTCCAACATCGGATCCGTGAAGGAAAGCCGTCTGATTGCCACCAGCGAGGGGTCGGTCATCCAGCAGACTTTCATTCGAATGAATCCCAGCATGAACATCACGGCAGTGTCGTCGGACCGGTCGGACTTCCAGAGCCGCGGATCAGTTGCCGAGCCCGCCGGACGGGGTTGGGAGTATGTTCTGGATCTGGATTTCCCCGGAAACGCCGCAAAATGGGCCGAAGAGGCTGTGATGAAACTCAGCGCCGCCCCGGTCGAGCCGGGCTCGTGGGACCTGGTTCTGCACCCGTCAAACCTGTGGTTGACGATCCACGAATCGATCGCCCATCCGACCGAACTCGACCGCACACTCGGCTACGAGGCGAACTATGCCGGCACCTCTTTCCTCTTCCCTCCCGCCGAAGTGCTCAACAAGTACCGGCTCGGCCCCGATTTCATGACGTTCATGGGAAACAAGAACGAAGAGGGTGGATGTGCAACCGTAGGCTGGGACGACGAAGGGGTAGCAGCGACGGCCTGGCCGATCATCGAGAGCGGTATCTTCAAGAACTACCAGACAACACGTGAACAGGCCGCATGGATTTCCGAACAGACCGGAATCACCGACAGCCTCGGGTGTGCGTTCGGAATGAACTGGGCGAGTATTCCGTTCCAGCGGATGCCCAACGTCAGCCTGATGCCCGGTGAGGAAGACCTCAGCGAAGACGATGTCATCGCAGCCACCGACCACGGCATCATGGTTGAAGGGCGCGGCTCCTATTCCATCGACCAGCAACGCTACAACTTCCAGTTCGCCGGCCAGGTCTTCTGGGAAATCCGGGACGGAAAGAAATACCGCATGCTTCGCGACGTCGCTTATCAGGCCCGAACGCCGGAGTTCTGGAACTCCATGTCGCTGATAGGCGGACCGGGCACCTATTACATGGGTGCCTCTTTTGGCGACGCCAAGGGACAACCGGGACAATCGAATGCCGTGTCCCACGGCTGCCCCATCGCCCTGTTCCGAAACGTCAACATTCTCAACACCGCGTAAGAGGAGCAGAACATGCGTCGATTTCAATCAGAAGATACATCCCGTCATGGCCTCTCGGGGGCCGAGGCGCGGGAGCTGTGCGAACTCGTCCTCAGCTTTTCGAGGGCGGACAATGCTCGAGTCAACGTGAACTCCGGCTGGCGAGGATTCACGCGGACCGCAACCAACAGGATCACGACCGCCGGTGGCAGTACGAACACGACGGTTCAGATCACCAGCGTCTTCGGTAAGCGGGTGGCGCGGGTGACGACGAATCGTCTGGATCGGGAGGGGCTCGAACAGGCAGTTGAAGACTCCGAGGCACTGGCCAAGCTTTCTCCTGAGGACCCGGAGTACCTCCCCGAGCTCGATCCTCAGGAATATGTGAAAGTCGACGGCTACTACGACAGCACCGGAAATCTGGCGCCCGAAACCCGGGCCGAGTCGATGGTTCTGGCTCTGGATGCGGCCAGGGAATCGGAAACAATCGCGGCAGGTTTCATGGACGTCCGGGCGGGCGCGAACGCTGTTGCGACTTCGAATGACTTGTTCGCGTACCACCCCTCAACCGGAGTGGCATCGACGCTCACCGTCCGTACTCCGGATGGGCAGTCTTCCGGCTGGGCCGGTGATGAAGCCGCCGACTGGGGGTCGATCGAATCGAACCGAATTGCCGAAGACGCGGTGCGGAAATGTCAGGATTGGCGGGGGAAGGAGTCGCTGGAACCCGGCGAGTACGATGTCGTCCTCGAACCCACTGCGGTAGGGATGTTGATGCGAAACATGCGCAACGTTTTCAACGCCCGTACTGCTGACGAAGGCCGATCTTACTTTTCAAAACGTGGAGGTGGAACGCGCATAGGGGAACGTTTGTTCGATTCGCGAATCACGATCACCAGCGATCCTGCCGCGACGAATGCAGAGACGAGTCCCTTTACCGGTGAGGGCCTGGCGATTCGGCCTGAAGTGTGGGTCGAAAACGGAGTCCTCCGAACGCTGTCGGCCAGCCGATTCTGGGCCAACCGCGAGGACATCGAACCGAAACCCAACCCTTCGAACCTCCTCATGTCCGGTGGTGACCGAAGCGTGGAGGAAATGATCGGGTCGATTCGGCGAGGCGTCCTGATCACCCGCTTCTGGTACATCCGGGGCCTGAACCCTCGGACGATCTCTTACACCGGCCTGACGCGTGACGGTACGTTCCTGATCGAAAACGGCCAGATCACCAAACCGGTAAACAATTTCCGGTTCAACCAGTCCATGGTCGACCTCCTCAAGAACGTTCAGATGCTCGGAGCCCCGACACGCGTCGCCGCCAGCGAAAACAGCTCGGTGTCGACACCGATCGTGGTCCCGGCAATGAAGGTGCGGCGGTTCAACCTGGCGAGTATCAGCGACGCGATTTAGGGGAGAAGAAGTTCAACGCAAAGGCGCGAAGGACGCGAAGATCCGATTTTCCTTTTAGGAAACTTTTTTCTTCCTTTGCGTCCTTCGCGTCTTTGCGTTGAATCCCCTTCCCCTCTCAAAAACGGGCGGGATCGAACGCGCGCAAGTCTACCTCGGAGCGTCCGTCGACGATTAGCTCCGCCAGGGCGGATCCTGTGCTGAGTGCGAGGGTGACACCAAGCATTGCGTGACCTGTCGCCACATACACATTCGAGCGACCTGGAAGTAACCCTATGGCGGGTAAACCGTCCGGCATGAGCGGGCGCATACCCACCCATTCGGTGCGATCGGGTCCTTCGAGGGCGCGCGGAAGGTAGTCTTGAACGGACCGTTCCAGGGCCGAGATCCGTCTGTGGTCGAGAGTCTGATTGATGCCGGACAGTTCCATCGTGCCGGCGATACGGGAGGCTCCTTCGAACGGCGTGCAACCCATCTTGGCCTCGGCGAGGTAGAGCGGGTGCCTGAGGGGAACGGCGGGATTGGTAACGGTGATGTTGTAGCCCTTGCCCGCCTGAACCGGCAGACGGTAGCCACATCGTTCGGCCATGCGCGCCGACCAGGCTCCGGCAGCGATCACGAATGCATCCGCCTCGATAGGCCGCCCCGACCCTCGGAACGCGGTGACACGGTCGCCTGACACCATCACGTCCCCAACCGGAACACCTTCCCGAATCTCCACACCCGTCTCTCTAAGCTGCATCTCCAGGCCCCGGCACAGGCTCTCCGGCCGCACGTGTCGGTCCCCTTCCAGGTGAAGGCCGCCATACAGCCCGTCCGCCACCCCCGGTTCGAACTCCTTGAGGTCTGCTCCGCTCAACTTCGTCGGAGGTCGATAGCCGTACTTCTCCAGGGGTGCGATCTCGTCGAGGACTTCGTCGACCGCCTCCTCGGTTCGGAACAGATACAGCAGACCGACTTCTTCCATCTCGAAAGACACGCCGGCTTCGATGAGGCGATCCAGAAGCGGCATGGCTGTCTGGCCGAACCGGGCGATCGCGTGGAATCCGGCATTGTGGTCCCTGGCATTGCAATGTGAGCGGAAGCGCCAGAGCCAGCCGAACAGCTCCGGAATCGCGGTGGGCTTAATATATAGGGGGCTGCCGGGTCGAAGTAACCAGCGAAGCGACTTCAGTGTCAGACCGGGAGCGGGAATCGGTCCGGCATGGGACGGCACGACCCATCCCAGATTTCCGGAAGAACAGGCGGCGCCGACTTTGTCTTTGTCGACGACGATGACGTCCGCTCCGCGTTCGGCAAGAAAGTATGCGATCGAGAGTCCAATCACTCCACCCCCGATGACCGCAACGCGAGGCATACTATCCCTCGGCCTCTTCCACCGCTGCCCCGGCGGCAGCCTGCCTCCGGCTCACCTTCCAGACCCCCCAGGTCAGGACCGGGATCACGAAGATGGCCAGAAAGACCCACGCCATGGCGCCATACCCTCGGGCAATGAGATCGATCAGTCCGACACGGGACATCACTGCGGCGGCAGCCAGAAAACCCACGGCAATGACCGAACGCATGGCCGGCGGCAATCGTCGGCCCTTTTCCTTGAAGCTGTGCGCTACCCGTTCGTTCACCGCATGAATCATCCCGGTGCCCGTTTCGATCAGGGTCCCGAACAGGGCGATACCAAACACCACCGACAAGATGTTGGAACCGATAAGCTCCAGCAGGAAGGTCACCGGCACAGCCCGATCAAGCACAGCCGGATATTGCCCGATCATTGCGACATAGAACAGAATGGCTGGGATTATCGCGATAGGTCCGGCCAGAATGCCGGAGATCACGGCGTCGCGTCGCGACGTCGCGTGTCGGAGGGTGAACAGGACCGAGGCGATGACCGCCATGCTGTAGCCCGCGTACTGGACGCCACCAAGCCACCACCCCGGCTTGATCTCTCCGTCCGCAAGCACGGCCCTGATATCCCCACCGAACTTCGCGAATGCCCACACAAACATGACGATGTACACCGCGTACAGGAAGAGCGACCATCCGGCGAGAAACTTCTCTATCGATGTGCTGCCGAGAAAAACCAACAAGCCGACGGCCCCCATCATGCCCAGCATTCCGACAGCGTACGGGAGTCCCGTACCGTCCTCGAGCATCGTTCCCGCTGTCGCGCCGATCACGGCCAGGACGATGAGCATCAGGAGGATGTAGGAGATCTCGAAAAGAATCCATCCGGGACCGAGGAGCTCCTGGAAGAAGGTTCTGTAGTCGAAGACGCGGAACACGCGGGCGAACTCGAAGCTGGCTACGTTGACCAGGCTCCAGATGGTCGTGGCCACGAAGACCATGCTGAGGAGTCCTCCCAACGGCCCGTATGCCATGAAGAACTCCACCAGTTCCCGACCTGTTCCGTATCCACCCGCGATGATCACCGACTGAAACACGAAACCCGGAAGAAGATAACGCTGGAACCAGTTCGATTTCACGATTCGTTCCCTACGGCAGCGGGCATCACGAACCCCAGACCTTCTCGTATACCCGCAGCCAGTTTTCGCCCAGCATCTTGTCCAGTTCGGGTTCAGTCCAGCCACGGTCGCGAAGGCCTTCGGTCAGGTTGGGCACCTCGGAAACATCCGCAAATCCCTCGACCGTCTGCCCGACACCCTTGTCCTTCGAAAAGGGTGGAAAGGCCACCGAGTCCTCCGGATCCATCGGTCGCTCTTCAGCCCAGCCCCAGATGAAGTCCGGACCCAGAGCGATATGCTCTGCACCGACGAGACGCTTGCCATAGTCGTATTGATCCAACAATAATTCCAGACCCGCCCGTGGACTTCGCGGCCCGTGAGTTGTAGCCGTCTCCGGATTACGCACCAGAAAGTCACTCATCGTTGTCAGGCCGATCACGCCGCCCGTTGCCGCGATCGCTTCGGCGAGACGATCGGAAATGCACCGCATGTTGTTGTTCAATGCGGCAAAGTTTGTATGGGTGCAGACAGCGATTTCGCCACCGGACATCGCGATCGCATCGAGGCTTGTGCGCTCTCCGGTATGCCCACCCACATCGAGGACGATATTGTGACCGTTAATCTCCTCGACCAGGCGTCTGCCCGCCCGGGTGAGGCCGACCGTATGATCGAGGCACCCGCTGCCGAAAATGTTATAGGTGTTGTAACAAATCCCCTGAATTCTCAGGCCGCGAGCATGGTACGTATCGAGAGCCTCGCCAAGCAGCCGCAGGCTGCCAAGATTTTCCTTGGCCATCCAGACATCGAGCCCATTACCGTTGATAGCCCCGCCGGCCGCCTGAGACCCCAGGACGAATGAAATCTTCCCTTCCCGATGCGCCCGACGAATGTCGGCAACGGTGCCGGCGATGACAACCTCACCGGGCCTGGCATCGACGAAATCGTGCATTGCAGCGAAACTGTCGAGGCCGCCCACGCTCTTGTGGACACAGTGGGCACCACCTTCGCGGATGAGGGCCAGGTACTCATCGTTGATGATCGACGTGTCGAGGCCGTCCACCACGAGCCGTCCCGGTCGGGACTGGGCGCCGAGGTTCCCGGGCCAGAGTCCACGCGATCCGAGGAATCCTGCAGCCGCCATCACCGCTGTTCTTCCCAGAAACGAGCGTCGTGTTACGTATTTCTTGTCAGCAGGTCGAGATATGTTCATCGTACTCTCCCGAAAATAGGGCCGGAGACGCACGTCCCTATTTATTAGGCTGTTTTAGTAGTTACGAGCGGACTCCCGGTTGGTCGTGACCCAGAATTGGATGGGGTGTATAAGGAGCTTCGAGTCGTTTGATTTCTTCGTCGGTCAGTTCTATGTCCAACGCCGCGACAGCGTCGTCGATGTAGTCCACCTTTGTTGCCCCAATGATCGGTGCGGTCACGGCCGGCACGGAAAGCAGCCAGGCGAAAGCAACCTGCGCGGGCTTGATTCCCCGTTCACCGGCAACTTCCAGAACCGCGTCCAGCACCTTGAAATCAGCTTCTTCGAAATACATTTCGTCTGCAAAATCGTCGGCTTTGGAGCGTGCTGTCTTCTGCTCTCCGTCACGGAGACGGCTTCCCGCGAGGAAGCCACGTGCCAGGGGACTCCACGGAATGACACCGACGCCCTGGTCCATGCAGAGCGGAATCACCTCGCGTTCTTCTTCGCGGTAGACCAGGTTGTAGTGGTTCTGCATCGAGACGAAACGATGCCAGCCGTTCTCACCGGCGACGTACAGGGCACGCGAAAACTGCCAGGCTGCCATGCTGCTGGCGCCGAGATAGCGCACCTTCCCCGCCCTGACGAGCGAATCCAACGCCTCCATCACTTCTTCGACCGGCGAATCGGGGTCCCAGCGGTGGATCTGGTAAAGATCAATGAAGTCCGTCCCCAGGCGCTTGAGCGAAGCATCGCAGCCCTCGAGAATATGCTTGCGCGACAGGCCACTCCGGTTCGGACCATCCTCGAGCGGATAGTAGACCTTCGAGGCGAGAACATAGTCGTCGCGCGATGCCAACTCGCCCAGCGCACGTCCGGTGATCTCCTCGCTGACGCCAGCCGAATACATGTCAGCGGTGTCGAAGAAGTTGATGCCGTGCTCGAGCGCCCGCTCGAAGTGAGGCCGTGCGGGCGCAGCATCCATGACCCACGACCGCCATTTCGGATCGCCGTAGGACATGCAGCCGAGACAGATTCGGGAGACCTCGAGCCCCGTGTTACCAAGTTGTGTATATTTCATAGCCCTGACATACTAAACGGAAATGGAGCGACGAAGTCCCTATTTCATCTTTCGAATGGACCGACAATGAGTGACGAGCAGAACCCGGAGCAAACACCGAAACTTTACGGAGAGCTCTCTCCATGGTTCCATCTGCTGACCTCACCCGAAAGTTATGTCCACGAGGCAAACTTCATCCGCCAGACTCTTGAGCGTTCCTGCACAACCAGACCGCAAACCTTGTTGGAATTGGGGAGCGGCGGCGGTAACAACGCTTCGCACCTCAAATCCCATTTCAAAATGACCCTGGTCGATCGGGCGGAGGGAATGTTGACCCTGAGCCGGAAACTCAATCCCGAGTGCGAGCACATCAAGGGAGACATGCGCGACGTACGGCTCGGTCGCCAGTTTGATGCGGTGTTCATTCATGACGCCATCATGTATATCCACACTCTCGACGACCTGACAAGGGTCGCCGAAACAGCTTTCACTCATTGCGCCGACGGTGGAGCGCTTCACATCCTGCCCGATTGCACTCGTGAATCGTTTACGTCCGCACCCGAGAGCGGGGGTCATGACGGAGACGGGCGAAGTCTCCGATATGTTGCGTGGACGTACGACCCGGTGGAATCCGATACGACCTACATCGTGGATATGGCTTACCTGCTCAAGGAAGGTAGTGAGAAGGTGCGAGCAGTCCACGATCAGCATGTCTTCGGCCTGTTCTCACGAGATGAATGGCTCGAGACACTCCGCCGGGCAGGCTTCCAGGCACGGCTCGTGACAGATGACCCGGACGGACGCGATACTTTTGTCGGCATCAAGCCAGCAGGCCTCGGCAATAAGTGAATCAAGAGCTCCAACAGACGGCCTTTCTGGTCTCTGTTTCTCTCCGCCAACAAGACGCGATATGATTGGGACCCCATGAACACGACAGAACATGAAACAGCAACACTGGGAGGCGGGTGCTTCTGGTGTCTCGAGGCGGTTTACGAACAGGTGGAAGGAGTCGCTTCGCTTGAATCCGGATATTCGGGAGGCGCGCGACCCAATCCAAGTTACGAACAGGTTTGTTCCGGAGCGACAGGCCATGCGGAAGTTGTCCAGATCCGGTTCGACCCGGCCGTAACGACGTATCGTGAGATTCTTCAGATCTTCTTCACGATCCATGATCCGACAACGTTGAACCGCCAGGGCAACGATGCCGGCACCCAGTACCGTTCTGTAATTTTCCATCATTCCGATGAACAGAAATCGACGGCCCGGGAGATGATCGAGGAGATCGAACGCGCCGCGATCTTCCCTTCGCCCGTCGTGACCGAAGTCGTCCCACTCGAACACTTCTACCCCGCCGAGAAGCACCACCAGGAATACTACCGTCGGAACAAAAGCCAGCCGTACTGCCGGATCGTTATCGACCCCAAGGTCTCCAAGTTCCGAAAAAAATATTTCGACAAACTGAAGAAATCGTCTGCCGCCGGCGACTGACAGAACTGAGAATCTAGGCTTGACCCGTAGGCGCTAAAGATGGGAGGATCTCGTCCAAAGCGGGACAACCACACTTCAAAAATAAGCCGACTGGAGGAAGCGATGAGCCCCAATGATCATCTGGGAAAATATGCGGAAGGTTGGATAAAGGGCGATCCGGATACGGTCTTCTCCTCGTTGGCCGATGAATACGTGCTAGACGATCCGTCAGTGGGTAAAATATCCAAAGCCGGGTTTCACGAGTACTTCAACGAACTCAAAGGAATGGTCACGTCGATGGGCGGTGGCGGCGACCCCTTCATGGAACTCACCGAGATCGTGACCTCGGAGGAGGACGGAGTCCTGACTGCCTGGGCCTGGTGGAAGATCCTGGGCACCCCCCTGGAAGGGGGCGGCCTGATCAAGGTCACCGACAATGGCGTAATATCCGAACGCCTGACGAACTACGCAAAGCCGGCGGAATAGGAAATAGGGACAGGCACGTCTATCCCTATTTCAACCGGGTGATGGACTGAATGCGCACAGGTGGGGTTAATCGCTGCTCCTCATAGGGCGCGACCTGGATCTTCCGAACGATGTCCATTCCTCGAACGACTTTGCCGAATGCCGCAAAACCCTGTCCGTCCGGGTTGCGGTCACCGCCAAAGTCCAGGGAAGGCTGGTAGTTGATACAGATGAAGAAGTCCGACCGCGCGGTGTCGGGACCTCCACGGGCCATGGAGATGGCTCCGTCGACATGCAGGAGACCGGTCTTGTTGGTCCGCTCCAACGGGATAGACGGAAAACCCTCTTCCCTTCTCTCCGGGTTGATCCCAGCCTGGATCACCTCGATCAGGACATCGTTGTTCGGCTGATTCTCTTTCGTAACGGTTCGATGGAACCGGCCATCCGTATAGAATCCCCCGGCAACGTATTTCAGGAAATTCTCCACTGTCACCGGTGCCTTCGAAGGGTATAGTTCCACGTCGATGTTCCCGATATCCGTCTGGATCCGAACCTGTACATCTTCCTGTGCAAGACCGTTGACGGTGCTGCTCGAAACCAGTACCAGCAAAGCAAGCATCTGTTTCATCGTGTTCTCCCGAAACTGTGCGATCGTAGTGGCGATCAGTATATGATGCGTTCGATGCAGTTCAAGGTCGACCCAAAAATGTTTGAAATGTTCCCCGGACTCCGACTCGCCGGAGCCGTTGCAACCGGCGTCGATTGCGCACAAGAACATCCCGAACTCTCGAAAGCATGGCGACAGGCCTGGACATCGGCTCTCGACGAAAAAAAATACGGCGACAGGCAGTCCCACCCCCGAATCAAGCCATGGAGAGACGCCTGGAAACGCATCGGCGTGTCGTCGAAGAAATTCCCCTGCTCGATCGAGGCTTTGCTCAAGCGCGCACTAAAGGGAGGCGACCCTTTCTCGATCAACCCGATCGTCGATTTCTACAACACGATCTCTCTGAAACACATCGCACCAGCGGGGGCGTTCGATCTGACGGCCACTCCGGAAGGCCTCGCGCTCCGCCTGACCAGACCCGGCGACACGTTCCAGGCTCTCGATCAAGAGAATCCCGAACCCATGCCGGAAGGTGAGACCGCTTATGCCACCGGTAATACCATCCTCACCCGCCACTTTGTCTGGAAACAGTCACGCGAAGCACTGGTCCATCCAACCACACGAGATGTGTTCCTTGTCTCGGAGATTCTGGGGGACCTGCCCGACGACGTTGCACCCACGGTCCAGACAGATTTCGAGGACGGGCTCCAGGCCTACTTCGGCGTCAAAAGCAAAGGCTTCATTCTGGATTCGGATAACCCCGCCGTGGCAATCTGATGTAGGTGCGCTCTGTGAGCGCATGAATTGTGCGGTCACAGACCGCACCTGCATCTGGGTACGGCTTCACTCCGCAAAGAGACCGCCCCAACAAAAAACACGGAGACACAGATCTCTCTGTTCCTCCGTGCCTCTCTGGCAAAACTATTTCTTTCTACGTTCTAATGCGTTCCCATGACGTTATGAGCCCCGTGGATCATAACAATCTGCCAGTCGCTTCCGACCCTCTTGAAGACAGCGCTGCCGATGCCTTCGATCGGCTCATGCCCTTCGCCTGTGACCTCGTAGTTGAAGTGGGACCAGGCCGCATCGCCGGAGGTAAAAACCTTGACGTTGCGGGTCACGACTTTCTGTCCCATGATCCGACGTGCAATAAATCCGGTCACGCGCTCCTTCCCGGCGATCGCATGTCCATCTTCATCCAGCCAGACAGCATCCGGGGCAAGAACTTTTTCAAAATAAGCCGCATCCGATGTATTGAACGCATTGATCGCGGCATCGACCAGAGCGGTGTCGTCCTGAGCATATGCCCCCGTGGAACTCATCAACAGAATCGCCAGCAACAGAAAACCATATTTCTTCACGTTTGAAACTCCTTTGGATAATTTGATGGCAGACTGAAAAAATCCTTATACCATGAGCTCTCGACCGGATTCCCTGAAATTCGGTCGAAGCCCCAACCATACTTCAGACTCCTACCAGCGACCGTTTGCCCAAAAACTTCCCCCCCTGCTTTCATGCCTCTGGATGAACAAACCACCTTGACTACCGAACAAATGTTCGGTATAACCATCCAATGCGTTCCGCGACGATTCGCACTCAGCTGGAGCTGGAGTTGGCAGACAGGTATCCATCACCTTTCAGCACACCTCAAATGCCATCTCCGGAAACCGTGCCGACCGGCATCGAAGAGGTCGACCGGCTGACCGGGGGTCTTCCCCGCGGCCGAATTACCGAGGTTTTTGGCCCGGATTCATCCGGACGCACCAGCCTGCTACTTTCGACACTTACTCAAACAACTGATAATGAAGAGGTTTGCGGATTAATCGACCCTGCCGCCACCTTTGATCCGGCATCCGCCACAGACTTTGGGGTCGATCTCGAACGACTGCTGTGGGTCCGTACCGGTCGGGACCTCGACAAGACGCTCAAAGCCACGGACTTGTTGCTGCAGGGAGGCGGTTTCGGACTGATCGGAATCGATCTTGGTGCTATTCCGGTCGCCAAAATCCGCCGCATCCCCCTTTCGACATGGTTCCGGCTTCAACGAGCTGCGGAAAACACCCCGACCATCCTGCTTTTTCTCGGCCAGGAATCCTGCATCAAAACTTGCGCCGCTTTGGCCCTTCGAATGGGATTGCACCACACCGACTGGTCTCCTAACCTTCTTTGCGGCATCCATTCGATGGCCGAAATCGTTCGATCGAGAACGGATCCGGCAGCAGGCTGGAGTGGTGCGAACCGGCACTACCGGCTCGAATCGATCAGTTGCCGGCGAACTGTTCGAAACAGTCCAGCCCAGGTCATTCTCCCGCCCCCACAAGGGATCGGTATTCAAGGAGTTTCCCACCATGAGCACTAATATCTCGCGCATCTCGAATCATCTCGATGCCCCCCCGGAAACGAGCCCGCTTTACGGCTGCATCCACATCCCCGATTTTCCCGTGCAGGCGTTTGTGCGGAACGAACCCGAACTGCGACGGCGTGCGGTCGTCGTCCTCGACGGAACGTTCCCCCTGTTCCGGGTCATCGCGACAAACCAGTTCGCCCGACGGGCCGGAGTGAAAGTGGGAATGACGAAGCTTCAACTCGAACGTTTCCCGAACATCGAAGTCCGATATCTATCCCGTGAGCAGGAAGACAGCATGCATCGCGCATTGCTGGATTGTGCGCACTACTTCACACCACGTGTGGAAGACACCGCCACGGACTCGATCACCCTCGACCTGAACGGATTGTCCGGACTCTGGGGTACGCCACGAGCCATGGCGCAAAAATTCTTCCGTGCAGCGGACAAACTGGGACTGGATGCGCACGTTGCGACGGCTTCCAATCCGGATACCGCCATCCACGCGGCAAAAACCGACGCCGGCATTACCGTGATTACCCCCGGCCAGGAAATCAAAAAATTGCGGTCCCTGCCGCTCCACATCCTCTCGCCATCCGATGAAATTTCAGAAACCTTTGATCGCTGGGGACTTAAAACCTTCCAGGACCTGGTGCGGCTGCCGAAGCTGAAGGTTTCCGAACGGCTAGGTCAGGAAGGCGTCCGATTGCAGCAACTGGCACAGGGGGAAGCATCACGTCCGATCCTCGCTACAAATGAAAAGTTATGCTTTAAAGAATCGATGGAACTGGAAGATTCTATTAACTCTCTAGAGCCATTGACATTCATACTGAACCGTCTCCTGGGACAGCTATGCCAGAGATTAAGGGCTCGCAACCTGACGACCAACGAATTGAACCTCGACCTGACGCTGGAGCCCGCAGCGAAAGATAAAACCTGTAATTTCACACGCAAACTCACCCTTCCGGTCCCCATCCGGGATCCCCAGATTCTGCTGAAATTGTTCCAACTGGACCTGGATGCGCATCGGCCGCCCACCGCAATCGTGAGGGTCGCTCTCACTGCGGAACCGGTCCAACCCCGCCGCATCCAGAACGGCTTGTTTCTGCCCCTCGCGCCCGAACCGGAAAAACTGGAACTGACACTGGCACGCATCGGCGCCATCGTTGGAGAAGACAACGTCGGTACCCCCGAATTACTCGACACACATCGTCCCGATGCCTTTCGAGTCAAACGCTTCAGTCTGCGGACAAAAGCTTCGAGAAAAAGAACCACGAATGCCCAACCAGCTGCTCCCCCGATGGCCCTGCGCGCTTTGCGGCCTCCCATATCCGCTTCTGTCAAAATGCGCCAGGGCCACCCCTCCTTCATCCAATTCTCCGGCAAATTGGGAAAGGTCCTCGCAGCCACCGGCCCCTGGAACTCTTCAGGCCAATGGTGGCGCACCGATCCCTGGGATCGGGAGGAATGGGACATCGAAGTCGGTAGCAGCCAACACCACACCCTGTACCGTATCCATCAAGACCGCCGGACAAACAGTTGGTTCGTAGACGGTATCTACGACTGAGACATCTCACTAAACCGTAAGATTTTTTCAACACGAAGACACGAAGGAAACGAAGATTGAAAATTTTATTTTTCTTCGTTTCCTTCGTGTCTTCGTGTTGAAAGTCTTTCTTCCGTTTTGCCATATGTATGTGGAACTCCACGCGGCCTCGGCTTTCAGTTTTCTACAGGCTGCTTCCCTGCCCGAAGAACTGGCCCGGATGGCGGCCCGGATGGATATGCCGGCGATGGCGATCATCGATCGGGATGGCGTCTATGGGGCGCCCCGGTTTCACATGGAAGGTACGCGTGCCGGCATTCGGCCGCACATTGGGTCGGAAATTACCGTCGTCGGAGGGCACCGCTACCCCTTGCTGGCCGCCACGCGGCAGGGATATCGCAATCTGTGTCGCCTGACCACCCGGATGAAGATGCGGGCCCGAAAGGGAGAGGGTGCGGTCACGCTGGAAGAACTGGCCGAACACGCGGCCGGCTTGATCTGCCTGACCGGCGACGCACACGGTCCGCTGGCGGCCACACTCCGTGACGGCGGCATCCCCGTCGCCAGACAGTGTTTGAGGCAACTCACCGAAATATTCGGCCACGGGAACGTCTATGTCGAGTTGCAACGCCATTTCGACCGCGAAGAAGAGGCTCGCAATCAAGCAGCAACCGAACTCGCACGAGAACTTCATCTTCCAATCCTCGCCACCAACGGCGTCCGCCACACGACGCACCGCGAGATCCTGGACGTGTTCACCTGCATCCGCCATCATCGAACGCTGGAAACAGCCGGACGCCTGTTGGCCCAGAACACCGAACGACGCCTGAAGACCCCGAAAGAAATGTCCCTTCTTTTCCGGGACCTTCCTGGGGCTGTCGCACAAACCATCGAACTGTCCTCCCGGCTTGAATTCACGATGGACGACCTGGGGTACAAATTTCCCAGGTATCCCGTACCCGATGGAGAAACGATGGATTCGTTCCTCCGCAAGCGCACGATTGAAGGGGCACACAACAGGTACCGGCCGTTCCACGAAAAAGCCCGTCGTCAGATCGAACATGAGCTGGCGTTGATCAAGAAATTGGGATTGCCCGGATATTTCCTGATCGTCTGGGACATCGTCCAGTTCTGTCGCCGGGAAAACATCCTCGTGCAGGGCCGCGGTTCGGCGGCCAACAGCGCGGTCTGCTACTCGCTGGGTATCACCGCCGTCGACCCCGTGGGCATGGAGTTATTGTTCGAACGTTTCCTTTCCGAAGAACGCGGGGAATGGCCCGATATCGATCTGGATCTTCCGAGCGGCGATCAGAGGGAGCGCGCCATCCAATACGTCTACGAACGTTATGGCCAGAAAGGGGCGGCGATGACCGCCAACGTCATCACCTACCGGGGACGCTCGGCGGCTCGCGAGGTCGGCAAGGTCATGGGCTTCGATACCGAAACGTTAAACCAACTTTCGAACCTGGTCGGCCACTGGGAATACAAGGATCCGAAAGACAGCCTGGAGATGAAATTCCAGACAGCCGGCCTGGACATTGCGCATCCACGCATCCGCAAGTTCATGGAGCTCTCGACCGGCCTGCAGAGCCTTCCGAGACATCTGGGCCAGCATTCCGGCGGCCTTGTGATCTGCCAGGGAGCATTGGATTCCGTTGTGCCTCTCGAGCCTGCTTCGATGCCCAATCGAACGGTCGTGCAGTGGGACAAGGACGACTGCGCCAACATGGGCATCATCAAGGTCGACCTGCTGGGCCTGGGCATGATGGCCGTCCTCGAAGATTGCATCGAGCTGATCCGTGACAGCTACAACGAAGAGGTCGACCTGGCACACCTGCCCTCCGACGACCCGACGGTTTACAAAACGCTTCAGAAGGCCGACACGGTCGGGATGTTTCAGATCGAGAGCCGCGCCCAGATGTCCTGTCTCCCCCGGTTGCGGCCGGACCATTTTTACGACCTCGTCGTCCAGGTGGCCATCATCCGCCCCGGTCCAATCGTCGGCAAGATGGTCCATCCTTACCTGAACCGGCGCCAGGGACGCGAACCGGTCACCTACGCCCATCCCACGCTTGAACCCGTTCTCAAACGCACGCTCGGTGTTCCGCTTTTTCAGGAACAGCTCCTGAAAGTAGCGATGATTGCCGCTGGATTCAGCGGCGGTGAGGCCGAAGAGCTGAGACGTGCTTTTGGTTTCAAGCGCTCCGAGGAGCGGATGGGGGATATCGAGATCAAGCTGCGGCGCGGGATGACCGAACGCGGAGTCACTGGCGTTGCCCAGGACCAGATCGTTCAATCCATCACGTCGTTTGCACTGTATGGATTCCCGGAATCCCACGCCGCCAGCTTCGCCCTGATCGCCTATGCCAGCGCCTATCTGAAGTGCCATTACCTGGCAGCGTTCACCGCCGCCATACTGAACAACCAGCCGATGGGTTTCTACAGCCCGGCAACATTAGTCAAAGATGCGCAAAGACATGGATTGCGCGTCCTGCCGATCAGCATCCGGCAGTCCGGTTGGCTCTGCGGATTGGAACGCGTGAGGTCGAGGAGCGGAGAAACGGAACTGGCCGTGCGGCTCGGTCTGAACTACATCAAGGGACTTCGGGCTCTGGCCGGACATCGAATCGTCAACGTACGCTCCCGGCGCCCGTTCTCATCCATCGACAACCTCGCATGGCGTGTTCCCGAGTTGCAGAAAAAGGAACTGACGCTCCTTGCTGAAGTGGGCGCCTTAAATTTCCTGACCGAAAACAATCGCATTCATCGACGGGACGCACTCTGGCAGGTCGAACGAGCCTCCCGCCGCGCTGGTCCCCTGCTGGAGAAAATAGACGAGCCCGACACAGCGTCTCCACTCGAACAAATGTCTTCTGAAGAACGCCTGGTTTCAGATTTTCGTGTCACTAGTGTCACCGTCGGCCCCCATCCCATGGCGTATTACCGCGACCGTCTGAACCGGATGGGAATCCAGAAGGCAACCGACCTTGCGCGCCTTCCACATGGAACATGGGTCAAGACGGCAGGAAGCGTCATCGCACGTCAACGCCCCGG
>CAZOZZ010000079.1:0-18933 GCA_964584435.1 uncultured Solibacteraceae bacterium | reverse complement strand
CGTACATCAAGTAATTATCAACAATTTGATGTACGTCAAACCAGGCAGGTTCACTGATCAGGAGTAATCATTGGGAAGGTACTGCCAAGTTAAGGAGAATTCGTCCCTTTTAGGGGCGGAGTCTCCTCGTTCCGAGACCAGAACCGAATGAATTACAGACGGTGAAGGCGGCGAGAACGCCACAGAACAGCTTAACTTGACAACACCCTTCCGAGCCTGGCAAGCAGTCCCGGACCGCCCGGACTCCGTCTCCGGCCTTTGACCCTGATCCCGTTCTCCGATAGCCTGTTACGGCTCGTTCGCCTGAGCCAGAACTTGTTTTCAGCTATTTGGGCTGTTCACTGACAGCTTGCTTCAATCGTAGGAGTCAATCCCAATGAATCGAAACGCAATCATCGCTCTGCTGGTCGTTCCCACAATGATCCTGTCCGTGCTGCCTGCCTTCGCGCAGTCCGCCTCGCCCGGAGATGCGTACATCTCGCCCGGCGGGTCGGTCTTCCGCATCCTTCTGGACGACGAAAACCTGGGTAACAAAGACATCGAGATAGGAGAACTGGTCCTCCCGCCCGGAACCGAATCCGCATCCCACGCCCATGGTTCTCTGGAAATCTTCTACGTGGTCGAAGGCCTTCTGGAGCATATCGTCAACGGTCAGAGTCACATGCTGGAACCCGGCATGGTCGGCTTCGTCCATGCCGGCGATCAGGTCGTCCACAAGATTCCCGGCGAGAAACCCACGAAAGTTCTCGTGATCTGGGTTCCCGGGGGAGAGTCGTCCAGGCCAGGTAGGATTCGGGCGACCTGGCGCCACGAAGCACGCCCTCCCAAGCCGTGACAATTAGCAAACACACCGACACTCTGTCGAGGGGGCATTATCAGGGTTAACTCTTCAGCGTACACACTGTCCGGATGAAGACGCGACGATAAGAGGATCAAACCCTTTAGGACACATCAGGTTGTGATCGGCTGCGGCTTACGGACGGACGTCAATTGACGTTGTTCACATGCCCGGTTTGATCCACTCTGACGTAAAACCGCCAAGCCGTAGAAGTGCCGGGACGCACGGATCGTTCGGGACGCCGAGTGGGATTCCCTGACCGATTCTCGCTTTCAGAAATCGGATTTGGGCTTCAGATTTCGTTTTCACGCTTCAGAATGCGTGAAGTCGGTCTCAAGATTCGTGAAGAGGGTTTGAGAAATCGCAAATCACTTTCAAAAATCGCTGAGACACCTTGAGAAATCGTGAAGCCGGTTTGAGAATTCCCAAATCACATTCAAAATGCGCAATCGCACCTTCAAAATTCGTTTTTCACCTTCAAAGTGTGCAATTGTACTTTCAAAATTCGTGTTTACCTTCAAGGGTTCCCGTCGCACCTTCAAAACCACCAATCGCACCTTAGGAGTTCCGAATCCACTTTCAAGATTCGTTTTGCAGCAAAAACATCCGCTTTTCGCTTTCGAGGACGGATAGTGCACGGACTGTGCCGCCGGGTGGGTTGTGAGATTCGGCAAGGAATCAGTGGTTTGCGGTGAGAAAGAGATGGGGGAGCCGATCGAGGGGTAACTTCGAGGTTACCTTCGGGAGCCTTGCGGTTACCAGAGGTAGCCTTGAGGCTACCCTTGTCGGGGGATTCTCTGAGACCTCGGCCGTATTCTACATCTCCGGATTTGGAGACTACGGGATATTGAGGGCTCTGCTCCCTAATTCATAATTCAGAGGCTAACGAAAAATCGGAAACCGGGCGGAGGGGTTTGTTGGCGGAAACTGGGCTATTCCCGATTCTTTTCTTCTAGAGACTCCTCCAGCGTCCTCAGCAAAACCGGCAAAACCGCCTTGTCTTTGTCCGAACCCAGTTGCTGTTTGAGTTCAATCAGCGTGGCCAGGTCGAGCACGCGGACAGCGTGGTTCTCCCCAACGCTCATCTCAACGCAATTTGCCAGGAGATCCTCATACCGCCGGTCATTCCCGATTCGTCCGAGAATGTCGAGAGGCCCTCCGCCGGTCATCAGTAGTTGATGACCGGTAGATTCCAGTCTGGTTCTGTCGGGACGGAGCCTGAGGCTCGGTTGGGACCTGTAAAAGGCATCGAGGCTCTCGAGCGCTGCGAGCAGACGAGTGACGTTCTCAGATTCCAGCGAATGGACGACGTCCAGATCGAACGTAGAAATAGGTGCACCCTGAAGGACAGCGGAGATGCCGCCCACGACGATAAATTTCACATCGTGCGCAGACAAGGCATTGAGGATGGCAAGGAAGTCAGCGCGAGGCGTTTCCACCAACTACCCTCTCAATCGAGCGAACATGCTGCTGGAGCACATCCAGGCGCTCGGCAGGGGTCAGGGAAAGCATCCAACGGATCAGAGTCAAATCAACCCCGTCCTCGCTGTAGTCCGGACGCATATCGCTTGGAAGCGTCTTCTCAAGCTCTTTTGCCGATCTCCCATCCATAGATCACTTATACACCCAAACTTGCCAATACGGGACCCGGCGGGCTTCCAGATTGATTAGGGAGCAGAGCCCTCAATCTCCTGATTCACTGTGCGGTTAATCAGCAAGCCGGCGCGTAGAATCGTAGCTGGGAGTGCCTCATTCCGACACTTGGGTTCCACTCGTGATATTCCGGACCCGGCTTGAGCGCCGTTTTCGAAGCCGCGATAGGTGGAGAACGGATTAGGGTATTGAGGGCTCTGCTCCCTAATACACGTACTCCATGACGAGGTAGTGGATTCCATCCTGTTCGCCAACATCGAAGAGCGTGCAGATGTACGGGTGGTTCAGGCTGGAAACGGCTTTGGCTTCACGCTCAAACCGCTCACGCAGATCAGCGCGATCAGCCAGATGTTCGGGAAGGACTTTGATCGCAACCGTGCGGTCCAGACGCGTGTCGGTTGCGCGATACACTTCGCCCATACCGCCAGCACCTAACTGGTCGGCGATCTCGTAGGGACCGAGGCGAGTGCCTGCTGCGATAGTCATAGAAGCTCCGAACCATGACGGTCTTATGCCGTCGTTACGGTTCATTGCCCAATTCTTGCCTTACCGCTTGCCTCTCCTCGAAAAGCGATTACAGGGTACAGGAGAGTGGTAGGGGGATCAAACTCTTAGGACAAAGCGGGTTGTGCTCCATCGCCGCTTGCGGATGGACATTCATTCGGTGTGTTTCAAATGCCTGGTTTGATCCACTCTGACGTAAAACCCCGTAGCCGAACATCTGTCACCCAGTCGGATTCCTCATTTCCCAAGAATCAGCCCAGATCCCCTTCTTCCAGCAACTTATAGGTACCGACCGATCTTGTAGTCGCATGCCACATCTCGTGATGCTTCGGCGTTAGGCATTGCGGATTAGGACGCCGGGGGGATCAGGGGGCGCGTGACCCGCGGGTGGCCAGGGACGGCCACCCCGACACGCTGTCTTGACTTTCTAGAATTCCCATCCGAGTTCTGCTGTTTATCAAGCGGGAATTCCTTGGTGCATCTACCCTAGGGAATTGATGCGATTGGGCCATTTACTCCCTTCCCCGTAGAGCCTAATAATTCAGGAATTCAGAGCTATGTCCGGTAGGATCGCGGTCATCCACGTAAGGGGTTCTACCTTTTCAAATCGAATGGAGGTGCCGAAATGGGTCATCATCACCGCCTTCTGTTAGCGGTGCTCGCGGTAGTCTCTCTCTCACACGTCTTTGTGCTTCGTGCCCAGGAAGTCCAGAAGCCGGACCCATACCGGGATGATCTACGGTTTTTTGGCGAAAACGTGCGCGAGAAAGCAGTCAATTTTGATGATATTTATCTGGATACGGCACCGGGCGACCGCGTACCGGATCCATACACGTGGTATCGGGACGATAATCGGCCCACAGTAAAAGATCTGGTGGGCAGCAACCTGCCTCCCATTCTTCTAGACGTCCAGTGCCACAACCCGATCGTCAAGCCTGGCGAGACCGTGCATTTCACGCTCGTGTTGGATGACCCGACGATTCTCCCGCCTCAGTTCATGACCTTCGACGGACCCAACGGCCGTGGTGGCGACCAGTTCTGGTGGACGGTTCAACTCAACAATACAACCGAACGTCCCGGAATTCAGATACTCAAGGGAGAGATCAAAGTCAGCCGCTGGGCTCAAGGTGGGTACTACATGCCCAACTACGTGATTGCCACAAGCGAACTCGGACTGGCCAAGGGGTACATGCGCGATCATCACGTAGCAATGAGGAATGCGTGGTTTAAGGTCGAAGACAACCCGGACGCGGACACTGAACATCCCCGGGTCACTCATTTTTCCATGTTTGACCGGGATCAGACTCCACCAAGCAAAGAGATATCCGTAAAGGAAGCCATTCCGATCTATCTAAAGGCAGAGGACGACAAGTCCGGGATTCGCCGCGTTGAAGTCCAGATGATCGGGCCGGTCGGACCGAACAAGAAGTCCACGATCTTTGAAATGCTTCCCTCAATAGAGGAACCGGGTCTGTTCAAGGCGCTGATCAGTTTGAATCAGCATTACACGGATGGTGACTACTACATCAACGGGGTCACGATTTCCGATGGCGCCGGCAATCTGACCTACCTGTTCGGCAGCACCGACCCGGTGTTGCAAACCGCCCGATTCACGGTCGAGCCAAACGAGATGGCAGACACGACCTCGCCCGAACTGTTCGAAGTATCGGTGGACAAGTACACGGCGCGTTTGGGCGAGGAGGTAAAGGTCAGGGCGATCGTCAGTGACGATCTGGCCGGCGTCCAGCATGTCACGGTGCACTTCATGTCTCCCCATTGGCTCCACAAGGTGAGGCTCCAGCTGAGGCGACCGGCTGGCCCGCCGATCATCATCAAGTCTGGCCTGGACGTGGACACCAACGTTTGGGAAGGCACACTGAAGCTTAACCCCCTGGTCGAACCGGGCGACTGGCGACTGACCCGCGTGGTAGCGGGCGACTATGCGAACAACTATTTGAATTTGCAGTATCAGGAATACGAGCCGTTCGAAAACTTCAGGATCACGTTCACGAGTGACCGCAAACCCGGCCCGGTCATCGGGGAGCTACTGTCGGCCACAGAAGGGACCGTGCCAACCACGACTCCGGGCGCTCCTGACACCAGCCAGGCGCCGCGTGTTCGCCGTGTCGATATGATTCCTCCCCACCCACCCCGGGGTGCTTGCCTCAATTGTCATGAACCGTAGGCGTCGGTTAACAGAAGGAGCTGCGAAGTTATGAAGCGACGAGAATTCTTGAAGGGACTTGGCGTTCTGGGAGGTGCCGGTGTCGTTGGGTCGGTTCCCGGAGCCGAAGCTCGAGCGGCGCAAACCGCCTCAGGGTTCAAGACAAAGCACATGATCTTGATCATCAATGGAAACGGTGCGCGCAAGCTGGACTACTACGAACAGACGGCGACCGGACCGAATGGACGCCGTATGGCAGATGCGGGAACCGTCTGCACAGAAGACCACAACGACACGATTTTCAACCATGGGTTCATGTATACGGAACTGCTGATGGGCCAGGACATTTCCGTCAACATTCCGGTATACCCGACCATCCCGCACTATATCCGGAAGGTCCACAATGACGAGGCCACGCAGTACTGGTACGTCCAGGGAACGTCGATGTACCGGGCGTGGCGGTTCAGCGACAAGTACCTCACGACCCATCCGGATTTCGGTATCCAGACCAGACCCGTCAGTTTGACCACACAGGCTGTCTTCTACGAAGAGAACAAGCGAAGTCCCGCCGAGATCGTCAGGCAGAATTTCCCCGATGACATGGATGTGACAAGTTCGGAGAGAAAGCGGCTGGAAGAGTTCATTGAAGGGCACCTGAACGCGAGAGATTATACGCCGTCGACAAAAAGGCCGACGCTCTATCGGACGCCGTTTCTTGAAGAACAGCAGGCGCTCCACATGGTCCCGAAGATCCTGGCCGCCTTCAAGCCCCGGCTGATAATTCTGCAGATCAACGGCCACGATACGGGACATGGAGGCGGTTCGTTGAATTTAGAGGAGACCGGGTACGACGACTATCTGAAAGTCATCAACTATACCGACGAACTCCTCGGAGACCTCCTGGACTTTGTCGAAGGGGATCCGTATTTCAGCCAGAACACGGCCATCGTCATGAGGCCCGAATGCGGCCGCGATGATGAGACGACGATTTACCACGAACTGCACCATTCGCCCGGCTATTACCAGTCACATCGTTCGGCAAGCATCTTCTATGGGCCTGATTTCAAATCGGGGCACGTCGTGAAGGATGTGGTCCATCGCCTGGATATGTGTCCGACCATCGTCAAGATGTTCGGTGCTGACGCGAATTTCGCCAAGGGTTCCGTACGAAGCCAGATTTTTGAGGAGCATGTTGGAGCATTGCCGGCGTATGAGGCTTTGAGGATAACGAACCAGGGTTAGCCATGCCAGGAAGGTGCCGATGGTCCACTGTTCCGGGATCGGCCTTCGAAACAGGAGTCGACTATGTCTATTCGGCCTTTCAACGCACTTCTTTTCCTCGTGGTCATCGTTTTTCTGTCGGTGGCGGTTCTGGTCCCTTCGGTTCCCGGCATGGCCGGCCTTGCGGAGAGTCGTGCCGAACAACGTGATATCGACTGGTCCTCGCGTCTGGGACAACTCTCCAGCCCCGGTCCGGACGACGTCGTGATGACGGCCATCGGCGATGCCATCTGGACCCGGAAGGTTTCCTCGATTGCGGACGAGCGCCTTCAGTCCATCTTCAACGTGACGCGGACGGCGGATATCGCCTTCCAGAACCTCGAAGAAGCCCTCGCCGACAGCGGATACCCTAACCCCAAAGCGGTCGCGAAGGCCGATCCCTCGATCGTCGACGAATTCGAGTGGGCCGGGATCGACGTCGTCGCAACCGCCAACAACCACTTGATGGACTTCGGCGTCAGCGGCATGGAAACGGCCTTCCGGACGCTCGAGGATCGGGATATCGCCCAGAGCGGAGCCGGGCACAACCTCGCCGAAGCACTGCGCCCCGCCTTCATCGAATCCAAGGGTTTGCGTTTCGCATTCCTTGCCTTCCTGGCCGCGTCCGACATGGGACCTTTACTGGCTCCACCCGCGGGTGAGGACACTGCCGGCGTCGCTCCGATACGCGGTTCGGAAATTCGGTTGCCGAATGGAGAGGTCGTCATCTCACCATGGGCCCAGGACTTGGCGGCCATGGAAAACGCGATCCGCAGTGCAAAAGAGGAAGCGGACTTCGTCGCTGTCAGTTTCCATATCCACTGGGGCGAGCGCGGAGAAATCGACCCGACCGGCAAGCAGTTATTCGCCCGCGCGGCGATTGACGCCGGGGCAGATCTGATTCTCGGTCACGGACCGCATCTGCTCAACGGCATTGAGATTTATCGGGGCAAACCCATCCTGTACAGCATCGGCCATTTCTTCATCCAGCTGTCTATTCCGGCCTTCGATCTGTTTCCCGACATTCAGCGGCTGATCGTCGAAAGTGTCTATGGGGACGACCAGTTTTCCGAAAGCGTGCTTGTTAGAACCGTCATCGGACCAGACGCTCGCATCAAGCGTCTGGAGTTGTTGCCCGTTGAACTCTCCGAACAGGGAGACCCATACTTCGCCTCCGATGAAATGGCCGACAAGATCATCGACCGCCTGACGACTCTGTCCGAGCCCTTGGGCACCCGAATCGCCAGGGAATCATGGTACGCCGTAGTCGATCTTGACGGCTCTTTGCAGCATTGAAATCCCGCCACAAGATGGGCTAAGCAACTTCGAGGTGTTCGAACATAGAAACAAGAGGCGGAAGTCGGTTACAGGTTGCTGAAGACCGATAAGGGGTCAAACTCTCAGGACACCGCGGGGTGTGATCCACCTCTACTCACGGATCGACGTTCGTTGACGTCGTTCAACCTGGCGCGAACCCACCGGGGCGTTCAAATCGCCTGCCCCTACATCTGCCAGCGGTCGGATTGATGCGCATGCTGACATCGTCGCGGCATCCACTTCTACGGGTTGGCGACTTCACGGGAAGGTGGACTGAAACAGCATCTGGGATGGGAAGATGTAGGCCCGAACGACCGCTACTGCACCGGCACCCGTTGCTTCAGTTCTTCAAACCAGTTCATCACGATGTTGATTCGGTCTGGGCCGGAGTCGCTGGAGTCTCCCTGGGCAGCCGGAAAGATCATAACGAATTGCTCCCCGTCCGGCATAATGTCGTAGTCCCGGTAGCCATTGAACACGGCAAAGCCCTCTATCGGAATCGGCCTCTCAGTGCCCCACGAAAAACCATCTTCCGTCTCCACGTCGATTGCGATCAGCCTGGGGAAGTCGTCGAACTCGGACAGAGCCCTCCTGTAGAACAACTCACTTCGGTCACGAGACCACAAAGGAAACGTGCCGCCTGCCTCGGAAACCTTGTACTTCTCTCCCGTCGCCGGAAACGGCTGGACATACACGTTGTTGTTTTCGCCATCTTCCTCTTCGGAGAAGTAGGCCAGCCACCGTCCATCCGGAGAGATTGCGGATCCTCTCGGGAAGCCGTTTGCCGCGTCCGCAAAGAGCTGCAGCCCTGCAGACTCCGGAGAGAGCGTCCATACGCTTCTCTCGAAACCCCTCGCCCGCGTGAAAGAGAGGGTGCCTCCATCGGATGACCACGAGCCCAGCCAGGGCTCGCCATCCCCCTCCTCCAGGACGGCCAGGCGTTCTGCGGCACCACTGCCATCGGCCGACCGCCGGTAGATACCCCATCGACCTCCGCGTCTGGAGGCAAACGTCACCTGCGCGCCATCTCGGGACCAGATTGGCCGCGTGTTTTCCCCTTCCTGCGTCAGCCGCCGGATCGCCCTGCCCGCAAACAGGTCGTAGATCCAGATTGTGCTACTTCCCTCCTCGATCGTCTGTACAGCTAGCTTGTCTCCGCTGGGTGAGAGACGCGGGTTCAAGTACTGGTTTGGGGGCAAGTCGAGGAGTTCGACGGTGCCGCTCCGGTCGGCCAGACCAAGAATGCGATCCGCCGGTGCCCCCGTGACGTATGCAAGCGTTCCCGAATCCGAGAAACTGACATCGCGGACGTTCTGTAGGACAGGAACCCCGCCGGCAACATCCGTGGTTGTGCTCTCGAACGGAACAGAGAATACCGATCCGCCGATCCCGTAGATGAGGTGTCCGCTCGATAGGTATCGGGCCCAGTCGCCCACAAAGAGCACACGATGTCGCCCGGATTCGATGGATAGCACTGCGATCCGGGACTCGTCGTTGCCGGCCAGTGTAAACAGCACGGAGTCCCTGTCGGGGAGCATTTGCGGAGCGACTGGGAAGCCCTCCACTTCGGGACCAAGCTGAAAGAGTGTCTGAGGACTTCCTCCATTACCGGAAATCCACATGACGGATCGACTGGGTGCATTTGCGAATAGAATCCTGTCGTCGGGGGCCCAGCTCGCGTCGTACAGAAACTGGCTCTCGATGTCCGCCACCACCCGAGGTGACCCGCCTCCGACGGGTATCTTCTGCAGCTGCCTGTCCCCGATGGACCAGTAGGCCAACCACTGACCGTCGGGAGAGAACATGGGGTAGGCGATGTTGCCTTCAGTACCGGGTATCAGCCTGCCCTCGCCCTGGTCGAGCGAGAGCAGATAAAATCCGTCCGTCGTGTTGTACGCCACCTGCCGGCCATCCGGCGATATAGCCGTCAAACCCTGGCCGACGTTTCTGAACTGCTGCGTCCCCGATAACTCGTAGTCGAAGCGGGTGACGAGGAGCGACGCCTCGTGGGCCGGCCTCTGGCTCCACGTTGCCACAGCTGCCACGAACACGCTCAGGAGAAAGGCGACGACCCAGGGAAGCCTCCGATGACCCAACGTCTGGATCTCACCCGAGACCGGCCGAAGAGACGCGCCGTCCGGATCGGACGACAGCTGCTCCAGCTCAAACCGCACGTCCCCAATGTCTCGCACCCGCTTCTTTACGTCTCTTTCAAGGCATCGTTTCAGGATTTTCGTCGCCGCTGGATGGATGCCGGCTGGAAGCAGGTCCAGGTCCGCATGGGTCTTGATAACCGAAGCGAGTACCTCGGTGAGATCCTCGCCCTGGAATGCCTGTCGACCAGTGAGCATTTCATAGAGCACGCAGCCGAACGCCCAAATGTCGGTACGCTTGTCGACCTTCCGACCACGCGCCTGTTCCGGACTCATATAGGCGGCGGTTCCCAGAATCAGTCCTTCCTGGGTTGCGGCCATCGTCAGTGTAGGTGAGTTCGACACGTCCGCGTCAGCCTCGCGTGCGGGTAAGACCTTCGCCAGCCCAAAGTCCAGCACCTTCACTTGGCCGTCGGGCGTCACCTTGATGTTGGCGGGTTTCAGGTCGCGGTGGATTACGCCTTTCTCGTGTGCGGCGTCGAGGGCCTCGGCTGTCTGCAACGCGAGCACCAGCGACTCTTCGACCGGGATCGGGCCCCGTTGGATCCTGTCGGCAAGCGTCTCGCCCTCGACGAGTTCAAGGACAAGAAAGCGCGAGCCCTTGTCTTCTTCCAGACCGTAGATTCCGGCGATGTTGGGATGATTCAACGAGGCCAGCAGCTTCGCCTCTCGTTCAAACCGTGCCAGTCGTTCTTCGTCTTTGGCGAACTCTTCAGGGAGGGTCTTGATGGCAACTTCACGTCCGAGCTTCTGATCCCGCGCACGCCACACTTCACCCATACCGCCCTTACCGAGGGCAGAAATGATTTCGTAGTGCGCGAGCGTGGAACCGGGTTCGATCACCCGTAAATAGAACTACGGATGAGGCTTCGAGTCAATCGGAAGGTCACATGGCCGTAATACCGCCAAACCGGACTGGTGATATTTGGTAGGGCCAGGGAGATTGATGATGGCGTTTCATAGACTCAGTCTGCCAGCCGCGGCTCAACGTGACTATGCCCTCCGACTTGTCATACCGGGCGAATAGAGGAACAATAGGCCCTCGGGCGTGTCCCCGAAATCGGAGAAGACTGATCATGCGCTACACCCATCTGCTTCTGGTACTCGCCCTGGCGTTCACGATGTCCGGACCGACGTCATCGCAGGATCTCGGTCCGATCGGCCCGTCCCCGTATGAGATCGTCGAGGGCTGGTTGCAGCCGTTCTCAGACGACGGCTTTGCCTTCGGCGGGAATTCGGGTGTGTTTGCCGAAAGCTCCGATCGCATCTTTATCTTGCAACGTGGCGAGACTCGCCTGACTGATCCGGTTCCGGACGGGTTCGAAGGGTGGGCCGGCTCGATCGGCCTCAACGTGCTACGCGGGCCAAACCGCGTGTGGCAGAACGTCATCCTGGTTGCCGACGGCGACGGCAACATCATCGAGGTCTGGGACCAATGGGACCACCTGTTCGAAGGTGCCGATGGTCCCGGTCCGCACAGGATTCGCATCAGCCCCTATGACCCGGAAAGTCGAGTCTGGGTGATCAACGAGACGCTGCATCAGATCTTCGTCTTCTCGAACGACGGCAGTGAGCTGTTGATGACGCTGGGAGAAAAGAACGTTGGTGGCGATGACGAGACGCATTTCGGGAGACCACAAGACGTGGCGTTCTTGCCGGATGGTCGAGTCCTTGTGGCTGATGGGCTCGACAATCACCGTGTCATCATTCTTGATAGCGCTGGTCGCTACCTGTCGGAGTTTGGCGAGTTTGGAAAGGGCCCGGTTCAGTTCAACGGTGTCCACGCGGTGGCGACCGGCCCCGACGGTTTGATCTTTGCTCTCGATCGGTCGAACGGGCGCGTCCAGGTCTTCAGGTTGACCGGTGACGATCAGGGAGTCGAGCTGGTCGATGTCTGGACTGGTTTTGGCCTGCCGTTGGATCTCATCGTCGGCGAGGATCATGTGTGGGTGTCTGACCTGGGACCGCTCAAGCTTGTCAAGCTCGATTTCGACGGCAACCGTCTCTACACGTGGCATGTCATCAACGAGGGACCCACGCGGTTCAACGAAGTGCATGCGTTCACAGTTGACTCCGATGGCAACATGTACGGCTCAGACAACCAGCTCGGGCGCACCCAGAAGTTCGTACCGAAGACGGATGCCGATCCGAATTTGCTGATCGCGCCGCCGTTCGTCACGCGGTAGCAGGCCGGTGGGACATGGGTGTTTCTGCATGTCGTGTGTGACCCACATGAAGGTCGGTGAGTACCGTGGCACGGTCAGTCCAGCGACTTCGCCGCCTCCGTACATGGTCGTCGTTGCGTGCGTCACGGTTAACCCCGTTGTTCGGGAAACAATCCCGGCATCCAGCGTGAAGCGAGTTTTGCAGGGAAGGCAAGGCGCAGCGGCGCGCGCGAGCTTTCCGATACGAGCACTTCTCGATCGATCAGGGCTGAAGTCACGCGCCGAGCCTGTCGCTCGCTTGTCCCAGTGATGCCAGCGACTGAGCCTCGCGGCAGCGCACCGCGATACAGGGCGGCTTCGAGAACGGCACCTGATTTTACTGGTAGGACATCAGCCCGGATTTCCTCTTCGGTCCAGATCAAGATGCGATCGCGCAATCTGTCCGGCTGGACCAGCCCTTCCATAAAGTCCACCTGGTCGATGCAGGTGGTGAGGAAGAAGCTTGTAAGTTCGGCCAGCCCTTCTTCGCTTAGATGCCCTCTGCCGTCAAGGTCGTTGCGACGCTCAGCATCGCAAGCCATGAGTTGGCGCTTATATGTGCTCTCGTTACGGGCAAGGCCTCTTGCGATCGACCAGACACCTCCGGTACCCAGCGTCTCCAACAGCATCGCGTGGGACATGAGCCGGGCAACGCGGCCATTGCCACCCAGGAACGGATGAATCCAGAGAAGGCGATGGTGCGCGCTCGCCGCTGCCAGGATGCTGTCTGTCTTACCCAGCCTTGAGTAAACGGTTTCGAACTGCATCAGGAAGCGCGTCAGGGCGCCCGGACTCACCGGGATGTGACGGCCCACTTTCACGTCGCGGTCGCGCAGTTTGCCTGGGACGACTCTGATTCTCTCGCAGGTTTCCGGGTCTTCCGCCCAGAGCAGCTCGTCGGGCAGGAGTTCGCCGAAGCGCCGGTGAACCCCGGAAAGGCCGTCTTTCGTGGTGGCGCGACCTTCCAAGCCCCCGTCATCAATCCATTTCTGGATGGAATTCCCCCGATATACCGGACACCTTTCTATAGGGTCCGCACGCCCAAGTCAGGTGTATAGATGACAGGCCACCCGATGCGGCACGTCGCCGCCCCCGACGTCGATCGTGGCCGGCATGAGCTGCCGGCACTCGGGCCGCACTTCCGGGCACCGCGTATGAAACGGGCAGCCCGGCGGGGGATTGGCCGGTGACGGGACGTCGCCGGGCAGCACGATGCGGCGTGACTTTCGAAGCGGATCCGGAACCGGCACGGCGGAAAACAGCGCGCGCGTATACGGATGCTTCGGTTCGGCATAGACGCTGTCGGCCGATCCCGTTTCGACGAGCTTACCCAGATACATAACACAGACGTCGTGCGAGACATGCTGGATGACGGCAAGATCGTGGGAGATAAACAGGAACGAGATTCCGAGTCGTCGCTGTAGATCCGAAATCAGATTGAGCACCTGCGCCTGCACAGACACGTCGAGCGCCGAGACGGCCTCATCGGCCACGATGAGCTTCGGATCGAGTGCGAGCGCCCGCGCGATGCCGATGCGCTGGCGTTGTCCGCCCGAAAACTCGTGCGGGTAGCGGGACGCGACCTGGGCCCTGAGTCCGACGATCTCGAGCAGTTCCTCAACACGTCGTCGCCGCTCGGCGCGCGTACCGATTGCATGCAGGTCGAGCGGCTCCCGTAGCGTCTGGAGCACAGTTCGGCGCGGATTCAGCGACGCATAGGGATCCTGAAACACGATCTGCATTTCCCGCCGCCGCTCCCTGAGCTCACGCGTCTTCAGGCCAGTCACCGGGCGCCCATCGAGGACGACCTCCCCTGCAGTCGGCTCGTGCAGGCGAAGCACGGCACGGCCGAGCGTCGACTTGCCGCAACCCGATTCGCCAACAAGCCCGAGCGTCCGGCCGCGACCGATCGAAAAGCTCACGTCATCGACGGCTCGGACCTGGGCGACGACTCGGCGGAGTACGCCGCCGCGCACGGGAAAGTACTTTTTGAGATTCCGGACCTCGAGCAGACCGGTCACGTGACCGCTACCGGGTAGTGGCAGGCAACGCGTGCCGGCCCGAGCTTGTGCAATTCGGGTTGCTCTTCGGCGCAGCGCGCCTCCAGGTAGGCGCAGCGGTCACGAAACGTGCAGCCGCTCGGCAGGTGCGCCGGATCCGGCACTACGCCGGGGATCGTCGGCAACGTCGCCAGGCGCTCGGCCCTGACACGCGTCACCGAAGCCAGCAGACCTGCCGAATAGGGATGTCGAGGCGCGGCAAAGAGATCCTCGACGGACGCGGCCTCGACGAGCCGGCCGCAGTACATGACGCAGGCCCGATCGCAGGTCTCGGCGACGACGCCAAGATCGTGGGTGATCAGCAGCATGGACGTGCCCGTCTCGCGCGCCAGCGACAGCATGAGCTCGAGCACCTGGGCCTGAATCGTCACGTCGAGGGCGGTCGTCGGTTCGTCTGCGATCAGAAGCTTCGGTTCGCAGGCGAGCGCCATTGCGATCATGACGCGCTGGCGCATGCCGCCCGAGAGTTCGTGCGGATAATCGCCGAGGCGTTGCTCCGGCTCAGGTATGCCGACGCGATCGAGCCACTCGGTCGCCTTGGCACGCGCAGCCGCTCGGTCGAGGCCGCGCTGGCGTCTGAGCACTTCTGTCATCTGGCTCGCCACCGTGAACACCGGATTCAGGGCCGTCATTGGTTCCTGGAAGATCATCGCGATACCGGCGCCGCGCAGTTTTCGGAGCCCCGCCTCGTCGAGCTGATGCAATTCCTGACCGTCAAAACGCAGACACCCCGCAGATACGCGGCCGGGCGGCGACGGTACGAGGCCGAGCAGCGCGAGCGCCGTCACGCTTTTGCCGCAGCCGGATTCGCCGACGAGACCGACGATCTCGCTGGCGCCGATCGAAAGCGTTAGCCCGTCGACGGCGCGCACGGCGCCATCCTCGGTCGCGAACTCGACGACGAGATCCTCGATTTCGAGGATTGGCGATTCGCTCATGGCCTCACTCCCCCGTCACCTTCTTCGGATCGAGCGCATCTTGAAGAACATCCGAAAACAGATTGAAGGCAAGGACGAGCACGAACATGAACGCCGATGCCGCGATGAAGTTATTGAAGAAGCCGGCCGTCACCTCGTTCGTCGACTGCGAGATCATGAGCCCCCAGCTCACGCCATCCTGCGTGCCGATGCCGAGGAAAGACAGGATCACCTCGGCCTTGATCGCCGTGACGAAAACGATCGTCGCCTGCACCAGCAGAATGTGAGAAGTATTCGGTAAGATGTGCCGGAAAATCACGACCAGGTTCCCCACGCCGACGGCTCGCGCGGCCTCGACGAACTCGAGACTCCTGAGCTTCATCACTTCGCCGCGGATGATGCGGCCGGTCGTCGTCCAGAACGTGGCGATCAGAGCCGCGTGCATGCCAAACGGATGTCCCTGCATCGCGTAGGCGACGGCGGCGACGAACAGGTAGAACGGAATCGCGTCGAGCACGCCCATGAACCAGAGCAGCAGTTCATCGATCCAACCGCCGGCATAGAATCCGGAGATGGCACCCAGCACTCCGCCGATCGCCGTTGTGAACAGCGCTACGAGCAGACCGATCTCGAAGGCCGTTTTGGTCGAGAAGATGGCGCGATCGAATATGTCCTGCCCGTTTCGCGTCGTGCCGAACCAGTGCTCGGCCGACGCAGGCGCAAAACTCGAGTCGGTCGTCACGAACCAATCCTGCCCGAGCAGTCCGAGCCAAACCCCGGCGGCAATGAGCAGATAGACGAGCACGATGATCAGTGTTGCGACCCCGAACCGGTCGTGCGCGAGCTTCCTCAGGCCCTTGCGCCAGAGCGAGTCCGACCGGACGCCCGACGCGGGCAGCGATTCGGCGGCGACGCTCATTTGACGGATACCCGAGGGTCGACGACACGATAGAGCACGTCGTTCACTATGATGACGAGCGCGAAGAGAACGGCCGTCAAACCAACCACGGCCTTGAGCACCGGCTGATCGCCGGTCGTGATCGCGTCGTAAGCGGCCGCGCCGACGCCCGGAATCCCGAAATAGGACTCGACGAGCAGACTGCCGCCGACGATGATCGACGGGATCGAGAACATGATTCGTGTGACGATCGGAATCATGCTGTTCTTCAGCACATGCCGGAACAGGATGTGCCCGGCACCGGCGCCATAGGCGCGCGCCGTGCGTACGTAGTCCCGGCTCATCTCCTCGACGACGACGGCGCGATAGAAGCGCGTGTTGTAGCCGAGCGAGATGAAGATGATCGCGAGCGTCGGCACCGTAGCATAGTAAATGTAGTTGCCGAGATTCGAGACTTCCCAGCCGAGCACCGGGAAATAGTTGAGTCCGTAACGCGACGAGAAGAAGAGCTGGAAGGCGATGATGATGATCAGGAAGCTGATGCTCATGCCGACGACTGCGGCGGCCATGATCAGCTTGTCGGCGATGCCTCCGCGGAACCAACCCGCGACGAGTGCGAGCCCGATCCCGAGCAGGTTGCCGATGACGAATCCGGGCAGCGTGACGAGGATCGAGTTCGGCACCGTCCGCGCGAGCAGCTCAGAGACCGGCTCGCCCGTCGAAAGCGACTCGCCGAAATCGAGCGTTGCGAGCTCACGAAGGTAATCGAGATAGCGAAACAGGAACGGATCGTTGTAGCCGAGCAGCTCACGCGCCCGTTCGAGCTGCTCGACGCTGGGATTGCGGCCGACGAGCTGGAAGGTCAGGTCGGGCCCGAAGTAAACCATGAGTAGAAAGCTCACGAAGCTCACACCGAGGATCAGCGGGATGCCGTAGAGCAGTTTCCGGAACGCAAACCCTAGAAAGTCCATCGCGCCTCATGCGTCTCGTGCCTCAAGGATCTTTCCTGCTCAGTCGGTCGATCCGGCAACGTCGGGGACGTCGACGAAGCGCAGCCAGAAACCGCCGAGGACTTCACGGTCCGGCTGGCCGATCACGTCCTTGTGCCAGACGAACACGCTCTGGCGCGACAGTGCCATCATCCCGACGCAGTCGTCGATCAGCATCTGGTTCATGCGCCGGAATATCGCCGTGCGTTCAGGCGAGGGCTGCATCACGGCCCCCTGTTCGTACAGGGCATCGTATTCGGCATCGCTGTAATTCGAAGCATTCGATCCCGGCGCGCCGTTGGGTCCGTAGAACAGTTGCAACGTGTTCTCGGCATCGGGGTAGTCCATGCCCCAGCCGTAGCCCATGATCATGAGCTCCTTGTTGTGCATGGCCTCGCTGAAATCGCCGAAATTCGCGAACGTTCGAATCGAGATCTTTTCCTGTGGATAACCGACGTTCGTGAGATTGCCGCGAAACTGTTCGTACATCTCGCGGTTGATCGTATTCGCCGTCGATCCGTACTCGAGTTCGGGCAGGTTCGCATCCGTCCAGCCGGCATCCGCGAGACGCCGGCGAGCGCGATCACCATTCTGGGTAACGGAGTCCTGGTCCATGCCGGCGTCGAACTCGGGCACCACGGGCGGGATCACCCCGGGAAAGACGACGCCGAGACCGGCATAGAAACGATCGTTGCGCTGCTGCCAGCTGAACGCATCACGAACGGAACAGCGGAGCTCCCGATTCATGCGATTGCGCTCGGGATCGTCGTTTACACCGATCACGGGATCGTCCATGTTGAAGACCGTGAACACGAGACCGGTTTCGGGCGTCGAGATCATATGGTAGCGGTCGGCGAACTCAGGGTTGAGTGTGACCGGATTCCTCGATGCCAGTACGGACGGCACCTGTTCGGGCGGCACGGTCGCATATTGAATCTCGCGACCCGATGTAAACGAGGCCCAGCGTGAGGAAGTTTCCTCGATGAAATCGATCTCGAGACGATCCACATAGGGAGGCGCCAGGCCGGCCAGCTTTTCGATACCGAGATGTCCGTGCACGTCGGGATCGTAACCCTCGTAAGCCAGGTCCAGCGGCTCCTCACGGTATTTCTCATTGGCTTCGAAGACGGCGCGCGTCGTGTTGAAATCGGTGAGCCGATAGGGGCCCGAGCCCACGGCGCGCCGGCCGAGCGCGGTGCCGTGATACTCGACGGCCTCGCGCGGCACGAATGCTGAGAAGCCCATAGCAAACGTGTAGGTCAGCTGGGGAAACGGCTGGGTCAGTCGAATCCGGATCGTATAGTCGTCCGGCGCGGTCAGACCGGACACCGGGGCGTCGTAATCGCCACCGCCCTCTATCCATTGGTCCATGCCTTCGATCCGGCCGTCCCAGAGCCAGGCCCCCCTGGAGATGTTCTCGGGATCGAAATGTCGTTTGATCGAGTAGACGAAATCGCCGGCGACAACCTCCCTGCCGACCCCTTCCGGAAAGGCTTCATCGTCGATGAACCCGACGCCCTCTTTTATCCTGATCGTGTAGCTCAGGCCGTCGTCCGAAACCTCGGGCATGCCGACAGCGAGATTGGGTATGATCTCGTAGGGGCGCGCGAGATACTTGTAGCGGTAGAGTGTGTCGTAGACGTTGACGGTGATGATGTTCGCATAGATTGTATCGGACTGAATCGGATCGATATTGGTCGGTGATCCGTTCTCGGAATGGCGGTAGACCTTCAGACCCTCCCTTGAGTCGCCGCCACCGCAGCCCGACGTCACGACCAGCAAAGTCGCAACGGCCAGCCCAAGCCCCCTTCTCGTCATCGCTATTCTCCTCGTCATCCGCCTTCCCCCTTCGCGGTACCCGAATTGTCGGTTCATAATCGCATATCCGGCCGCCCTGTCGCAGCGGATACGTGAAAAAATGGGGACAGGCACCTGGGGTGAACCCCTCCGTTGAGACAATTCCTATTGGGACACTT
>CAZOZZ010000078.1:0-18968 GCA_964584435.1 uncultured Solibacteraceae bacterium | reverse complement strand
AGTGTCTCTTAGTTTTTTAGGGATCTCTGTCTGAAATGTTCTGACGGGCTACAGGACGGATCGTCCAGTTCTACTTAGGATTGAGCTCTTAGCAGCAAAATGTGAAGACCAGCGTGTCGGGGTGGCCGTCCCTGGCCACCCGCGATCAAGCCGACAACTCCCGCTCGGCAAGTCCCGGAAGGGAGCGAATCCAGGTTCGGGAGGCGAATTGTGACGGGGCTTGACTGTCAAGTTCGTCAATGCCCGCGGGCGGCCAGGGACGGCCGCCCCGACACTCGAACCTGCAGATCTCGTTTTGGGCGTCTATCCTGCTGGGGTCAGGGTGAACGTTGCTTCGCCGCCCAGTCCACCGCGTCTGCCACGACCACCGCCACCACGACCACCGCGGCCACCACGACCACCGCGACCCTCCACGGTACGTGTTAACTCGATTTCGCGTTCCTTGATCGTACCGGTGTAAGCAAAAGTGATGGTCCGTTGACCCAACTCTACCGCGTGCTTGAATGAGATCTTGTCGCCCTCGACCTCTCCTGCCTGGATTTCGGCCTCTCCGGTGAATTCGCTGTTGACGGTTCCCTTAACCGAATCACCGTCCACCGCGAAATCAAACGTCATTTCCTGCTCGCCCTGCGGACCTGGGACATTTGCTGTCCACTTGCCTGCCACCTGGCCGTAGCCGGGCAGGGCAATCAGAATCACCGATGCAAGGATCAAAAATCGGAACCTCATAGGTTCTCCTCCTGTTCTTGTTCTGGCAAACCTGTACTGTGGTTCGCCTGTTCGGGTTCGAAAACGACCGGACAAACCGATCTCTTTACGATGACTACGGTTTCCAGGTACTGGAGGTTACGGCTCGCGGGCCAATTGACCTATTTTACACGGTTTAACGTGGGCCTCGGTCGTCGACCCCGGACTTTTCCGTGAGGGTTTCGAGCAGTTCTCCCGAAGGAGTGACGACGACAAGTTCCATCGAACCTGCCGCGTCTTGTCCGGTCCTGGCGAATCGAACAAACTGGTATCCCTTGCCGGTTGGCTTCACCGTTACGGTGTAGACGTTGCCCTTCCGGACGACGGAGAGGACTTCGTGGAAAAAGGACCAGAGTTCCAGGAACCGCCCGTCTTCGATCTGCTCCTTCCATTCGGTGTCGGTGCAATGGCGGGTGACCTCGTTCGCCGACCAGGCGCCGGATAGTTTTTCAACATCGGCCTGGGCGCTCTCGCCGCCTTCACCCTGGTAAAAAATGAAATCCCGAACCCAGGAAACGTCTTGAGGAGTCGGCTCGCGGCGACGCGAACGGTTGCGTAAGCGACGCCGCTGGGCCTGTTCGGTGGGCCGTGTCCAAAGTTTCGATTCCTGGCAGACAAAGACGTCCAGTTTCTCCTCATCCCGGGCCGAAGCGAGGAGATGGCCGAGGGGTAGAGACAGACTGGCAATGAGGAGGCCGTTCAACAATGGGCGGAGGGAGCGGAGGCATCGTACGGTGGCGTTGTTCATTTTGTGAAACCTGCCGGGGTGTATGAAAAAAGCTTTGTCGAATAATCCTACTCCTCAGGAAGGGGTACCGCCAGTTTTGGGTGACAATTGTCACCCTCACGCGAAAACGGTCCAGTTGTCGACGAGCAGTCGCGGTTAGTCTTCGCGTCTCATCCCCACCCTAATCCGGCCAGCGAGACGATACCGGCAAGAATCATAGCGACACCAGCGACACGTCCCCCCTCGGCGCCGAGCGGAATCACCTTTTCCAGGAGGATGAACAGCGTGATCAAAGCGACCCAGAGCAGGTTCATCACGCCGCCCAGGAAGAGGAGCGCCATCAGGACCCAGCAACACCCCAGGCAGAACGCCCCATGATGCAAGCCCATGCGGAATGCCCCTGACACCCCGCGGCTCCAATGCTGTGCAAAGAAATGTGCGGGAGCACGACAGTGATCGAGACAGGAATTCTTGATAGGGGTTAACTGGTAGATGCCGGCGGCGATGAGGAGTCCGGCACCCAGAGACGGGCTGGTCGTTACCATCATGGGTGAAAGAAGGGCGGCCTGGTCGAGCAACCACTGCGTCAGGGTTGCACCGATACTGAAAATGCACCACATTGCGACGTATCCGGCCACGAAGATGCCTGTTGCCGGAAGCGGGGTGTCCTGACCGGCTGCTTTCCTCGCCACGGCAGCGTAGACCATGGTCATGGGAACCGCGGTGGGAACCATCATTCCCACCATCATTACGGCCCACATGAGGAACATCAACAGGAAATCGGCCGTCGTCCACGGGCGAATGCGCACAACATCAGCCGCGCCGGACATCGGCATCGCACCCATGCCACCCATGCCTTGAGACATGAATAGCAAGTAGGCCCACGCAAGCAATGTGACGCCGGCCAGTGCAGCGAGTATCGCGATCCGGTCCCGCCTCGGAAGCGAAGGGGCGGGCGAAGCGGGCTGAGAGATTCCACTCATCTACGTTCCGCCGCAGGCCGGTCCGTTCGTCGGTGTGTCAGCGGATCACGCCGTCCTGGTTCATGTGGAGTTCATTGAACTGACCGTAGGATCCGGAAAAGTCCAGCTCTATACTTCCGTCGGCCTTAGTCGTACCGCTGCCCATTTCAGCGTACGTGTATTCGAACCCGTTTGGCAGATGGATTCTGGATCGGGATTCGCTCCCGTCGACAGGGCTGACAATGGGCGTGCCCTCGGACTCGACCATGTCCGGAATCTTAATCCGACCCAGTCTTTTTTCGACGTCGATCGATAGTTCGATCGGTTTCGAAAGAGTGTCGAGAACCTCCGACATCGTGCTGTTGTATACGAAGAAGTGCGTGGCCCCTGGAGCGGTACATTCGCCGTGAAGGATCTTCCGAAGAGCCTCGCGCTGCGCGTCATCAGCGCGCTCATCGATGATTACCTGTTGCGTGCCATTGCCCTCGACAATCTCACCTGGCCATTTTACGAGTATCACCCAGTTCAGGCCGTCCAGGCGTGTCTCGTTGAAGTAGCCTTCTTCGATAATCCCACCTACGATCGCCTCACACTTGCCATGCGTGCTGAGGGCGCTGAACTGGCACGGGCATCCCCAGTCACAGTTGCAGTTGCCATACTCTCTACCGCGTATCATCCACTTGTCCGACATCAATAGCCCTCCTCTTTTCTGAACGGCACATCATACACGGATCGGGAGTCTCGAGTCCAAAGTCCGGAAGAGCGAGAAGCCTGAAGCAGGTAGCGAGCAGCGGGCAGCACGGAGCCGATCGGATGCAGTGGGCTTCACGCTACCCGCTGCTCGCTACGTGCTGAGCCCTACTTATCTTGACAGGCCCGACCCCGCGAGGTACGTTGCCATCGAATCCGGACCAACCAGGGGGACTTGTGGGAAAGATAGAAGATCGTTGGCGCCAGGGGGTCACACGGCGGGAGGCTCTTCTCGGACTGGCAGGTGTCCTGGCCGGTTCACCACTTCTGGGGGCTCAACTGGACCCGCGCCGACTCAGGGATCACAAGCGTGTGCCGGGACTCGACGAGATGATCACGGCCTTCGACTTCGAGCCGATCTGTTTCGCAAACATGCCGCTCCGGCGATACGACTACATGGCGCATGGAACCGATTCCGAATTCACGTTGCGCCGAAACCGGGAGGCCTTTGAATGGGTCGAACTGATCGAGCGTCCGGGTGCCTCTCCCGAATCCGTGGACACCTCCACCGAGGTGTTGGGGCTGAAGATGGACTTCCCCATCATGGTGGCGCCAAGCGCCAGGCAGGGGGACTTGCATCCCTCGGCCGAAGGAGGCATGTACGAAGGAGCCACCTCGGCCGGGACACCGATGATCGTGGCCGATCCCGCAAGTCTTCCGATTGAGGAAATCGCGGCGGTTGCCGACGGTCCCCGGTGGTCCCAGTTGTACGGTACACAGGTGATGTCCCGCAACCAGGAGCGGATCGAACAGTTTCAGGCTGCCGGCGCGCAAGCCATTGTCGTCACGATCGATCAACAGGCAACTCGATTCGAGCGTGACCTGCACGACAGGCATCTGGGGGGCAACCCGCCACGCCCGAACAGCACCGCACCCACTCGACCGACCCCGACTGAAGGTGCGGCCCGGTACCGTATCAGCGATCGCAGGCTGTGGTATTCCTGGGACTATCCGGACTCGATCCGGCCGTTTATCAAGGGACCGATGCTGCTCAAGGGGATCCTCACACACGAAGATGCCCGCACGTGTGTCGAACGCGGGTACGACGGCATCATCGTATCCAATCACGGGGGCCGATCGATGGACTACGAACCGTCGACGCTGGAAGTCCTTCCGGAGATCGTAGACGCGGTGGGGGGACGGATTCCGGTACTCATCGATAGCGGATTTCGACGAGGTAGCGACATCGTCAAGGCGATCGCACTCGGTGCCGACGCGGTATGTCTGGGACGTGCCGCGCGTTGGAGCCTCGGCGCTTTCGGCCCGGCAGGAGTCGGGCGGCTTCTGGGAATCATGCAGGCCGAGTTCCGTGAAGCGATGGCGAGCACCGGTCGGACGACGCTGGCGGCGCTCGATCGAACCGTGGTGAAGGTGGATTTTCCATGAGCATTAGAGAACTCAGCAGACGCGGGGCGTTGGGAAGCCTTGGAGCATTCTTTGCCGGTTCGGCCGTTGGGACCGAGCAGCGAGCGGATCCGAGCCTTCCGCTTCGTCTCCCTCCCCGGGAAGAACTCGTCAATAGTTTCGAATTCGAGGACGTGGCGAAACTCAAGCTGCCGGAATCTGTTTATTCGGCCATCGCCGGCAGCGACCGTGCCGCTTTCGACCGCATGACCTTCCGGCCTCAAAGGATGACCCCCACCGTGGATATGGACTTGTCGGTCGGTCTGTTCGGTGAAGAGCATTTTACGCCGATCCTGGTGGGTCCTGTTGCCGATCAGAAGCAGTACCACGCCGACGGTGAGCTGGCGACGGTGCGCGGAGCTTCGGCCGCCCGGGCAGGAACGATCATCAGCAGTCGCTCGAGTGTGTCGATCAACCAGCTCGCACCTCTGGCTACGACGCCTCTCTGGTATTCCGTCTATGTCGAAGAGGATGCTCTTGGGGACGCTCAACAGGCAGTTGCTGCTGGTTGTCAGGCGGTCAGTATCACGATAGGTGTCTCAGGGGATGGAGCGCGAGCGAGCGCTGCTCCATCACCGGATTGGAACGTGGTCGATCAAGTCCGCCAGGGGATCGATGTGCCTCTCCTGGTCAAGGGCGTGATGACGCCGGCCGACGCCGAGGCGTCGCTCGATTACGGCGCTGCGGGCATAATCGTTTCAAACCACGGCGAAGTCGGCAGTGGCCCGGCCCCTATCGAGATGCTTCCCTCTATCGCCGACGCTGTTGGCGGGCGAGTGCCCGTTCTGATCGACGGGGGCTTCCGTCGCGGTTCCGACATACTCAAGGCGATGGTCCTGGGGGCCCGGGGAGTCCTGTTGGCGAGACCCGTGATGTGGGGATTGGCAGCCTACGGAGCCGAAGGCGTTCAAAGTGTGATCGAGATGCTCCAGAGCGCCTTTGCCCGGAACATGGGCTCGATCGGCGCCCCGAATCTTGCGAGCCTAGAACGCGGTATGGTGAGGATCCACAGCCGCTGAACGGTAGACAGGGTCTTACGAGATGATCAGTTTCCCTGCGATCACGAGTACCGGTACCAGGATGATCGTTCTCTGGAGGAAGATCAGAACCAGGTCCAGGAACGTGAGCGGAAGGATCGACCGCAGCAACAGGATACCGACTTCCGACATGTAGATGAGCTGGCAGACCGAAAGCCCGGCCAGCACGAACTTTGTTAACTCGAAATCGATGTCCCCAGCCATGACGGCCGGCAGGAATTGATCGAGGAAGCCGACCAGGAGTCCGGGTGCAGCCGCATCCGCCCCGCCGACACCCATCAAATTCAGCACCGGTACCAGCGGCAGCGCCAACCATCCGAAGATCGGTGTGTGCAGGGCGATGATCATGACGATGACCACCATCCCCATGCTTGCACCGATCACTCCGAATACGGCGTCGGCCATCGAGCGCGCCGAACTGGCCGCATATCCCTGTATTCCCGGAGCGCTCTTCGCTCGCTCGACCGCCCGCGTCAAGGCCAGTCGCGGTATGGAGATTCCGGAGGGTCGATCTTTTTCAGGTGATCCGACGGCATCTGCGAAGCACGTGTCCGGTTTCCGTGAGAGTGGCGGAATGCGTGGAGTGATGATTGCGGCGATAATACACGCCACGGCAACCGTGATGTACCAGGGGAAAAAAATGTGGTCGATCCCGGCCACCGAAGCGATCAGCACTGCGAACGGGACCGAGACGACCGAGAAATTTGTGGCGACGGCCGCGGCCTCGCGTGCGTTATAGGATCCGTTTCGATATTGCTCAATCGTGATCAGCAAGCCGACGCTTGCCGCGGCAACGAACGATGCCGTGGCGTCGATGGCCGCACGGCCCGGTAGGCGGAACAGGCGAATGAACACGGGCCGCACCAGCGTACCGATGAACTCCATGGCCCCGTAATTGGTCAGCAGCGGCAGAAACACACACGAGGTGATGAAGATCAGGAACATTTGTTCGCCGATGTCCACGAATGCCGTTCCACCTGTGTCGGCTGCGATGATCAACTGCGGTCCGCTTTTCATGTAGAACATGACGCCGAACACGGCACCGAGGATTCGCAGTGTTGTCCAGAAGGCGGTTGTCTTGAAAATCCTAACCACGAGCGGGCTCTTGGGTAACCAGGAAAAGTTGAGCCAGCTATAAGCAACGCTCACCAGCGCGGTGACCACGCATAACGTGATGAGACTCAGAAGAACGGCACTGCCCATTGCAGAATGGAGCTCGGACACGATGATCGCGATGGGGATCGTCAGGCTTCCACCAAACTGCACCGGCGCCAGGAACAGGAAAAGACCGAGTGCCGAAGGTATGGCAAACCGGGCGATCTTCGCCCAATCCAGAGGTTGATCCGGTGATGAAACGGGTGCTACGTTTTGTTCTAGCTCGCTCAAGTGAGTTCACCTCGGCGTGATGATTTCATCCATTTCTTTTGGTTCTTCTGGTAGATGGCCACAGTCCCTAGACTCCGGCACGCTTCCAAACCGCACATGATCTATCAGAGGCTTTCTTGTTTTCAACGACTTAGACGTTCATTCACAAGATGGTAAAGAGTAGTCTTTCCAGCAACCGAGGTCAAGGGTGTGCCTGGCATGCAATAAGCTGGCGGCTGTTGGCAGAACGGCCGCGATTCTAAGGCCAATAGCCACCAGCTAACAGCCGAAAGCGAATGGCTAACAGCTTGACTATCGACGCTGAACTTCAGAGAATGCCATTTCTTGGGTACAATGATACGATTTGCTGCGGATTTGAAGTCGAGCCGTTACTCCATTTCGCTTTCCAGAAGGCGGGCGTTTAACGACGGCCTGTAAGATTTAAGAAAAAACGAAAAGGAGATCGACATGAAAAGGATTCAGTTTGTTCTTGTCGTTGTTGCGCTGCTGGCCTTTGCCGCGGATGGCATGGCGCAGCGCGGACGTGGTCGTGGTGGTCGTGGCGGACCACCACCGGCGATGAGTTTCTTCATTACGAGCGTAGGGGGTGGCAGCGGTGCCGACCTGGGCGGACTGGAAGGTGCGGATCGCCACTGCCAGGAACTGGCCGAGGCGGCGGGATCGACCGGCAAGACATGGCACGCATATCTGAGCACTACCGGTGCAGGCGGCGTCAATGCGCGCGACCGTATCGGTGACGGCCCGTGGCACAACGTTAACGGTGAGATGATCGCTGCGAACGTGGCGGATCTTCACGGAGATGTCCAGCGTGACCGCAACAACCTCACCAAGTTAAGCGCTCTGAATGAGAAAGGCGAAGGCGTGAGCGGAAGAGGTGACGATGTCAACCGTCACGACATCCTGACCGGCTCGATGTCCGACGGCCGGGCTTCCTACCAGACGTGTGACAACTGGACAAACAGTGGTGAGGGAACCGCGATGATCGGCCACCACGATCGTACCGGCGGCGGGAACACTTCGTGGAACTCCGCGCATGCGACGCGGGGCTGTGATCAGGAGTCTCTGGCAGGGTCAGGCGGTGCGGGCCTTTTCTATTGCTTCGCTATTAACTAACGATTTGCCGTGTAGGTGCGGTCTATGACCGCACAAATCATGCTTGTAGATGCGCTCATCGTACAGATGGCCAGCTATGTGCCGGCAAGGAGGGCGTCGTCGATCAATCCCATGGAGGCGCTGCGCGCGGAGTAGAAGAAAGTCCGGGATCGCTTTCAGCCGAGGTCCGTGAGAACGACTGGCTACGGTTACCGGAACGATATGCAGCCAGCGTTTTCTACTCTGATCGGGATCGGGATCCTTTGAGCCTCGCGTCTGCTGAACTCTGTTACAATCCCACCTATCCATTTGCGTTGTTCCATGCTGGCCTGCGTTCGGTAGTGTATCGAGGCTCAGCTCCCTGATTTCCAGGATAAGATCCCAGGTGCGATTCTGAAATTCATATTGAATGACGATTAAGGAGAGATTATGAGCCGAGCGAAGTCTGTCGTTTTCTTGTTTCTGAGCGTATTCGTGATCGTGGCCCTGGCCGTGCAGCCCGCGGCCGCGCAACGTGGGCGCTTCGGTCGAGGTGCGCAGTTGACTCCCGAGCAGTTGGCAGAACGAGCCGCGGCCCGGGAGGCAGAGCGTGTGGCCCCGCGGCCCATAGATGCCGTCGACAGCGTGTGGCTCGAGGAGCTGACCTGGATGGAGATTCGGGATGCCGTCGAAGGGGGCATGACGACCGCCCTGATCCTGACCGGCGGTGTGGAATCGAATGGCCCTCACCTGGCGTCGGGTAAGCACAATTATTCCAACAAGCTGATGGGCGAATCCGTCGCGCGCAAGATGGGAAACACCCTGGTCGCGCCCCTCGTGACGCTGGAACCGGGTAATCCGGGCAGTGAGGTTTCCGTCGGAAGGACGGGACCGATGATCTCTCAGGCGACGTATGCCGCCTTGCTGACCGACATGGGAGACAGCCTCCGTAGCATGGGCTTCACAGAGGTCTACTTCCTCGGCGATAGCGGCGGAAACCGTACAGGGATGCAGACTGCCGCCGACAACCTGACCGCCAAGTACAGTGGCAACCCGACCCAATTCCACCACATCCCAGAGTTCTACAACCACACACAGGTTCGGGAGTACATCCAGGAAACCCTCGGCATCCCTGAGGAAATGGAATACAACGCGAGCTCGGGTTCCGACGGGATTCACGAAGAGTTGAGCATCACGTCGATCATGTCGGTGATCGACCCTGAAGCCATCCGGTTCGACCAGCGCGTGAAGGCGGGCCGGGCTTCCATCAACGGCATCAATCTGGAACCCCTCTCGAAGACGCAGGAGTTGGGAAGAAAGCTGATCGAGTTCAGGACGAAGCTCACCCTCGAGGCCATCGACGCCATAAGAACTGCAACCAACCAGTAGAACTGTTTCGAACTGGAAAAGCCCACCTTCGGCGAAATCCGGGGTGGCTTTTCTGTGTCGTGTCCGATTGCAGCCTGTCGCCGCCTCTTCGGGAGCAGGACGGATCAGGGCCGAGATTGCCTGGCGGTTTCCGACGTCGGTTTGGCGACGGACGAACAGCTGTCGTTGCCAAAGCGTACGACGGGTCGGACGGTATGTTCGCTTGGAGTTGACACTGTGGGCCGAAACTATAGATAATCTCCCCATCCATTCGCATACGAGGTGAACTGTGAACAAGCGTTACTCCATACTTGCCCTGGCGTTCCTTATCGTGGCTGGCCTTCCGATCGTGCATCCGGCCCTACTGGGACAGGGTGTCGCCCTCTGGACCGCAGAGAACCCGGGCAGCAGCAACATCCAGGTTCTCGGACACATCCCGCTCGGTCCCAGGCTCAGCGTGGCCGACATGGACCTGGAGCAGGAGCTGTCGCGGCCGTTTGCCTACGTGGCCCGGATGGTGTACGGAGAAGAGGGTGACAAGGGAACCGATGTGATCGACATCTCGGACCCGTCGAAACCGAAGGTGATCTACAAGTGGCGGATCGAGGATCAGGATCTCCATCTTGGCAACGGCGGCATGGACGTCAAGCACTTCAAGTGGAACGACCGCTACTATTTCGTCCAGTCGTTGCAGTTTGGTCAGGGTGGACCCGACAGCGACATGGGCGCGGTTATCGTCGACGTGACCGATCTGCCGGACACGAGCACCGTGAAAGAGGTAGCTCGACTGCGTGAGCCGGACACACCCGGCGGCTTCCATAACATCTTCGTCTACAAGCACAGCAACGGACGGGTGTTGCTGATCGCGACTATCGGGGCCCCGTACGCGGCGGTGTACGACCTGGGCATGGTTGTCGAGGGCCGGATCGAAGGGGCGATGATCGCCAGGATTCCGGCCGGTAACAACGAAGGCGGACGGCGGGGCTATCACGACTTTTATGCCGGGTATCACGTCGATTCCGCCGAAGACCGGTTCTACGGCGGCGGCACCGGCGGCTACTACGTCTACAACATCACGGATCTTGAAAAACCAGAACTGCTGGTCACCTTGACCGGCATCAGCGGCGTGCGGAGCGGTCATACGTTTACACCGACGGCGGACGGACGCTACGCCATCGCCGAGACCGAGTATCAGTACGCGCCTCTGCGAATCTTCGATCTGGAGCCCGGCCTTTCCGGCGAAGTCGAGAACATCCGGCGTCCCATCTCAGGATGGACAGCGGACTGGAAGAACCTGACGCACAACCACGAGGTGCGTTATCCCTACGTCTTCGTGTCGGGCTACCTCGACGGTCTCCAGGTGTTCAGCATGATGGATCCCAGTAATCCGGTGACCGTCGCCTACTACGACACTTATGTTGGGCCGCCGAACACGCGGCGCAACGCGATGTTCAACGGCGCCTTTGGCGTCGACGTGCGAAATGCCGACGGCCTGATCGCCATCAGCGACATGACCACGGGGTTCTGGACCTTCCGGATGGAGGGATTCCTGGGCTGGAACGGTGAGGACTGGGGTATGCCGAACATCTCCAGTGCGCAGGACTGGGATACGGAGGGCCCGCAATGATAACGAGACCGAGGATTGTCGTCACGATGGTCGTCCTGGTTGGCCTGTCCGGGTTCGGGCTGCCGCACGTGCCGGACCTCGGACCATTGGATGCGAGCGCCGCCGTCATACCGAGCAGCGCGCCTAGCCCCTGCTCGGCGACGGCGCTCCCGCCGCCGAGCCTGCCGTACTACGCGATCGATCTGGTCAAGACCGGACGGGTTCCCGGAACCGGGCGTTCCCGCGGGACCGCCCAGGCCTCGTTCGCCAGGTCGCCGTTCGGCGTTTCGATCGCACGCGACGGCACGTATATTTACGAGCTGACGATCGGCTTCGAGCGTCTGAAGGCTCCGAAACAGGGCCACTACACCGTCTGGCTCACGAACTCCAAGGTCGATGAGGTGAAGCGGATCGGGCTGCTTGACGAGAACGACTCGGTCCATGGCCGCGTCGGATGGAACAAGTATCTCGTAGTGCTGACACTTGAGCCCACCGACGATCCGGGAGCGACGAAGTGGAGCGGGCCGATCGTGTCGCGTGGTATGTCCCGCAGCGGCATGATGCACACCATGGCCGGTCACGGGCCGTACGAAAACGAGCCGTGTGCGAAGTACGGTTACGGTGAAAACCCCACACGAACCTCGGGCGGAAGATGACCAACCCAATTCGCTGGATAGCCGCCCTCCGTATGCTTCTCCTGGTGGCTGCCGGCGCAGCCCTGCTCACCGCGGGAGTCTCGGGCAAGCCCCTCGAACCACAGCAAAGCCCCCCGGTGTCCCCACAGATGCCGGCTATGCCTCAGTCCGGGCAGGAAATGCCGGGAATGCAAGGGATGGAGGGCATGTCGATGGGCGGGGATCCGGCCGCCTGGCGCATGCCGCCCATGGATCGGCCGATGCCGATGCTGCCCGGCCTGGTGTCCACGACGCCGAATTCCGATCCGTTCCTTCCAGGCGGGGATCTCGATCTGATGTCGCTGCCCGAAGCCGTGCCGGGGGTGATTGTCGACATGCAGGACGGCGACGAGATGGACATCCGGGCGTCGCTCGTGCGTCGGACGATCAACGGCAAGATGTTCGTCATGTACGGCTACAACGGGATGTATCCCGGCCCGCTCATCCGGGCGCCCCGCGGTGCCACGGTCGTGGTCAATTTCTACAACGATATTCCCGACGAGACGACCGTTCACTGGCATGGCATCCGGCTGGATAACCGCTTCGACGGTGTCCCGAACGTGACCCAGCCTCCAGTCGCCTACGGGGAGTCGTTCCGGTACGAGATCTTTTTCCGCGACTCGGGAATCTACTGGTACCACCCACACGTGCGCGAGGACATCCAGCAGGATCTCGGCCTGTACGGGAACCTTCTCGTCGGCGCGCCGGAGCCGGACTATTACAGCCCGGTCAACCACGAGGAGGCTTTGATTTTTGACGACCTGCTGATGGACGACCTCGGGCCGATACCTTACGGCGACCCTGCCGCCACCCATGCCCTGATGGGCCGGTTCGGAAACGTGATGCTGCTTAACGGCAAGACCGACTACACGCTGGACGTGGCCAGGGGCGACGTCGTGAGGTTCTACCTGACGAACGTCGCAAACACCCGAACGTTCAACGTCGTGTTCGGCGGAGCGCAGATCAAGATCGTCGGCTCCGACGTGAGTAAGTATGAGCGCGAGGAGTGGGTTGATTCGGTCGTCATCGCACCGGCCGAGCGCTACATTGTCGAGGTGAAGTTCGACGAGGCGGGCGATGTGCCCATCACCAATTCCATTCAGGCGATCGATGAGTTTCGTGGTGAATTCTATCCACGCAGCGACCTGCTGGGCACTGTCGTGGTTGCCGCCGGTGCGACTTCCGCCGACCACGCCACCGCCTTCGATACCCTGCGCGAGAACGCCGATGTTTCCTCCGACATCGACGACTACCGCCAGTACTTCGGTCGCCCGGTCGACCATCGGCTGGAGCTCACGCTGGATATCGAGAACCTGCCGCTCCCGATCGTGCTCGCCATGGAGTTCGAGTCCGGGCTCTATGCGCCGCCGATGGAGTGGAACGACGCCATGCCGATGATGAACTGGCTGTCCGGTGCGGAGCAGGTGCACTGGACCTTACTGGATACTGATACGGGCCGCAAGAACATGGATATCGGTTGGCAGTTTGAGGTCGGCGACGTGGTCAAGATCGAACTGTTTAACAATCCCGAAACGATTCACCCGATGAACCATCCGGTGCACCTCCACGGGCAGCGGTTCCTGGTTCTGACCATCGACGGCGTGCTCAACGAAAACCTCGTGTGGAAGGACACCGCCATCATTCCGGTCGGATCGACGGTCCAGTACCTGGTCGACATGTCGAATCCGGGCGAATGGATGATGCACTGCCACATTGCCGAGCACCTGGAGGCCGGCATGATGACGAGTTTTATCGTGCGTGAGCGGGGAGCAGGGCAGTAGGAACCCTTCTATCGGACAGGCCTCTACCCCTCCAGCTTCCCGACCGCCGTCTCGACCGCGTTGAGGATTTCGCACGATTCGACCAGCTCCTTCATCCGATTGTGGTCCGGGTAAAGGGGCCGGTCCACTTCCAGGTGGTCGACGTACTTGCGGATGACATCATGGGCGGTCCGGGTTCCCCTCCCGGCCGTGAATTCCCTAAAATCCAGCGCCTGCGCCGCGGCCATGAACTCGATCCCGAGCACACCGCGGGCATTGTCCAGGATCTGTCCGTTCTTGAGGGCCGTGTTCATGCCCATCGAGACGAAGTCCTCCTGGTCGGCCGCGGCGGGAATGGACTGAATCGAGGCGGGGGCGGACAGGATTCGCTGCTCGACGATCAAATGATCGGCCGTGTACTGACTGAGCATGAGGCCCGAGTAGAAGCCGGGCTCGTGTGCCAGGAAATCGGGTAATCCCTGGGACAGGGCTGGGTTCGTTAGCCTGTTCATACGACGTTCCGACATCACCGACGCTGTCGTGATGGCCGCTCCCACCATGTCCATGGGCAGGGCAACGGGGGTTCCCTGGAAGTTGGCGCCTGTCAGCGTCGTCTTCGTCTCAGGTATGAAAATGGGATTGTCCCCGACGCCGTTCAGCTCGATTTCGACCTGCGAACGCCCATACGCCAGAGCGTCCCGGACCGCCCCGATCACCTGTGGTGTCGAACGCATCGAGTACGCGTCCTGGACCTTCGTCTTCATGTTGCCGGTTGTCAGGTCGGAGCCCTCGATGATCTTTCTCAGGTTGTTCGCCGAAGCGACTGCTCCGGAAAAACCTCTCAGTTCGTGCAGCTTTGCCGTGTACGGCTTCATGTTGCCAAGCAGCGCCTCGATCGACATGGCGGCGGCGATCTCGGCTTGCTTCAGCCAGCGCTCCATGTCGAAGACCTGCAGGGCCGACATGGCGGTCAGGAAGTTGGACCCGTTGATGGCCGCCAGCCCGTCGCGTGCCTGTAATCCCGGCACCTCGATCCCGGCCGCCCTCATGGCCTCGGCCCCCGCCATCCGCCGGCCCTGGTAGAAGGCTTCCCCCTCCCCCAACAGCAGCAGAGCCATCTGGGCCATCGGCGCCAGGTCACCGCTGGCTCCTACGGACCCCTTCCGACAGACGACCGGTGTCACGCCCCTGTTGAGCATCTCCACCAGGGTCTGGGGAATCTCGGGCCGGCAGCCGGAATTGCCGTGCGCGATGACATTGGTCCGTGCGGCCATCGCAGCGCGGACATGTTCAATCGGAGCCGGCTCCCCGATTCCGGCGGCGTGGTTGTAGATCACGTACCGCTGGAACTGCTGGATCTGCTCGTCGTCCAGCACCACCTCAGCAAACTCACCGATGCCCGTGTTCGTGCCGTACATGATCTCCCGGTTGGCGAGCTTCTCCTCGAGCATGGCACGGCAGACTTTGATCCGGTCCAGCGCATCCGGTGCGATTTCGACGCTCTCTCCGGAGCGTGCGATCGCGACGAGTGTTTCAACAGTCAATCCTGAACCGTCGATGGCAATGCTCATAAGGCTCCCTGGAAAAGTGAATTCCTAGCCGGCAGCTTCCCAGTCACTCAGTGGACAGAGTCGAGCTTGGTCTTGAAGCCGAAGTACGGAACCGTTGTTATAGCGGACCGGAGACGATGAGTCCAGTGACGAATGTCTTTGTTAGGAAACTTGCCCGATTGCATCCTGTCCCGGCCAGAGACGGCCGGCCAGCGTTTCGTTGATGATGGCGACCCGACTACCCGTTTTGTCCGGGAGTGAGGAAAAGTCCTGCCCGGCAACGATTGGAATTCCCAGAGTCTGGAAGTAATCCGGAAAGACCACGTTGAAGTCGGCATCGCTGTAGCGTTGCGGGGGTGGGTCCGGACGACACGCCTCCAAGGCCGATAGATAACTTCCACATAGTGAGTTATGTGATGACTGCTGCCTAAAGTATATATTTACTTATTGAGATGGCGGTTGGTCGCGCTTGCCAACTCTTTGCGACCTGGTCCGGCGCGTTGTCCATCGCCATTAACTTAAACACGCGCAGGCAGGCATTCATGTTCCGTGCTTCCTGTCTCACTCGGTTGGCCGTTCGTGAGGGACGTCTGCCGCTCGGACGGTGAAGGTCACCTCCGGCAGGCAAGACCGTTCGAAAGGTTGAAAGCAGGCGTGTCTACCTGGGTAGAATCACCTTCAGGCTCCTAGGAAGGGAGTAGCCGGACTACTGAGGACAGCGTCGCAAGTTTGACCTTCAAGAGAAGCTTTGAATGAGATTCCACGTTCGCTCACGCCAGCTCATTGGGATTGGATTGTTGCTTGTCCTTGTCCGGGTGCCGGGTCCGAGCGTGCTTCGGGCGCAGACAACCTCCATCCCGTTCCTGGTGAACAACGGTGGGTCTGATTCGGAAACCACCGCGGGGGCAGCCGACACGATCCTGGTGGGATACGGGAAGATGCAACCGGGCGCCGGACACCATCCGGCGTCGCCATCTTCGGGTTTCGCGAGGGTGACATACTGGTCAGCGAAACGGGTGTTCCGGCCTCGGCAGCCACGACGGCGGGGCGCATCCGGGCGGAGGTCGGCGGACCCGTCACGACCGGCCTGGCCATTGCGAATCCGGGCAGTACCGACGCCATCATCACGTACTATTTCTCGGACCCGACCCGCAGCAGTTTCGACAGTGGCACGACGACCATTCCTGCCGGTGGTCAGGTTGCCCGGTTCCTGAACGAAGCGCCCTTCAATGGGGCGTCGTCGATCGATGGAACCTTCACGTTCAGCTCCGACATGCCTGTAGCTGCCGTCGCATTACGCGGGTTCACGAACGAGCGTGGTGAGTTTCTTCTAACGACTCTGCCGGTCAGTCCGCTTACCTCAGCCACAGGTGCGGTGGTTTACTTTCCTCACTTCGCCGATGGCGGAGGATGGACGACTGAAGTCGTCCTGGTCAATCCCACTGATAACACGATCAGCGGTACGGTCGAGTTCTTCGAGCAAGGCACGCCTGGGGCGACTGCGCAACCGTTGTCGCTCGCGATCAACGGCCTGGTCGCTTCCACTTCGAGCTACACCATTCCCAGTCGCAGTTTCGCAAGCTTCCAGACGGCCGGCGTCAGTGGAACGACCCAGTCGGGTTCGGTCCGTGTGACGCCATCGCCAGGTTCAGGCACGCCATCCGGTCTGGCGGTCTTCTCTTTCAGGAGCGGCGACGTGACGGTGTCCGAGGCCGGCGTTCCAGCGTCGTCCACTGGTCAGGCATTTCGATTGCACGTGGAAGCCACAGGCTCGGCGGCGGGGACGATTCAGACAGGAATCGCTATCGTGAACCCGTCGAGCAGTGACATCACTGTGGCGTTTGCACTGCTGACACCCGGCGGCGGCGTCACCGACCTGGCGGGATCGGTCACGCTACCGGGCAACGGTCAAACTGCGAAGTTCCTCAACCAGATTCAAGGCCTGGATTCGTTGACGACGCCGTTTGAGGGCGTTCTGCGGATTTCAACCGATGCATCGAGCGGAATCTCACTGGTCGGGTTGAGAAGCCGGGTGAACGAGCGGGGTGACTTTCTGATCACGACGACCACACTCGTTGATGAATCAACCCCTGACGTCACGGACGAACTGTTCTTCCCGCACCTGGTCGACGGCGGCGGTTACACGACCCAGTTCATCCAGTTGAGCGGTTCGACGAACCAGGCGATGGTCGGCACCCTCGGGTTCTTCTCCCAGTCCGGGGCGGCGCTCGACCTGCCGCTGTCGGCTTCGGCCCAGGTCACCTGGCAACACGATGGGAGCGCCTGGTCAGCCTCGGGAACTCCGCCGAGCTGTGAGAACCCGTTGCTGCTTCCCACTCCAGTTTCGCTGGCGAACGCGACGTCGGTACTCTTTCCCGGCCAGACTCGTGGCGGTGACTACAAGCCCCACGGTGGGCTCCGATTCGACGGCCCGGGCCAGGGGACAAGTGTGGAAATCTTCGCGCCGATGGATGCCACCCTCCGAAGCGCCGCGCGCTATCTTGAGTCCGGCACTCTGCAGCATGTGTTCGAGTTCGTTAACGATTGCGGCATCATGTACCGGATTGACCACCTTCTGGACCTCTCACCACGGTTCGGGCAAATCGCCGATACGTTGCCGCAGGCGGTAGAAGGGCAGAGCCAGGGCACCTTCTTTCCGCCGGGAACCCGAGTCCGCGCCGGCGAACTCATTGCCACAACGATCGGAGTACCCGGTAACGTCTTCTTCGACTGGGGCGTCTACGACCTCCGGTCGATGAACTCAGTCAGCAACGACGCTGCCTGGTTGGCCGTCCATCCGGGAGACCAGGCCCCTTACGCGATCTGCTGGCTCGAGTTCCTTTCTCCGACAGACACGATCGCCATCAACGCCCTGCCACTTCCCGTCGCCGAGAGCGGGTCGACAAGCGATTACTGCAACTGAGTCGATCAGCCTTTGGGTGGTGCCAGATTCGACACTTTGTCGTGCGCCTTTCGAAAGGCGTTGATCACCGTCGCACGAAACTTGCCTTCTTCCATCGCCAGCAGGGCCTCGGCAGTGATACCTCCCGGCGTGATGACCTCCTGCTGAAACTGCGACAGTGGCCGGTCGGCGGCAGCAGCCCTCAATGCCAGGGTGCCGCGAAGCAGGGACAGGATTCCCCTTTCAGCCAGGTCGTGGGGCATGCCCTGGGTCACCATCGCCCGGGTCAGCGCCTGGATGAACTCGATGACCAGTGCCGGTCCGCACCCTACCCCGACGATAGCGATGTCGAGCAGGGTTTCGTCGTTGCATTCGACCTCGTCCCCCCACGAACGCACGATCTCGATGGCCCGTTCGCGACTGCCCGGAGCGACATCCGGGCCGGCGATCCAGTACGTGGTTGCGACGCCGCTTTCGATACCGATGTTCGTGCTCGCCCTGACGACGTTCTCGACGCCGAGCTGGCTCCCCAGCCGTTCGAGGCTCACTCCCGTCACCAGGGACACAACGAGTGCATCCTTCGGCAGGTGGTCCCGTATCTCGTCGGCGACGATGGCAAACGATTTCGGTTTCACCGCAAGTACGACCAGTTCTGCGTCTCGAACGGCCGCGGCGTTATCGGTGAGTATCTGGGAACCCGGCAACGCCGCCTCGACGACCTTCCGACGTCCAGGCCGGACGCGACTGAGACGGATGTGCTCGGGAGTGAAGAGCCCGCAAGCCTCAGCCCGCTGGCCTATCATCAACCCCATGGTTCCCGGTCCTATGATGGCAACTTCCATTCGTGTGTCTTTCTAAACCGGAATTTCCGATCTAGCCTCCATTTACGGCATCGTAGCAGGGTAGTGGAACGTTGCACATGTTTTGTCTGATTTTCAGGGAAGGAAGTCCGAAAGTTAGGCCCAGAGGCTCCTAGCCGCTTCTTGCGTGTCGACAACCCTTCGGGCAGTTCGTCACCGCGCCG